>JBGSWC010000286.1:0-3206 GCA_041752635.1 Pirellulales bacterium | reverse complement strand
GCTTCGGCGGCCGACATGCCATCGGGAAGCTGAGGCAACACTTCGCTCGAATGACTTGACTCGTTGGCGTCGGGAAGCGCCTCGATCGGGTCGATGGCAGTGGTCGCTTGATTGGGGTTGGCGGCAGGTGTGTCGCTGTTGGCCTCTTCGCCCTCGAATTTCTCTCCCTCGGCGGTCACGCTTTTGAGCACAATGCCAACGTCACGCAGCGTCGTCTCGGCCGCTCCCTGTGGTGTGCGTGCAACCCACAACGCGATCAATATCAAGAGCAGCATGTGCACCACGGTCGAGAACAACCAAGCAGGCACCTGCGGTCGCGCGGTCAACGGCTGAAGAATGTGGCTCATAGCGCGCGATTCTATCGCCGGGGGCCAACAAAGGCAACGCGAAGCCCCGGTAGCAAAATGGTAGGTGCTGGCGCTATATTAGGGAAACGACATTACGAGAGCGAAGCGAGCTTCATTCCCGCGCAGGCGGGAATCTAGACACCACGGCTTCCCTCTGGATTCCCGCCTGCGCGGGAATGACGTGATGTGTACGTCTCACGACACGGTCGCGCCGCCAGCATTTTGTCTCTCAAAATCATCCATTACCCGCACCCCACGCTCCGGCGTGTGTCGAAACCGCTGAAGCGGGTCGATAAAGAGCTGCGCGCGATGGTCGCCGAGATGATCGACTTGATGTACGAGCACGAAGGGGTGGGGCTCGCCGCCAATCAAGTCGATCTGCCCTATCGGTTGTTTGTGATGAACCCGACCGGCAACAGTCAGCAGCCCGAAGCCGAGCGGGTGTTCATCAACCCGGTGCTGACAGGCGGCAAAGGGTCGGCTGATCGCGAAGAGGGTTGTTTGAGCTTGCCCGGTGTTCACGCACCCGTGTCGCGTCACACGAAGATCCGCATTACCGGATTCGACCTTGCGGGCAACGAGATTGTCGACGACCTCGAAGCGTTCGACGCCCGCGTCGTGCAGCACGAAGTCGACCACCTCGACGGAACGATGTTCACCGACCGGCTCTCGCCCACCGAACTAGCCGAGGTGCGCTACCTGCTCGACGAGTTTGAAGTCGCTTGGGAAAGCCAACTCGTCACCGGCGACGCCCCGAGCGAAGCGACCATCGCCAAGCGGTGGGAAACGCTCGAAAAACTCCGCACCTAACCACGCAACACAAAAATGCGAATCATCATGATGGGCACCGGTCCGTTCGCGGTCCCCACTTTGCGGGCGCTGGCAGCGAGCGAGTACGAAGTGCTGCTCGTGGTGTCGCGACCATTTCGCGGGAGGCGTGGGACCCCTTCGCCGCCGATGCACCATGCAGCCGAAGAGCTCGGTCTCGAACTGTGGACGCCTGACAGCGCGAACCTCGCTGAGTCGGTCGAGCGAATCGTTGAACTCAATGCCGACTTGTTGGTTGTGTGCGACTACGGCGAAATCCTCCGGCCGCCAGTGCTGGCGGCGACGCGGCTAGGAGGCATCAACCTGCATGGGTCGCTGCTGCCCAAGTACCGAGGCGCGGCACCAGTACAGTGGGCCGTGCTCAATGGCGATGCCGAGACGGGCAATACAGTGATTCAAATGACGCCCGGACTCGATGCCGGTCCCTGCCTCGCGCAGCAGCGGGTAGAAATTGGCCCGATGGAAACGGCCGGCGAGCTCGAAGCACGCCTCGCAGAGCTGGGAGCCGTTGCTGTGTTGCAGGTGGTTCTGGAACTCGACACAGACTCAATGTCGCCGGTGCCCCAAGACAAGAGTTTCGCCAGCCGGGCTCCGCGACTGAGCAAAGAAGATGGGCTGATCGACTGGCACCAGCCGTCGCAAGCGATTCACAATCGAGTGCGAGCGCTGCAGCCGTGGCCGCGGACATTTACGTTTCTCGAACTCCCGGGCCGCGAACCGCTGCGGATCACGATTGACAAGACGCGCCCTGTGGCCAGTGACCAACCGCCGGCGGAACCAGGCAGACTCGCGCTAGTCGAGAAGCACCTGCTGGCGGCCACCGCCGACGGTTGGCTCGAGTTGCTCGCGCTCCAACCCGCTGGCAAGCGACAGCTAGCACCCTCGGAGTTCCTGAATGGCTATCCGCAGGCGGCTGGCGCGAGGCTTTCGAGCACCCACTCGTGGCGTGACGGCGGGAGTACAAATGACGCAGCCAATTAAACGATTGGCCGCGTCATTTTTTGGAACCGAGCCTGGACGATTAGCCGCGGCGAAAGGCCGCCACCGCGGCGAGGCCGCAAAGAATTAATGCGATTGACCCAGGCTCAGGAACCACACTCGTGTTGATGACCAGGGTCGGTCCGTCGAAACTGGAGTTGGTGTAGCCTGCCCAAGTCGCGGCCACTGCAGCGTCACCGGTGCCGAGAACGACACGGATGGGATCGCCGGCGTTTAGTCGACTCACCAATTCGGCTTCAATCGCTGGAGTCAAACCGAGCGTATAGGAGTCAACGTTGCCCGTCATCGTCTCGGTGAATGCGATCGGACCTCCGGAGAACTCAAGTAAGGTCAAGTCGCCGTCAGTCACGTCTTTTGTTGTACCAGGATCGCCGCCGGTCAAGTCGAACGCGAGCGGTGACGTGCCGGGCTCGATACCAACCAAGCTCGATGAAGTATCGAGGTAGGCAATAACTGTCCCATCGTTGGTAAAGTTGACATTCGATTGCGTAAGCTTCAGTGTTATCGAGCCAATCTCAGTGACAGGATCAACGGTACCGAAACTAAAGTCGGCAACGCCAAAGCTGGAAAAGTTGCCATTACTGCTGCCTTCAATGTTGAAGAAAGCCGTGCCACTGCCACCCGAACGTGGGCCGCCAGGTTGAACGGTGGCATTGTTGGCAGCTTCGACCGATAGGATTGCTGCCGCAGCATTCGGCATGGTACTCGTCGAAGCCGCTACTACAGCGGCCAAGGTAAAACAAGCTCTTAACGAATTCATTAGTCACTCCTCAATTGATGGAATTACGAAAGACGTGGGAGAGAATTCACAACGAAAAAAAGTTAATTCCTACTAGCACCACTGTTATTCTCAGCGACGCTGAGAAGCAAGCTCACGATCCGATTTGGGATCCTGACCGAATCGGATTATTGTTAAGCTCAATTTACTTTCGACGAACTAAAAGGCCAAAACCGGCCACACCCAGTAGCACGATTGAACTAGGTTCGGGTACCGCACCGCCACCCGAGCCAAGACTGCCACTCGTAAGGAGT
>JBGSWC010000285.1:0-3316 GCA_041752635.1 Pirellulales bacterium | reverse complement strand
GGTCTTCGATTTCGCGCGGTCGAGCGGGGCGAGCCTTTTCGCTCAACTTTACTAAGTCGCGATGCCAGCCCACGAGCATGTCGCTTTGGGCCGCGTCGATCGACCATAACACAGCATCGCCCTCGCCTTTGACGAGCTTCGCCAGTGGGGCGACCGGTCTGCGTTTGACGAGATACTGCTGCCAAGAGTGCCAAGCGTCGCGCGGAGCGAGTTTTTTCCAGCCTTTGGTGAGACCCGCATCGACGCCACGGACCCACAGCTTGCCTTTCGACCAGTCGTCCAGCAAACTGATAAGGAGCGAATCGGGCGTGTCGTTGCTTGTCATTGCGACACTCCCATTTTTATTTTCGGTGTCAATTGGAATCGTTCTCACCACGGCTTCCCTGCTAGAATGAGCAGGGCCGATTTACTCACGAATCGACGACCGCTCAAAAATTAGTGTTATCACGGAGGCAATCTAAGATGCTAAGTCTCGTATATTACCGCGCCCTATGTTCGGGGAACAGTGTTTCAATCCTCAGCACGCAACACAGCCACGTCGCATTGGCGGGAGTCATGCTAGTCGGGTTCGTCGCCCAAGCGACTGCCCAGGAGCCACCCGTCGCCGACGGGCCAGCGACACAGCCAATTGCCGAGGGGGCCGATTCGCCGGTCGACGACGAACCCGAAATGCCCGAACCGAAAAAGCTGCCTCCGCCCACGTCGGGCAAGAAACTCAGCCCCGACTACGATATCTGGGTCGACAAAGAGCGTGGCATCGTGATGATCGATGGCCAAGTCACACTCCGCAATGGGCCGCTCGAAATGTTCGCTTGCACCAAAGGAACAAAAGAACACGAGTCGATTGTGGCGTGCAATACCAAAGCGTTTCTCGCCCATGCCGGGTTGCTGAATGTGGGCGCCGAGACCGGCACTCCCGTTCGCTACGACGAGAGCTACCATCCGCCGACCGGCACGGAGATCGAGATCGAAGTTTATTGGCTCGACAAAGACGGCAACCGCAAAAAAGCCAAAGCCCAAGACTGGGTCCGCGACGCGCGCACCGAAAAGCCCATGACCTTGCCCTGGGTCTTCGCTGGCAGCGGTTTTTGGCAAGACGAAACCACAGGCGACAGGGTCTACCTCGCCGAGCAAGGTGACTTCATCTGCGTCAGCAATTTCAGCTCGGCAATGCTCGACGTTCCGGCCGAGAGCACCCAGACGAACGATGGACTCTTTTTTGAAGCCTTCGAAGAGCGAATCCCTCCACTGGGCACCTGGGTACGATTGGTACTGAGACCGAAAACCGAAGAAGCCAAAACGGGCGATACGCAAACCGAAACAGCACAGCCCGAAAACTGACCGTTGCGGCTCGACACACCGACACATCACTCGACACATCGGCGGCGGCGATTTGGTGCGTGACGAGCGCCGGCTCGATGTGTAGAATCTGTCTACCGCGCCTTCCTCCCTATCCCACCTATCGCGAGTTCCTCTATGGTCATCGTTCGCACATTGTTCGCCTTGGTCTTGCTTCTCTCGACAACTCGCTTGCTCGCCGACGACTGGCCGCAATGGCTTGGCCCCCAACGCGATGGCTTGAGCCAAGAAACCGGGTTGCTCAAACTGTGGCCCGAGGGTGGTCCGAAACGAGTTTGGCTTTTCAAGGACTGTGGCGTCGGCTACGGCGGTCCGGCGGTGGTTGGCGATTGTCTTTATATCATGGGCTCGCGCGAAGGTACTTCGCACTTGCTTTGCCTCTCGGTCGCCACGGGCGACGAACTCTGGGCGAAACCACTCGGACCCGAACTCGATAATGGCTGGGGCAACGGACCGCGTGGAACTCCAACCGTTGATGGCGATCGCGTTTACGCGCTGGCCGGTCGCGGAAATTTGGTTTGCTTCGATGCTGATACAGGCAGCGAAAAGTGGCGACTCAATCTGGCCGACGACCTCGGCGGAGAGGTTCCCGTTTGGGGTTACAGCGAATCGCCGCTGGTCGACGGCAATCAAGTCGTCTGCACTCCCGGCGGTGGCGAAGGGGCCATCGCCGCACTCGACAAAATGACTGGCAAAGTGCTGTGGCGGACGACCGACGCCACCGACGGGGCTCACTACTCGTCGATCATTAAAATCACACACAACGGCCAACCTCAATACGTGCAATTGCTGCCGAATCATGTCGTCGGCGTTGAACCCGCTTCGGGCCAAGTCCTCTGGCAATCCGATTGGCCCGGTAAAGTGGCTGTCATCCCGACGCCGCTTTATCGCGACGGATTCGTCTACGTTACCAGCGGCTATGGCGTCGGTTGTCGACTCTTGAAATTGGCCGACGATGGCCGCAGCGTCGAAGAAGTCTACGACAACAAAGTGATGAAGAACCATCACGGCGGAGTGCTGCTGTTGGGCGATGGAGTTTATGGACATAGCGACCCATCGGGCTGGATGTGCCAGGACTTTATGACCGGCGAAGAAGTTTGGCGCGAACGGAGCAAACTTGGCAAAGGAGCCATCGCCTACGCCGACGAGCGTTTCTATCTGCAAGACGAAAGCACCGGCGAAATCGTGCTTATCGAAGCCACCCCCGAAGAGTGGAGAGAACGGGGCCGCTTCACACTCGACCCCCAAACTGAAATCCGCAAACCGAAGGGACGCATCTGGACGCACCCCGTCATCGCCAACGGCCGGCTCTATCTCCGCGATCAGGATTTGTTGTTTTCGTTTGATATTGCCGAGTAACGCGGTACCGCGCTTTCACGTCGCCGTTGTGGTCGAACATGACGGAGAAGGATGAAGGATGAAGGATGATCGCCGATCGCTCGGCTTTCGTTCTGACCGTTTTGTCCACGAAACAGCCAACACGATTGGAGGGGACAAAACCCCGATTTTTGTCTTTCGCCGAAATCGCAAAAACCACTTGTTTTCCAGTCGATTTCGCACATCGCGGGTGAATTTCGTACCTGGGTTTTGACTGACCAGTTGGCGACGTTTTGGACAAAACCCATTTTGGAGAGTTGAGAGTCGAGTGGGGAGAGTCGAGTGGAAAGGGTTGAGGCGTCGGGTGCCACCCTCTGGCTTGTATAGAAGTGTTTGTCGAACAGAGTTTCATGCCCCCTTTCTACCACACCGCGCGGCCAATTTCGACAACAATTTTTGGCCGGGTGCCGGTTGCCATGCTGCGCGCGGCACCGTAGTGGAGGTTGTTAAACCTCCCGCGCCTCGGTCGCGCGGGCTGGACCTTTGACAAGGTCCACTACAGGGCCCGGTACTCGCGCCGCGCACGTCAGTAAGCGGAGCATTCGCAACTGCATTCGACGTGTCACTCCGCTTACTGACG
>JBGSWC010000284.1:0-25697 GCA_041752635.1 Pirellulales bacterium | reverse complement strand
TCATGTACATGGTGGGGGGCCTGTTGATGGAACGCATTTCGCTCGGGGCGCTCATTATCGCTTTGTGTATGCTGACCGACAACGCGATTATTGTGATCGAAGGCATCAAAGTACGCATCGAAGCCGGCGACGATAAGCTCGACGCAGTGCGAGATGTGATCGCACAAAATCAATGGCCGCTGTTTGGCGCTACCGCCATTGGAGTCATCGCATTCGCCGCGATCGGGCTGTCAGAAGATCGCACCGGCGAATACTGCAATTCCCTGTTCTGGGTCATCCTCATCGCGCTGAGTTTGAGCTGGGTATCGTCGGTGACGGTGACACCGATGCTGGGAGCATTGTTCTTTTCGGCCAACAATAAAGGTGGAGACGCAAAGGATGCCTACGGCGGTCCGATATTCAGGGCCTACCGCAATTTGCTAATCTTGTCGCTACGATATCGATGGTTAGTGATCCTAGTTTCCGTGGCGATGTTCATCGCTTCACTGTACGGATTCACCAAAATTGATCAAAGCTTTTTTCCGCCAGCGACTCGCCCACAGTTTATGGTCGACGTGTTTTTGCCGAGCGGTACGCACATTCGGCAGACCGAGCGATTTGCTGAAGAGGTCGAAAACTATGTGGGAGCGTTCCCTCACGTCACTCACACCGCCGCGTTTGTGGGGAGCGGTGGCATGCGGTTCTTGTTGGTTTATTCGCCTGAGTCCGAGAATCGTGCCTATGTGCAATTTCTGGTGATGGTCGACGACCCCGATGCGATCGATGATTTGGTGACCGATATCCAGCAATATCTCGACGAGCAATATCCCGATGCCAACGCGGTTGCCAACAAGTTTTTGCTTGGACCCGGCGATGGCGGTCGTATTCAGGCCCGTATCCGCGGTCCCGATCCCACCAAGCTCCGGCAACTAGCCGACCAGGTGATGGCGGTGCTCGACGAAGACGGAGGGGCCAAAGGGGTTCGACACGACTGGCTCGAGCGCGAAAAAACTATCCGTCCCGCGCTGTTCGAGTCACAAGCGCGACGCAACGGATTGACCCGTGTCGACGTGGCTCGCGCTTTGCAAACAAGCCTCGAAGGTCGCGTCGTCGGGTTCTATCGCGATCCGGGCTACGCCGGATCCGAAGCGAGCGACTATCCGCAGGAGACACGACTGCTACCCATCGTTGCACGACCGCCGCTCGACGAAAGAAACGACGTCGCATCGATTGCCAGCATGCAGATTTGGAGCCCAGTTGCCGGTCGAATGATTCCCATGAGCCAGATCGTTTCGGGGGTCGACATCGACTGGGAAACGCCGGTAGTGAAGCGACGCGACCGCTTTCCGACGATCACCGTGCACGCTGATCCACGCACAGAACTTCCGAGCCAACTGTTCGGACGCGTTCGCGAAGCCATCGAATCGATTGAGATGCCGACCGGTTATTCGCTCGACTGGGGTGGCGAATACGAAGATTCGCGTGATGCGCGTGCCGCGCTTGCTGCGCCAATTCCCTATTTCTTGGCCATCATGGTGTTTATCGTAGTTTGCTTGTTCAACTCGTTTAGAGTGACTGCTGTGATCTGGCTCATCATGCCGCTGGCGATGGTCGGGGTAGTGTTCGGCTTGCTCGTGACGGGTCAGCCTTTTGGCTTCATGGCACTACTCGGAACTCTCGCGCTCGCTGGCGAATTGATTAAGAGCCAGATTGTTGTGTTGAGCAAAGTCTTCACCGAAATCGACGAAGGCAAAGATCCGTACGAAGCCATCCTTTATGGCGGTACCAGTAAAATGCGCCCGGTTTGCATGGTTGTTATCACCACAGTGCTCGGCATGATTCCACTGCTGACCGATCCCTTCTTCGGGTCAATGGCGGTCTGCATCATGTTCGGCCTATCGTTCGCAGCCGTGCTATCACTCATCGTCACGCCGGTGCTCTACGCGATCGTGTTCGGCATCCACGAAGAACCTGCAAAATCGGTATAGTCACCGCAATCGTTAAAGTCGACCCAGTCGAGGCGACGATAGCTCTTGCAGACGAACCGATAATCTCGCCGCCGGTGCATCGACGCATGAACACAATCGCCAGTTGCCGTGCTGTCTTTGCATTGTCATTGCTGGTTTTTGGCGCCCCCGTACTACTCGCCCAAAGTCTCTCGCTCGATGTACCCGAGTTTATCTTGCCCGAATCGCAAGTCTTGCCCGAGCAGCAAGACGCGCCGGGGGCCGACTACCAAGTCACGTCGAGGCAGTTGCCTGACTACTTCTACAGCCAGTCTTATTTTAACCAGACCGACGAGGATGGCGCGCGGCCGATTGCCGACTATGGCCCGGCAGGATATTACCAACGCGACTATCAGGACGCACCGGGCGAGCCAGAGTACACGCGGCTCACTCCGTCGCCGCGAGTGAGCAGCGAAGAGCGAAACGAGTACGTCGTACGTGGGCTTTATCCCGGCTCGTTCCTCGCTCCGGGGACCAATACATCGTTTCGGTTGCGGGGATTTGTGCGAATGGCGGCCCTGTACGATTTTGATCCGATTGGCAGCACCGACTCGTTTGTGACGAACACCATTCCCGTGCCGCAAGGGGCGGGACAGAATTACAACATGAGTGGGCGGATTAGTCGATTCGCAATCGAAACCTGGACACCGACTGCCCACGACGAGTGGAATGTTCACACGTTTATCGAGGGTGACTTTTTCAACGGTCCGGCACAAGCGGCCGGCGGTGGAGGCAACCCCTTTCGATTGCGACACGCATTCTTTGATTTCGGCTATTTTCGTTTCGGTCAACAAAACTCGGTCTTCATGGATGGCACCAACTGGCCCAGTTTGGTTGATTTTCAGGGACCGAACAGTTGGATCAATCAGCGGCAACCTTCGCTCCGCGTGACGCTGCCATTGGCCGAGCAAATCTTCTGGGCGGGTAGCATCGAACGCTGTTTTTCCGACATTACCACAAATCAACTAGGAACAAACGTTCAACGAGTCCCCGACTTCGCAACACACCTGCGCCTCGAAGGCGACCGTGGCCATCTTCAGTTGGGTGGGCTCCTACGCACACTTGGCTACGAACCAAATGGGGGCGAGGTCATCCAACAAACGGGCGGCGGTATAAGCGGGAACGCCGTGTTTCATCCCTGGGCGATCTTGTTTTGTACCGACCCGGTCCACGAGGCCAATCCGTCGGGGCTGACACGCAGTCGCGTTCTGTTGCAAGCGACCTGGGGTTCGGGCATCAGTCGCTACGTCAACGACCTTGCCGGTCAGGGCCTGGACGGACAGGTGAATCCGGTCACAGGTGAGTTCGACTTGGTTCAGGCAACCGCCTGGAACGCCAGCTACGAGCATTGGTTCAATAAGTCGTGGCTCAGCAATTTCACCTACGCGAATGTGAACGTCGACAACAATGCCGACCAGCCGGGCGCGACCTATGACTCTGCCGAGTACCTAGCCGCCAGCCTGTGGTGGATTCCGGTGCCTCGACTGTCGCTTGGGATCGAGTACATCACAGGCGACCGCGAAAACTTCAATGGCACAAGTGCTCGGGCCGAACGTCTGCACGGTCTAGCTCAGTACAATTTTTAGTCGCGCCGCTTGTTTCACCAGACGCGCCAGACTATAAAAGCACCGCAGCGTCACGGCGAAAGTCGATGCTGACTTTCCCGTATTCGTCTGGGTATTCCGGTATCGTGCGATGTCCGTAGAGCTAGCCGTTGTCGTTGCGCTATTGGTGGCCGCGATCGTGATGTTCGCGATCAACAAGCCAAGGATGGACGTGGTCGCGCTGATCATGCTAACGGCCCTCCCGCTGACTGGCGTGATTGATGTCTCTGAAGCTCTGGCCGGCTTTAGCGACGCAAACATCGTGCTCATCGCGGCTCTGTTCGTTATTGGCGATGGTCTTGTTCGCACCGGCGTCGCTCGCATGTTGGGTGACTGGCTCGCCGCCAAGGCCGGCAGTAGCGAGACCAAACTCATGGCGCTCTTGATGGCCGTTGTCTGTGGACTGGGATCGATGATGAGCTCCACCGCGGTGACGGCCATTTTCATTCCGGTGACGTTGCGAATTGCGCAAAGCACCGGAACCCGCTCAAGCCGGTTGATGATGCCGCTCAGCATGGCCGCGCTCATCAGCGGCATGATGACCTTGATCGCGACCGCACCGAACCTGGTGGTGAGCAGCGAACTCGAACGCAACGGATTCGATGGGTTCCACTTCTTCGCCTTCACTCCGTTTGGAGTTCCCGTGATTCTGCTGGCCATTGTCTATATGACATTTGCCCGCAAGTGGCTGAACGGCCACGACGAGGTAGTGGCCGATTACACTGGTGTGCCGACGCTTGCGAATTGGGTCGAAGAATACAACTTAGCGACACGCGAGCATCGCGTGCGAGTCAGCGAGAAGTCGGCATTCGTCGGCGAGACCGTCGAATCGCTTCGCAATCGCGAAACTGTGAACGCCAAGTTAATCGCCATCGAGCGCGGTAAGTCGCTGATTGTGCCTACCGTGAATACGCCCATTCAGGCTGGCGATGTGTTGCTGGTTGACTCGAGCGCCGATGCATCGACAGTTGAGGCGATGCGCCAAAAGTATGAGCTCGAATCGTTACCACTAACCGGCGGCTATTTTTCTGATCGATCGCAAGAACTCGGCATGGCTGAGTTAATTTTGACAGCGAATTCCGGACTCATCGGCAATTCGCTGGCAGAGTGGCATTTCTACGACAAATTTGGGGTTCGTGTCGTTGGCCTCCGTCGAGGCTTGGCTACGATCGATGGTGACCTTAGCGACGAAGAACTGGAGATCGGTGACACGCTTCTGGTGCTTGGTCCGTGGCGTGCGATTCGCGGCTTACAGTCGCAACGCAGTGACTTTGTCGTGTTCAATTTTCCAGCCGAACTCGAAGACGAACTTCCCGCTCACGGAAAGGCAATTCCCGCCGTCATTTGTTTGGCGCTCGTGATTGGTTTGATGGTCAGTGGGAGAGTTCCCAACGTACTCGCCGCACTGATGGGTTGCCTGCTTATGGGGGCGCTCGGCTGCGTTGATATGAACAGCGCTTATCGATCGATCGACTGGAAAACGCTGGTGTTGATCGTGGGTATGTTGCCCTTTTCGATTGCGCTGCAGCGGACCGGCGGTGTCGAACTGGTCGCCGATGGAATGATGGACGTGGTGGGACAAGCCGGCACCTATCTGGTGCTCGCGACTGTTTTTACAATCACGGCACTATTAGGCATGTTCATTTCCAACACGGCCACAGCCGTGCTGATGGCACCGGTCGCCATCGCGTTGGCCACCGATTTGGGTGCATCGCCCTATCCGTTTGCGATGATCGTTGCCCTGGCCTCGTCGTCGGCTTTCATGACTCCAGTCTCGTCGCCGGTTAACACGCTGGTCGTCACGCCCGGCAATTACAGTTTTGGCGATTTTGTAAAAGTTGGCGTTCCGTTCACGATTATCGTGATGATCGTGAGCGTTTTGATGGTCCCTTGGTTGTTGCCGCTCTGACACGTGCGAGTGTCTCACCCTTGTCTTTAGTTGGTGCCGAAAAATGAACCAGACCAGCGATGCTCCCAAAGGTGTCATGCAGCGAATTCTCGATGTGGTCGAGAAAGTGGGAAACCTCGTTCCCCATCCGGTGCTGATTTTCTTGAGCCTGATCGCAATTGTGATCGTCTTGTCACACATTTTTTATCTGGCCGGTGTGAACGTCACCTTCGAATCAATCGTGCCCGACTCAGAAACGGTTGAAAAGGACGCTATCGAGCCCGTCGATGGCTACTCGATGAACTACGACATGGGGTTGCGAGTAGACTACGAACCAATCGTCGAGAAGAGCTACCACATCGAAGAGCAAACGCTCTCGGTTCGCAGCCTGCTTACCAGCGAGGGAATTCGCTTTATCTATGTTTCGCTCATTCCGAATTTCATGAGCTTTACGGCTGTCGGTTTAATGATCGCGGCCATGGTGGGGGCGGGCGTTGCCGAAGAATCAGGGCTCGTGAACGCCTTGATTCGCAAGCTCGTCATCGTCTCGCCACGCTGGGCGCTCATCTACATTCTGTCGTTCGTCGGCATCTTGTCGAGCATCGCTGCCGACGCGGGATACCTCGTGCTGATTCCCCTAGCAGGCACGGCATTCCTGAGCATTGGCCGGCATCCCATCGCCGGGCTCGCGCTTGGGTTTGCAGCCGTGGCGGGTGCGTTCACCGTGAACATGCTCATCAAACCGCTCGATGCCGTGTTGGTTGAGTTCACCAACGAAGCGATTCACTTAGTCGATCCTGATGTTTCGATCGGCTTGGCATCGAACATTTGGTTTTCGATCGCCTCGGTCGTCGTGCTCACATTCATTCTGGCAATTATCACCGAGCGATTAATCGAACCTCGCCTGGGCGCCTACGACCCCAAACTCGCCGGCGACGAACCCCCCGAGGTGCAACAAGGGTCGCTATCGGCCGATGAATCGCGAGGGTTGTGGTACGCGGGCCTCGCGCTCGCGGCCACGCTCGTCATCCTCGGGCTATTGACGCTTCCAGCGGAGGCGATCTTGAGAAATCCCGAAACGGGTGAACTAATCGGTAACTCGCCTTTCATGAGCGGGTTGATTGCCGTCATCATGCTGTTGTTTCTGGTCACTGGCGCTGCCTATGGCTATGGCGCTCGAACCATCACAACTTTGACAGGCAATATCAAAGCGATGGAAAAAGCCATGTCGGGGCTCGGCGGGCTGATTCTCTTGTTTTTGGTTCTTAGCCAATTCGTGGCCTATTTCAATTACACAAACATGGGCACGATCATGGCCCTCAACTTGGCCGACATCCTCAAAAGCGCTAACTTTCCTGCGCTGTTGTTGTTGATCGGTTTCATAGTCGTCGTGGCGCTTATTGATCTGCTCATTACCGGTGCGATTGCCAAGTGGGCGTTGTTCGCGCCAATCTTTGTGCCACTGCTCATGACCCTGAGCGTCGCCCCCGAAGCCGTGTTGGCGGCATACCGAGTCGCCGATTCACCAATGAACACAATTACGCCACTCAACGCCTATTTTGCCTTGGTGGTTGGCTTCGCGCAAAAATATGACAAGAGTGCGGGAGTCGGAACTGTTGTCTCGCTGATGCTGCCCTACGTTGTCATTATGTTCGTTCTGTGGACCGCGCTCTTTGCGGGGTGGCAAGTTTTGGGGCTTCCTTGGGGACTTTAACCCACCTGCATCGCTAACCAACGACCACACATTGCTCGCTGAATCGAATCTAAACCAAGCCAACAGGAACATAGCCATGACCAATACTTTGCCGCAAATTGACATTGAGGCGGCCGAAAATCACCTGATGAACTTTCTTTCAGTCGAAGGAGTAACCGGCGAAGAGGCCGCGATTGCGGCTACTGTGTCGGCTGCGCTGAAGGCCGCCGGTGTTGCCGACACTTCCATTCACTTCGACACGGTGAACGAGCGAATTCCGCTGCCGACGCAAACAGGCAATTTGTGGGTCGACCTGCCCGGTACAAGGCCAGGGCCGCGGCTTTTGTTTTCGACACATCTCGATACGGTGCCGCTGTGCGCCGGTGCCAAGCCTCGCCGCGAAGGAGACAAAATCGTCTCCGACGGGACGACTGCGCTCGGTGGCGACAATCGCACAGGCTGCGCCGTGCTGGTGACGATGGTCGAGACACTGCTGAAGAACAATCTCCCTCATCCGCCAATCACGCTGCTCTTCACGGTGCGCGAAGAGAGCGGACTGCACGGCGCGCGTGAGCTCCACCCGGCCGATCTGAACGGGGCAGCCATGTGCTTTAATGTCGATGGCAAGCTCGCGTCGGAACTTATCACCGGAGCGGTCGGCCAGGTAAACTGGGAAGTCGAAATCAAAGGCAAGGCATCGCACGCCGGCGTCGCACCCGATAAGGGCATCTCGTCAACACTAGTCGCTTCGCTCGCAATTGCCGAGGCCCATCGCGGTGGATGGTTTGGCAAGGTCGTTAAACCCCATGGCCACGGAACCAGCAATCCCGGCATTTTTGGCGGCAAAGAGGGCCGTGCGGCCGGCGACGCCACAAATGTCGTAACTGACTATGTCCATATTGTTGGCGAAGCGCGTAGTCCCGACATTGCGTTCGCGACAGAAATTGCCGAAGCCTACGGCGCGGCGTTTGCCAAAGCTCAGACCGAGGTCTGTGACCTCGACGGAGCGACTGCTGAGGTAAAGTTTAGCAGCAAGCCTTCCTATCCGTCATTTGAAGTGCCGGACGATGCTCCGGCCGTGTTACACGCCAAACGGGCCGTCGAGTCGATTGGGCTCCAACCGGTCACTCTCTTCTCGAACGGTGGGCTCGACGCCAATTGGCTCGACAAACATGGTGTGCCGACAGTGACCATCGGAGCGGGCCAGTACGAGATTCACACGATCAAAGAATATGTCGATCTGCCCGAATTCGCGCAAGGCTGCTGTTTGGCCGTGGCGCTCGCAACCCTCGAATAGCAGGCTTATTTCTTCACGCAGCGACGCACGGGAGACATTCGGTGGCTGGCGACATTCCCCTACTCTCTGAATTCGTCTCGACCGGTCGACTGCCTGACGACGGTATCGTTCGACGACTGGTCGAAGTGGCGTATACAACGTTTCTATCGAACACCGACGGACAGAATTCACAAGTCTATCCAGCCCTCGCCCAGGTGCCGCGCGACTTGTTTGGTATCTGCGTGGTCGGAACCAGGGGCAACGTCTATTCCATTGGCGATTTCGAGTACGAATTCGCCATCATGAGCGTTTCGAAACCTTTCGTGATGGCGCTGGTGAGCGAGGTTCTCGGTCCCGATGAAGTCCGCGATAAAATCGGTGTGAATGCCACCGGGCGGGCCTTTAATTCTCTCGAAGCCATCGAACGAGGTGATGGGGGACGTACCAACCCCATGGTAAACGCCGGCGCCATTGCCACCACCAGCCTCGTTCCCGGTGCTACGATTCAAGACAAGTGGGATTTTATTCACGACGGGTTGTCGCGATTCGCCGGGCGGTCGCTTCCACTTAACGAAGAAGTCTTTGCATCGGCAATGGCAACGAATTACCGCAACCAATCGATCGCCCGCATGTTGCACAGCGTCGGACGAGTCTATCTGGATCCCGCCGATGCGACCGATCTTTATACCAAACAGTGTTCGCTCAATGTGACGGCCAAGGACTTGGCTGTGATGAGCGCGACGCTCGCCGACGGGGGAGTCAACCCCGTGACCAAAGAGCGAGTGGTCGATCCGATGGTCTGTCACTACGCACTCGCGGTAATGGCGACCGCCGGTTTGTACGAGACGTCTGGCGACTGGCTCTACGAAATCGGACTGCCCGGCAAAAGTGGCATCGGTGGCGGCATCGCCACTGTGTCGCCGGGAAAGGGGGGGCTCGGCACGTTTTCCCCCCTCCTCGACGCGGCAGGCAACAGTGTCAAAGGACAACTCGTCGCGAAATTTCTTTCGCAGCGACTGGGGATGGACTTGTTCGTCTCGAAACCCGATGTGTGACGTCGTCAAACTCGACGTGTCAGGTCGCGACGGTACCTCGACCGTTACCCCACTCGTTGCTTCGTCATCGTCGCCTGGCATTATCGACTTCGCGAATAAATTTGCACCCGCCACGGCAACTGGCTCTAATAGACTTCGTGGAAGTTTTGAATTGAATCTCAGAATCTAAGGAGACCTAGCCATGGCGGCACATAATTTCAACCGGCGCGAATTCATCAAAACCACCAGTGGAGTGATTGCCGGTGCGGCGGCACTCGGGCTCCCTCCGATTTGTCTGGCGCAAGAAGTAGCCGCAACACCACAGCCTGAATCTCTCGTCAAAACATTGTACGAATCGCTCTCGCCAAAGCAGCGCGAAGCGATTTGCTTCGACTGGAACTTTGTCGACCCGAAACGCGAATTGTTGCGCACTCGAGTGGCCAACAACTGGGATATCACCGACCACTACGTCTCGTCCGACTTTTATACTAAAGATCAACAGGCGATGGTTCGGCAGATATTTGAGGGCATCATCCAGCCACAGTGGCACGAGCGGATCGACCAACAACTCGACGATGACTCAGGTGGATTTGGTGAGTCGAATAGCATTGCAATCTTCGGGCAACCCGGCAGTGACCAGTTTGAATTTGTCCTCACGGGAAGGCACATGACCCTGCGTGCCGATGGCAACACGACCGACCATGTGGCGTTCGGCGGCCCCATTTTTTACGGCCATGCCGCCGATGGATTCGACGAAGGCCCCGACCACAAGGGAAATGTCTTTTGGCCGCAGGCCAAGGCGGCGAACAGCGTTTATGAAATGCTCGACGACGAGCAACGCGATGTGGCGCTCGTTCGCCAGGGACTGCCGCCAGAAAGCCGGGTCGGTTTCCAAGGAGCCAAGGGCAAATTCCAGGGCATTCAAGTGGGTCAGTTGCACGCCGACCAGCAGCAGCGTGTGCAAGATGTGCTCAAGACATTAATCGAACCCTATCGCAGCAGCGACCAGGACGAAGTCATTAAATGCCTCAAAGCGCAAGGTGGGCTTTCGGCTTGTCACTTGGCGTTCTATGCCCAGGGCGACATCGGCGACGACAAAGTTTGGGACAACTGGCGGCTCGAAGGACCCAGCTTTGTCTGGCACTTCCGCGGCTCGCCCCACGTCCACGTATGGGTCAATGTGGCCGATGATCCCGGTGTGAAATTGAACGCCGGCTGAGCGCTGTTCGGATGATTCCGCCAAGGAACAACTGATCAAGAACAACTTCGACGTTTCTTCGACTTTACTGGTCCGACAAAAACGAAGGATGAACCACAGAGATCGCCGAGAGCGCGGAGAGAGGAACGCTAATGCTCGCTAATCTGCGATAATGATAGGCGCAGGCTCGAATCGACGTCTGATTCGCAAAATTGGCTTATTAGATTTACTTTATTGGCTTCCGAGTACGAATCCAAAAGCAACTGGTAAATGCACCCATTCATCGAAAATGATGAGTGTCGATTGGCGTTCCAGCAAACACCTCTGCGTTCTCCGTGCCCTCCGCGGTTAATCGAATCCCCAAGCTTTTGTTGAGCTATCTCTAACCGAGTTCTGAAAGCGGTCTCGCTATCCGGGCGAATCGAGATAGGGATCCTGGCTCATCGCCCGCTGCATTTTCTGTCGTTCTTTCTCGAAGTAGAGCATCACCTTGCGGTCGCGGAAGTGGCGGCGTTCGACGCGGGCTTGGGCTGTGTGAAAGAGTCGCTGGTAACGATTGGCTGCGCCGGCGATACGCTCGCCTGCCTTGGCGAGTCGCCGAGCCTTTTTAGGGCCGAAGCCGGTGAGCAAAATATCGTCGTCGAGCGCCAAAAACTGGCGAAATGTGCCGGGGTCGCCTTGGCGGCCACACCGGCCGATAAGTTGGCGGTCGATGCGTTTCGATTCGTGCAGCTCGGTACAGATGACGTGCAATCCGCCCAGTTCATGAACTCCTTCGCCCAGCTTGATGTCGGTTCCACGGCCCGCCATGTTGGTCGCCACCGTCACGCGGCCACGCTGGCCGGCGGCGGCGACGATTTCGGCTTCCTTGGCGACATGCCGCGCGTTGAGCACGGTGTGCTCGATACTGCGCGCTTCGAGCAATCGCGACAGGATTTCGCTCTTGTCGATGCTTCGCGTACCAATCAGCACAGGGCGGCCTATCGCGTGCATTTCCGTCACTTCATCGACGATCGCGTTCCACTTTGCATCGGCAGTGCCGAAGACTTTGGTCGGCAACTGTTTGCGGATGGGTGGCTTGTTGGTGGGTATCGGCACAACGTGCGTGCGATAGATCTTCCGTAATTCGGCGGCACTCGTCCGCGCGGTACCGGTCATGCCAGTGAGCCGCGTATAGCGTAGGAACAAATCCTGAATGGTGATGCGTGCCGCCTGCGATGTCTCGAATGTGACCTTCACTCCCTCTTTCGCTTCTACTGCTTGGTGAATGCCAGCCCGCCACTTGCGACCCTCTGCCAACCGACCCGTGAATTCGTCGACGATGACAATCTCGCCGTCGCGGATCAAATAATGTTGATCGAGAAACATTTCGCGGGCAACCTTGATCGCGCGCTCGATATGGTCGTAGATCGTCGACAACGGCATCCGGTGCATCGCGTCGGGCTTGTCGAGTTCGCGAATGGCACGCCGGCCTTTCAGTGTCAAATCGACACGCTTTTCTTTGTGGTCGTATTCGTAATGTTCTTCTTCGACAAAGTCTGGCGCGATCTTAGCGGCCCACTCATAGGCTTTCGCGGCAATCGCTTCTTCTTCGCCAGGCAGTGAGCTAATCACGAGCGGCGTGCGGGCTTCGTCGATGAGAATGCTATCGGCCTCGTCGACAAGCATGTAGTGCAGGTCGCGTTGCACCGGTTGCTCGCCACCGGCCCCTTGTTCGCCCATCATCTCGCCAAACAAGTCGCGTTGGCCTTCGCTAATACGCCTGAGCAGCAGCCGGTCGCGCAAGAAATCGAACCCCATTTCATTGGCCGTGCCATAGGTCACGTCACAGGCGTACGACTTTCTCCGCTCGGGCGATGGCATTTGGCCCTTGATAACGCCAACGCTCAAGCCGAGCGCGTTATAGAGCGGCGCGGTGATTTGTGCGTCGCGCTCGGCGAGGTAGTCGTTGACAGTCGCTAGGTGAGCCCCTTTTCCTTCGAGTGCCGCGAGATACATCGGCAGCGTGGCCGTAAGCGTTTTTCCTTCGCCCGTTTGCATCTCGACAATCGACCCATGATGGACGGCCGCGCCGCCCAAAAGCTGCACATCGAAATGCCGCATGCCGAGCGTCCGACGTCCCGCTTCGCGAACGAGTGCAAAAGCTTCGACGAGCAGATGATCGAGCGACTCGCCACTCCGCGCGCGATAGCGGAGCGAGAGGCTTTCTTTACGAAGATCGTAGTCGCTGAGCGCTTCGAGACGCGGACCGTGTGCCGTGATCGGGTCAATGCAGCCAGCCCACTGCGCGAGCCGCCTCGAGTTGGCAACACCAACCAGCGATTGCACACGACGAGACATACCTTGGGGAATCGTCGGCACGGGAAACTATTCTGGTGGCGGGATTTTGCGAACTATGACGACTCACCGAATTGTAGCACGATTCTCCGAATCGTGAATTCACACAGCATAGAGGCGTCCGCCTTTGCTGCTCTATTGCCGGACAATTGAACTGATTGTGAATAACGCAGTGTAGGCACCGGTCGCGTTTTGCGTCGCCTGAGGCGTCCCTTCGACCATAATCCAATCGCCCGCCTGAAAGCCCTGCAGCGCCTCGGGGTTGGCAAGAATCATGCTGCCGCCGAATTCGTCAGTTGCGCCGTCGATGGGAATGTAGCGGAGTTTCCAGTAGCCGATTGCCGGGCTGAATTCGAGTCGCCCGCGTAGCTGCTGATAAGTCGGCCCATATCCGTAGCCAACTTGTGGCGTCATCGTGGCTGGTTGGCCAAAACCGCTCGGCAAGGTCGGCTCGATTGCCCCCATCATGTCGCGGGCGGCACCGCGGGCGCGGAATCCGTCAGCGGTTTGATCGACCACGGCCGCGTTGAAATTTTGTTGCTGTGGCGGCAGTTCCATAATCGCCGGACGCTGGCGAATTTGGCCGGCAACTTGATAAGTGCTGGGAGTAATTGGTTCGCTGGCGAATGTATTTCCTTGAGGCATCCGCACCCGAGGTGTGACAGCGGGTGTGACATTCACAGGCGGTACGAACGTCGCTGGCCCGCCGAGATTTGTGCCCGGTGGCAGGCTACGGGCTGCTAATTCGACGATCGGTTGTTCGAGCGAAGGGGGTAGCGCCTCGAATCGAAGCGACTGGTTGTCGGTCGGTATGCCAACCGCTCCGCCACCAGCGAACTGCTCGGCATTAATTGCTGGAGCGCCACCGAATCCATTCATGGGGGCCGCTGGCGCTACGCCCGGATAACTCGCGGGCGCAGCGGGAGTTCCGCCCGGCCAGCCACCGTAGTTCGGTACTGCTTGTCCGGGTGCTGGCACACGCGTCGGAGGTGCAGGAACCCGATCGGCCTGGGCGAACGGGTTCGGTATCGAGCTCGAACTCGATTGGCTGCTACAGCCAGCGAGCGCGCAGCACAAAGCGGCGACAACGACCAAACTAGAATTTCCGTACCGACTCATCGGCAGCGTCCTTTCTGCCAGAGTGCTTGCGGGCGCAATGCAATTTGAGTGCGGAGAGTAGAGAATTGCGAGAATTTGTCTAGAGCGATTTAGACATACGCACCAACCCTATTTATTCGGTTTGGCACTACTCGTGGCACGAAAATCCGATGAATCGGGCGACTACCAACGGGTAACTTAGTTCTTTGCCAATCCATCCGGCGAACAGAACGGATTATCGACCACCAACGGCGCGGTTGCGGATTGCTGTGGGTGCGAAACTCCGCGGTCGCTGCCAGCGTCGCTGGTGGGCGTTTCGGTCGAACTCGGGATATACGGATTCACCATGACCGGACCAGACGACTCAATCACATCGGGTGTGCGGAAATGGGGCGGATAGGCAAACGGCGAATGGCCATAGGTTCGCGGCACTGGATAGCTGTAATAAACAGGCGGATGGGCCGCGAAGTAGGGGACTTGGTAGTTTAGTGAGTTATACAGATTGCCCATACCAAATCCGTAACAGCCGCCGTCACAAGCCGACGCCGTTGGAGAAAGGGCCAATAGGGCAATGACACAAACAATCGAGCGCAACATGGGGAGACTCCGAGAAAAGCAAAGAGCAGGGTGGGTAGAATCGAATCGTGCCGATACATTCCACGCTAATTGCTCGCACCCGACTTCGCAATCAAAATTGTAGCTACCGTCGCCAGACGGTGGACTTGCGTGCGTGATTCATCCACCGTCTGGCGACGGAAGCTACAAAGTGCAAATGAACGTCACTGAATTCACAATCTGGCTGAAGCAGCAAGCCTGGCTGCTTGGATTCAGCCAGGCTGCAGCGACGCCAGCAGTACGGCCGCCGGGATTCGACCACCTGCGCGAATGGTTGGAGTTGGGTTATGCCGGTGAGATGGATTATATCGGCGAGCGACTCGATGCGTACGCCGATCCGGGGCGGGTGCTGGATGGGGCGAAAAGCATTCTGATGCTGACGCGCGACTACCAAACTGCCACGCCGGCGAAGCCACAAGCAGGGCAGGGCAGCGTGAGCCGATATGCTTGGAACGACGTCGACTATCACGACACGATTCATCAGCAGCTAAAGTCGCTGATCAAGCAGATCACCGCGCAATTTCCATCGGCCAACGCCCGCGGCGTTGTCGATAGTGCGCCGCTAATGGAACGCGACTTCGCCCAACTCGCCGGGCTCGGCTGGATCGGCAAACATACGCTGCTGATGAATCGCTGGCAGGGGAGTTACTTTTTTCTCGCGGCACTGCTGATCGATGTCGAACTCGACTATGACGCCCCGACTGACACCGATCACTGCGGAACGTGTACCGCTTGTCTCGATGCGTGTCCAACCGGTGCGTTCCCGCAATCGGGCGTGCTCGATGCCACTCGCTGCATCAGCTATCTGACGATTGAACTCGACGGGCCAATTGCAATCGATTTGCGCGAGAACGTCGGCGATTGGCTGTTTGGTTGTGACGTATGCCAGGATGTCTGCCCTTGGAATCAGCGAGCACCAGTTTCGATCACGGGCGAATTCACTCCGCGAGCGAACCAAAACCCGGTCGATCTGGTCGAGCTATTTAACCTCGACGACGCAGCGTTTCGCGAGCGATTCCGCAAGACTCCGCTGTGGCGCGCCCGCCGCCGGGGATTGCTTCGTAACGCGGCCATCGTCTTGGGCAACAAACTAACCGCCCGGGCGCTGCCAGCGCTAGTAAAGGGACTTTACGACGACGAACCGCTGGTGCGGGGAGCCTGTGCTTGGGCGCTCGGGCGTTATGATGCTCGCCAGGCACTGGCAGAGCGCTTGCAAGTTGAACGTGACGCCGATGTGCGACGCGAAATCGAAGCCAGCCTGACCGTTGACCAATAGCCCAAGTACTTTTACCACAGAGTCAAAGAGATCGCGGAGATTGCACTTCCCTGCTCAGCGTCCTCTGTGACTCAGTGGTGCAATAATCAACATGGCAATCAATCCCCTGCAAATCGGCCCGATCACACTCGACTTCCCCGTCGTGCAAGCGGCCCTCAGCGGCTATAGCGACTCGCCGATGCGCCGCATCGCGCGGCGGTTGGGGGCTCCGTATACGCTTTGCGAAGTCATGCTCGACCAGTTCTTGGTGGGTATCAAAGACCGCAAGCGGACCAGCCACTTTCTGCACATTGCCGATGAAGAACATCCCGTCGCGGGTCAACTGATGGGGGCCGAACCCGAGCAGTTTGGCCCCGCCGCCCTCAAATTGGTCGAGGCGGGGTTCGATGTCATCGATATTAACTTTGGCTGTCCGGTCAAGAAAGTCCTGGGGCGCTGTCGCGGTGGGTTTCACTTAAGCCAACCCGACATCGCGCTCGAAATTGTGAAACGGGTCCGCGACGCTGTGCCCGATGCGATTCCGGTCACAGTCAAAATGAGGCGCGGCATCGACGACTCGGCCGAGAGCTACGAAAGCTTCATGCGCATTTTTGACGGCGCCTACGAAATCGGCGCGGCGGCCATCACCGTCCATGGCCGGACCGTGATGCAGCGCTACATTGGCCCCTCGCGATGGGACTTTCTGCGACAGCTCAAACAACTCGCCGGCAAACGCACACTACTCGGCAGTGGCGACTTGTTCGACGCCCAGGCCTGCATCGACATGATGGACTACACGGGCGTCGATGGTGTGACGGTCGCTCGTGGGGCGATTGGCAACCCCTGGGTCTTTTCGCAAGCGCGGGCGCTCGCCGCTGGAAAGCCGCTGCCAAGTCCTCCCTCGCTGTTCGAGCAGCGCGACATCATCGCTGAACATTATCGACTCGCCGAACAGACCTATTCGCCCGAGCGATGTGTGACGACGATGCGGAAGTTTGCGATCAAGTATTCGCAATTGCACCCTGAGTTCGAAATGGTTCGGGCCGATTTTTGTCAAGCCAAACAGTCGGGTGCGTGGCGCGAGGTGCTCGACAAATGGTATTCCGAAGACCTGCCCGGGGTGCATCCGTCGCACGAGTTCGAAGCTCCGATCCGCGAGAGCGTCGGCATGTGAGTCTTCTCTGTAGCCACCGTCGCCAGACGGTGGATGTTCCCGGGTTACCATCCACCGTCTGGCGACAGTGGCTACATTCTGGGTCGTGTGTTGAGCCAACTTCGTGCGGCAAGCTTGCGCAGGTCGCCCGCACTGCTGATAGTTCTTGATTTTCGCTCCCCAGTCCAGCGACTGGCGGCGCTTCGCACGACCACTCGCATTTCGTTGGTCATGCCGGTCTGCTCGACAAGGTGATTGGCGAGAGCGATTGTCACCCGTTGACCGGGGTAGAGCGGAGCCCCCGTCTGCTGAAGACACCACCGGTCGAGGTCTAAGTCAACAAGCCCGACTTGCTCGGTTCTTCCAGGCGAAGCGTCTCGCAAACTGCCAGGTAATTCGTCGTAGGCATTTTTCGCGACGAGCACCTCAGCACGCTCTCGAACGGGTGCGTAGAGAGCCCAGCTTGGACACGGGTCCCACAAGCCGATCAGCCCCAGCGCCGGAGCGACGACACCAATCAACCCGGCGACAACGAGGGGCAATAGTGGTCGTCGGTCGTTGACGAAAGTTAATTCTTCGTCCGCTACCACGACCAACCAACCTTGTGGTGCGAACAACAAAATTGTCAGTGCGGCGAACAGCAGATTCCACAGCACGACCCCCACGGAATGGTCGAGTGCAATTGGCGAGAGCAGAATCGCCAGCCCTATGTGCATGATGACGGCGACAATGACTCCGATTACCTTGGTTTTCGAGAACACCAAGAGTATCGCTGCGACAAATTCCGCGACGGGGAAAAACAGTGCCAGTGCCGTGCAGACTCTCGCCGGCAGCGCGGCAAGATCGAGTCCTATTGTCGACAATAGGACTTCGAGAAACTGCTGTCCGAGCGTCGTCGCGAACGTGTAATCGAGTTTTGCAATCGCCGAATAGGCGTAAACGGCGATCGTGATTGCCCGCAGCACCGTCAAACGCCACTGCACCGGTCCGCTGCAAAGTACCACACAAGCGAGCAACGCATGCCACGCCCAGGCCTGCCAGCGAAGCTGGTCGAGTAGCATCAGAGCCCCCAGCAACCCGACGGCCCACACCATGCCGCTACCGAAACAGGCGAGTCTCAGGGCGGCCAATGTCAGCCCAGCTAATAACACCAAATCGACCCAGCCCGGCACCAGCACCAGTAAGGCAAAGGCGGGCAGTGTGGGCAGTTCTCGGCCCGTTGTCCAAAGCGGCCAAGTCGCTGCAACCAACACAATGAGCGTCAGGCCCAACCAATGGCTCGCGAGTTTCAACCGGACGGCGGTTGTTTCAGATTGCGACATAGACGACCGTAGCAGTTACAGCGGCAAACGAATCAGCGTAACTCATCTACTGTCCAAGTGCATCGGTGCGTTAGACTGTACGGCTCGACGTTGCTTTAACGAAGGAATCGACCAATGGCATACCGAAGTATTTGGCTGCTAGCGGGCCTCGTGTGGGCCGCCACGCCGGTCGCGGCCCAAACGAATATTGCCGACGCGTTCGCGCGCATGAATGGCCAACAAATCACCGGCGCGACAATCATCACCCACGGATTCACATCCTCGAACAATGGCGGCGGCTACTTGCTTCCGCTGGCACAGGCGATTCGCAATCAAATTGCCGCCCAAACGGGCGAACCGGTTTGGCTGCTCGATTACGATCTGACCAATGATGGCGTGACCGGTGTGTTCGGAGCTGGCAGCAACTTTCCTGCGATGGGGCCGCCGCAGTCAGGACACGTCGTGCTGCTCTTCGACTGGGGTGCCGAAAGCAACGAAACCTCGAATTGGTGGGCCGAAACGGCGGGCGACGCGCTGTTTGCACTTGGAACTGGATTGGGCATCTATTCACCTCGCAACCAATCGACGGCTCCAACGCAGTTCATCGCCCACAGCTTTGGCACTGTGGCAACGACCGAAGCTGTTGAGCGGCTCGCCGCCTACACTGTGCCCGTTGCACAAGTCACACTCATCGACCCTCACGATTTCGATCAATCGGATGTGCCAACGTTCGACGAAGCACAGCGGATGAGCGACCTCGGAGCGCCGGCCGGTTATGGCGCGACGATTTGGAACAATGTCGCCGAGGCCGATGTCTATTACCAAACCCGCGGCAATCAAGACCCATTGGTCTCGATCGTCACGGCCGATCCCGAGGGACGCCCAATTCCTGGCGCCACCAATCGCCTGCTCGATGGCAGCGACGAGTTGCCGGCGGGCAATCCCTATTCGTTCGGTTCGCTCAATAGCGACCATAGCTACGCGTGGAACGCGTTTTATCTATCGACGGTCTCTGGTTCGCGAGTTCCTGGAACGGCAGCACCCGCGACGGCCGATTTCGACTACACGCAAACCGGCTGGGGACATAGCATTCACAATGCCAATCGCGTGCCCATTGCCGCCCCCAACTTTTATGAGCCCGGCCAAAGCCACGAGCATTCTGTTTCGCAGGTGGTCACTCCCGCCGGCAATCCCAATACCACCGGACTCGCACAGCTTGGCCTGACGTCACAACAGGTGATCGACGGTCGATTCGCGCCCGAGTTTGCAGCCGGCGACATCGCGAATGGCAATTTTTCGTCGGGTTTTCGAGAGAACGCGTCGGTTGATTTGATCGCAGGATGGTCGCACCACGGCGGTGGTGGCGACAGTGTGATCGTTGCTCCGCAGCCAAACCCTGACCCGGCAACATACCTCACGCTCGACGCGTTTAACGGCGATCGGACACACAACTACAACTACATTCCGATCAACGCTTACGAACTGGTCTATGACTTTCGTGTCGCCAATTCGAGCGTCGACGAAACGCTGCAAATTCGCGTCGGCAATCAAGTCATCGCATCCCAAAGCGTCACCAACAGCACAACTTGGCAAACTCAGCGAATCGCCATACCCGCGAACCTTCGCGACTCAGTTTCGACATTTGGCGTGAGTTTGGTTTATGGAAGCAACTCGTTCGATACGACCGAGGTGAACTTCGATAATTTTCGTTACGAAATCGCCACGCCTGTTGCCGACACCAACATTGCCATCGGGGGCACCATCGACCTCGGCTCGTTGTGGCTTGGCGAATCGAAAACGCTCGAGCACGCACTGACAATCGGCAATTCGGGTCACATCGAGTCGATTCTCGACCTGCTTCGCCCCACTTCTAGCGACCCGCTCTTCTCGCTGCTTGGTCTCGACTCACGCGTGAGTTTGGGTGCCGCTAGCTTGGCCGCCGCGTTTGATTTGGCGTTCGCTGGGTCAACGATTGCGGGCGAGTTTCTCACCACACTTCAGATTATCACCAACATCGGCACGCTCGAGTGGATTGTGTCGGCCAACGTTGAAAACCGGTACGCGGGCGATTTCAACGGCGATGGCCTTGTCGACGCGGCCGACTACACGGTCTGGCGCGACTCGCTGGGGACAACCAACATACTCGTCGACGCCGATCGGAGTGGACTCGTCGATGCGGGCGACTACGCGATTTGGCGTTCGCAATTCGGCTGGACGTCGCCACCGCCCAAGACGCTCACTAACTCGGTTCCAGAACCGACGACAATTTGCCTAGTTGCGTCGATTTTTGTTGGTGTTATCCTATCGTGCAGATTCCCGCAGCAAACCGCAGGTTAACAAGATGTCAGCAGGCGAATATCGAGTCGAAGAGAAAAAAGGCGGCATGCCGGGTTGGCTCAAGGGCTGCCTGATTGCCCTCGTTGTTGTGCTTGTCTTGATGGCCCTTGTGGCTTGGTGGGTGTCGCGGAACTGGCAGGGTTGGTTCGCTTCGTTCGGCTCGCAAGTCGCCGAACAAATGATCGACGACTCGCAATTGCCCGAAGCCGAGAAGGCCGAGGTCAAAGCACAAGTCCAGCGGATTGTCACTCTCGCCAAAGAGAACAAACTGACCAACGAGCAATTCACACGATTGCTCGAAGGCTTCGGCGAGTCGCCATTGATTTCGACGTTCGTGATCTTCGCCGTCGAGAAACAGTATTTCGACAAGTCAGGGCTCACCGACGAAGAGAAGGAAGCCGGCCGCATCGCTTTGCGGCGAGTTGTGCATGGTGTCGTGAACGAAGATATCAAGCAGGCTCAAGTCGAAACCTTGATGGATAGTATCATGGTCGACAAGGGCGACGGGAAAAAGGAGCTTAAGCAGCAGCTCACCGACGAAGAACTCAAGGCGTTCTTAGCTGATGCCACCAAGCTAGCTGACGACGCAGGTGTGCCGGCCGAGGTGCCCGAGGTCGATCCGTCGGACGAATTGAAGCGGATTATTGACGAAGCGATTGCCGAACCCGCCAACGAATGATCTTGTGCGAAAGCAACCACGACCACTAACATCGGCGGTTGCTGGGTGCTTTCATGCTCATTTGGAGTTTCGGCAATGGTTTCAAGGATCGGAATTATTGTTGGGCTAATAGTTTGCTCTGCTTCCGGAGTCGCCTACTATCGCGCGATGTGCCATTCGCTCTGGACGGCTCAGTGCGCGAACAACAAAGCTCAAAAGCAGCTTGATTTTTCAAAGCTGAGCGAATCAGAAAAAAATGCCATCCAAGCCCAATTGGATCGGGTCTACCAAACTGCGAATGAGCAGAGTTGGCCAGACGGGCGACTCGACGCATCGGTTGAGGAGGTTTGGCTAGCACTGGTCGAGGCGAGCATCCCCTGCGGTGTGAGTCAGCAATTGATTGATTCGCGTTCTTTGGACGACGAAGATAAGCTGTTCGCGCGACGCCAGTTAGAGAGATATTCAGTCGCATTCATCACCGGGAACATTTCAGAAGAAGCTGCCATGAACGCGGAGTCACTGATCCGCGACTATTCAGCGCCCGGTTTCAAGTTGCGGAGCGACCTGACCGTCGACGAGATTCGATCATACTGTGAAGCGCTGTCGGCGATTGCTGACGATGCCGGAATACGGAGCGACTACTCGGCCGTAGACCCCGTCGTGAGGATCACTCAGCTCGTGGATCGAGCAATCGACGACATTTGAAGCTAAGCAGCTCGGTACAACGAGCGAGCAGATAGCGACCGTCAGTAGCTGTGTTCATCTAATTCAACCTCGCCGCGAAACGCCCAATAGACGACCGCCGTATAGGCCAACACGAATGGCATGCCGATCAGGGCGATCAGCGACATGATCTTTAGCGTGCCGGTCGACGAAGCGGCATTGTAAATTGTGAGACTGTGCGACGGTTCGGGGCGTGACGTGATGAGGTTCGGAAACAGCGCCATACCAAACAGAAACACGAGTGCCGCGATGACGGCACCGCTCGACACGAAGGCCTGCATGGGTCGCCCCGTTTTCATGGTGCGCGACAAATTGAGCATTGCAAGCACGTTGAGCACAACGACTCCCCACGCCCAAGGAAACCGGCGGAAGTTGTCGTCGGCATGGGGCACGGTGGCAATCGTCGCGATGGTGGCCACGACATACAGGGCGATGAATGCCCAGTGCCACCGCCACGCCCAGCGGGTGATGCGATCGCGAAGTTCGCCGCCGGTCTTGAGTCGCAAGTAGAGGCTGCCATGCATGGCGAACAGCGCAACGGTAAGCAGACCAATGAGCAATGGATACCACGTGAGCTGTTCTAAAATCGAAGTTCTCAAGATGCCACGACGGTCGAGCGGAACACCCTGAATCGCGGCCCCCACGGCAACACCAAACAGCAGCGACGCGGTCAGGCTCGCAACGCAAAACGTGGTGTCCCACCAGCCGCGCCACAGCCCACTGGCGAGCTTGCTGCGAAATTCAATTGAAACGGCACGCATGATGAGTGCCGCCAGCAGGGCCATAAACGCGACATAGAAGCCAGAGAACGCCGTCGCGTAGGCTTCGGGAAAGGCGGCAAACAACGCGCCCCCGAACGTCACCAGCCACACTTCGTTGCCATCCCACAACGGGCCAATTGAGTTCATTATGATCCGCCGCTCGCGGTCGTCACGCCCTCCCAGGTGCACGATTCCCACTCCCAGGTCGAAGCCGTCGAGAATCGCATAGCCGGTTAGCAGCACACCCAGCAGCACGAACCACAGCAGATTCCAATCCATTACCGATCCTCCGTCGGGCTGGCGAGCCCATCGCGGTGGGCCACGATGTCGGCCGCCGCGTCGGCCATACCGCCCGGTTTTGCGTGTTCGCCTGGAATTTTCGGACCCGCCATGATTTTACGGTGCAACAGCGAAATCCAAAGCACGAACAACATTATGTAAATGAATCCAAACATGATGATCGAGCCGAGAACCTGGCTGGCGGTCACCGATTCTGAGATTCCATCGCTGGTTCTCAGTCCACCAACGGCGACACCATCGACAATGGTGGGATAAACGATCCAGGGTTGGCGGCCCACTTCGGCCGTGACCCAGCCGGTTTCGTTGGCGATGATCGCGAGCACGATCGACGTCACCCAAAACCACAGCAGCCAGCGAGTTTCGTACAGCGTGCCGCGCCACCACAACAGCCACGACAACGTGGTTGCCGCGATGAACATCATGCCGATGGCGACCATGATGTGGTAGCTCTGGAACGTGAGCCAGACGGGAGGCTTCCCGTAAATTGGCTCTAGCTCGTCGAGTCCTTGCACCTCGGCCGAAGTATCGAAGTGTAACAGCCAGCTCAACATGCCTGGCAGGGCAATGCCGGTGGTTGTGCCGGTGGCGTCGTTGGGCCAACCGACAATGTAGAGTGGCGCGGCGGTGGTGGTTTCGTAGAGTCCTTCCATGGCGGCCATTTTAGCCGGTTGATGTTCGGCGACGGCGTGCGCCTGCACATGCCCCGAGAAGAGTTGAGCAAACGACGAGACCGTGGCGAGCACGAGCGCCCCAACGAACGATCGCCGCGCGAACTCTTCGTGCCGACCCTTGAGCAAGTACCACGCCGAGATGCTCATCACAAACGCAGCGCCCACAATGAAAGCACCAAGCCACACGTGAGTGAGTCGATTGATCGACGATGGATTAAAGACCATCGCCCAGAAGTCGACGATCTCGGCCCGCACATAGGTCTCGCCGTTGATCACGTACTCACGCAGTTCGTGACCAGCGGGCGTTTGCTGCCAGCTGTTGGCGACGGTGATCCAGACGCTCGAAAAAATGCCGCCGAGCGAAACCATCAGCGCCGCGAAAAAATGCATGGCATTGCTCACCCGGTCCCAGCCAAACAGCAACAGCGCGAGAAACCCCGACTCGAGAAAGAAGGCGAAGATTCCCTCGGCCGCGAGCGCCGAGCCAAACACATCGCCCACGAATCGCGAATAGGCGGCCCAGTTCGTGCCGAACTGAAACTCCATCACAATGCCAGTGACAACGCCGAGCGCAAAGTTCAGCCCAAACAGCTTTGTCCAGAATCGTGCGGCCGTATCGTAGATCGATTCGCCCGTGCGCAGGTGCATTCCCTTGAGAAACACAATCACCACACTGAGCCCGATGGTGAGGGGCGGAAAAATATAGTGAAACATAATCGTCAAGGCAAATTGCAGCCTCGACAGCGTGACGACGTCCATTGAGCGTGCCTCGCAGTGAAAAGTTGAGAACACCCACCACTTTATAATCGTAGTAATACCAGTGCGAGTGCGGCGAATTGTCGCACGACAAGAACGTCAAGCGTCAATCGGGGCTGATCCCGGCATTACATTCGTCACGGAGAGCACAGACCGAACGCCAGCGACGAAAAAAAGTTCGTGGCGGGCCATTTTCTCGAAAATGCCTTTGCAATGCCCCCACCCAATTTCGTAAACCTACATGTGTCGTGAACGACGCAGCGTCGCCTGCGACAAAAACTTGGTTGTGGTCACTCAATATTCAATATATCAGAAGGAGGTCTTGTCACGGTCAGTTTCTTTTCACTCATCGTTCCTCTGTTTCACTATTGTTGGTTGCTCGCCTGTCGAAGGTTGCAAGGGCCAAAGAGATGAAGCGGACGATTCCACTCGCCCGAGTCGAGCCGCCATTGAGCCGCTTGCACTGGGCATCGCCCAACAACGGGCAAAGGAGTCCGTAAATCAACGCACACCAGTTGCAACCCGTCAAACAGTGAACACATCACTCGTCCTACCTATTAACTCAGAAAGGAGGCGGAATATCGCTGTAGATTCCGATTCCCAAAACTAAGGCCCGCCTTGCACTCGATTGTAAGGCGGGCCTGTCTTTTGATGACGCACAGGCTTTTCTATGCGAAAGAGAAATGACCGGATTGCGGGATCGGCCGTATTGACTGGATGATAATATGTCTCGCCGACAAAGCTGTCGGTCGTGGTCAGCCAAGCCAAAATGTGTTCTGTTTCGTCTATGAATCCCGTCAATCCTGACAATCCTGTAATCCTGTCCAATCAGAAAATAAGGAAAGGGCTCAATACCCGAAGTGTGCCGCGGCGTGCAGTTTGGCTTGCTCAGTTTCGGTGAGTCCGTTGATAAGCTGAGGCTCGAAGCCATGGTCGCGGGTGAGGTGAGTCCAAAAAGTCATGCCGCTGACGCCGGCTTCGGGAACTTCGACAGTTGCGAGCCACACGCGCAGCTCGCGCGAATTGAGTTCGCGCAGCCACGGACTCGCGGGTC
>JBGSWC010000283.1:0-10986 GCA_041752635.1 Pirellulales bacterium | reverse complement strand
CCCGTCTCATCCTGCAGTTGGCGGAGTCGCTCAAGGTGCTCGATCCGCTCGGCGAGCGTCTCGATGTGGCCGAACATCATCGTTGCGCTACTCTTGCCACCCAGCTCGTGCCAGACACGCATGACGTTGAGCCAGTCGTCGGTCATCACTTTGCCGCGTGTGATCGCCGAGCGAACGCGATCGACGAGAATCTCGGCTCCACCGCCAGGCAGGCTGCCCAGCCCAGCGGCCTGCAATCTTGTGAGTACCGTTCGTAGCGGGAGCTTCGTTATTTTTGTGAAGTGGTGTATCTCTGGAGGGCTAAACCCGTGGATGTTGACCTGCGGATAGTGTGACTTAATCGTGCTCAGCATTTCTTCATACCACTCCAATCGGTATTCGGGATGCAAACCACCTTGCAGCAGAATTTGCTCGCCGCCGACGGCCACGGTTTCTTCGATCTTGGCGAGAATTTCTTCGATCGACAGTGTATAGCCTCCCGCTTCTTTGGGCTTGCGATAGAACGCACAAAAATCACACACGGCCGTGCAAACATTTGTGTAGTTGATGTTGCGGTCAATGTTGTAGGTGCGGTAGCTCTCGGGATGAAGTCGACGCGTTACTTCGTCGGCGGCGCGACCGAGCGCTGCCAAGTCGTGAGACTCGAGCAGCACGAGCCCCTCGGCAGGAGTGAGCCGTTCGCCCGCAACAGCTTTGTCGAGAATTGATTCGATGTTGTGTTGTCCTAGCATGGTGAGTTTCCCCAAGACTTAATCGCATGTATTACGGATTTTACCGTCATTTCCGCAAAAATGACGATCCGTTACCAAACCAAGCAAATCGCTCTCCTTGCGAAATCGCTCGATCGCCAATCGCTCGCGGTCGCCGAGCGTGTAACGCAAGTGGTTTCGCAAATAGTGCGTCGCTTGCAAGACAGTTAGCCCCACTCGCAGCGACTCCATTCTGGCAATTTCATCGATGCTAGCGACCCCCGCATCGCGGGCGGCGTCGAGCTGCGAAGCAAGCTCGTCAGCGTCGGTCGACAATTCCCTTGCGACCCAAGTGGCAAACACAAACGGGAGCCCGGTGAGCTCAAACCAGCGTTCGCCGAGGTCCCACGTTGCAACATAGTTGGTCGCGGGCGATTGCATCGCCCGATCGCCGATCACAAGTATCGCATCGGCAACCGCGCGATCGGGCGAGATGCCGATGGGCAGCGGTTGCAACTGCGGTCGCACCCCTGCGGCATGATGCAACAAAATCTGCGCGAGTGCTGCGCTGGTCCGCGAGCCTTCGTCGAGTGCTAACGATGTTACTTTGTGTGGTGGCTTGCGGAAGTAAACTTTCACGCTCCAGACAGGCCCCTCACAGGCGATACAAGCCGACGAAATGATCTGGGTCGAGGGCTGGCGAAAGTGTTCGACGATCGGCACTAGGGCGACATCGAGCAGTCCCTCGCCCAATCGATCGGCGAGCCGACTCGGCAGATCAAGCGAACGCGACGCATCGGGTAGTGTGCGGCCCAGGTGCCACACCAATGGCTTCGAGTTCAAGTACGACACCGCACCGACGCGTAGCGGACGCGTGGTGGCTGCGGCGGCGGCATTCGGGTTGGCGGATGACGTTTTCATTGTTGGCTGCTTCCCCGCGTCTAACCGCACGCTGTAACGGTTACTTAACTTGGGCACGTGTATCGTCAGTTTAGCTCGACCTTATCAAATGCCCGCAAACCGTGGCGAAGCGGAACGATCGCGGCAACGGCTCCAACCAACGCCGATGCGACCAGACCACCCACAAGCCAATAGGCGACATTCTCGGGTCGCATCCATTGACTCTGGAAGGGGGTCTTGTCGGCGATCAAGAAGAAGTGGCAAGGAAGGGCGGTTAAGACCACGATAACGACGATGTAGAGCGCGCTTAAGACCAAGTTGAGCGTTCCACCGAATCCGGCGGCAATCTTTGATGGCGACGTTTCGCGAAAATCGGGCATCATCGCCCCCAAACCCACGGCAATCGACGATAGCCCGATGCAGAGTAACAGGCAGGTGAATTGATGGACAAACACAATCACAACATCGACTTGCAGCATCAGGTCGCTAATCAAGATCAGCAGCCCGCAAGGCACCCATGAACCGAGCGCAGCAAAAACAAACTTGCTCCAAAGAATCGTTTTGCGGTCGATGGGAAGCAGTCCCAGAATCCAAAAACGCTGGCCTTCGAGGCTAATCATCGGATAGATGAAACGCGTTGTGAAAGTCGACAAGATAAGTCCGACCACAGCAAGATTTAGAAAGCTCACCAAGTTGACCCAAGCAATGTAGCTGATGTCGTTAATCGGGTTGCTAAAGCGGTCGATATTCAAGAAATAAAGACCCAGCAGCCCAAAGAAAATCATAAATTGAAGCCACTGAACCGGGTCGCGTCGCAGCAACCGCCAATCTTTCACGAGCAGCAATCGGACAGGGATGGGAAACGCGAAGAGTAGTGATTCGGCCAGGCGGTCGACGATTGCGACTCGCTGGTGAGTACGGCGAGTTTGCCGCTCGGTGAGCGCATTCATGCCAGCGCGCAACAGATATTTGCCACTCCAAACAACCATGAGGTGCAATAGCAGCGCGTTACTGATAAGGAGAATGAGATACATGCAGCTTTGCACAACGGGCATTTCAAACCCGCCGCCACTGGCGACGCCGTCGTGCCAGGGACGGGCGGCTTCTAGTAGGCCGTTGCTGAGCCAAGAACTGGGTAGCCACTCTTGTTGAGTGAACTGAAATCGTTTGACGGTTGATTGGAACCACTCATTGCCGAATAGCTCACTTTGTGGGCCATTGACCGTTTGCCAGATGTTGCGAGCCGCAATCAGAATGGCCCCGAGCGCAGTGGCAGCCACCAAGGCGACTTTGAGCTTGGGTAATTTGGCGACAAGCAGCAAGCAACACAGGGCGCCCAGACCACATGGAATGTAGACGAAGGCAAGAATCAATGGCACGATCATCGCAAAGTACCACCAAGGAGCCTGCATCACGATTCCGTAGGCGAGCATCATGGGACTCGCTAGCAGAAAGAATCCCCAACTGCTCAGTAGTACCGCTTCTTGAAACTTGTGCAACGTGATTCGCTCGGCGCGTACCGGCAGCGTGAGCAGCAAGCGTGTATCAGGACCGCGAAATAGGGTGCTATAGAGAATGACGCCCGACGAAAACACCAGCATGACGTTAAGCGACGCAAAAAATAAATGAAACAACAGCTTGGTGGTCTGCGCGTGGTAAGGCGAGCCAGGCCGGCCGACTTGCTGGATGATGAAATCGAAGGCGGCGTAGAATAAGCCGAACAATCCGAGCCAAAACACAGCGCTCAGCGCAATGACCAGAATCGACCGGAGGCGTGCTTGGGTAAAAAGTTGCGAGAAACTTGCATGGGCGATGCGAAATCGCATCCACCAAAAAAGCTGCGCTTCGCGATCTTCGCTTGGCAGAGCTCGATAGCGAACATTCGTAAAGGCCTCGCCCGACGAGCCGAGACTCTTGGTGATGGAAGCCATCAAGTCGCCGCCTCGAGCGTATTGCTCGCTGTCGAAGTGCTGTTGTTGTCGCGGTCGAGCAATGACAGATAGAGTCGCTCAAGGGTTTCGCCAGCAGCGTTGTGCAGTGTGCGTAATTCTTCGACAGTTCCCAGAAACAGCATTCGGCCACCTTGCATGACGCCAATGCGGTCGGCGATTTCTTCGGCGGCGGCAAGTGTGTGAGTCGACATGAAAACACAGAGGCCTTGTTCGACTTCGTGCCGCAACAAATCTTTCACGAGCCGAATGCTGTGAGGGTCGAGCCCTACCAGTGGTTCGTCGATCACCAGTACCTGGGGATTGTGTAACATGGCGGCTGCGAACACGGTACGTTGTTTCATGCCGTGTGAGTAACGCTCGGTAAGATCGTCGACAAATGAAGCGAGCCCAAAGCGTTCGACTTCACGATCGACGAGCACGCGCGATTCGCTGCTGGTGTGGCCGTACATTTCGGCCACAAACCTGAGAAACTCGCGACCGGTGAGTTTGTCGTAGAGGTAGGGTTGATCGGGGACGTAGCCGATCGTCGAGACAGCCTGCCGGGTGTTTTTTGCGACGTCGTATCCGCCGACCGTGACGGTGCCGCTATCGGGACGCAGCAAACCGACGAGCATCTTGATCGTGGTCGTCTTGCCGGCACCGTTGTGTCCCAACAGTGCAAAAAGCTCGCCTCGGCTTAGAGTAAGCTGCAATTTGTCGACGGCAACCTTATCGCCATAGCGGCGGACAACGTCATTAAACTGAACAATAGAATCCATGCCGACTCAAACCGCGTTTCTTGGGCGAGCTAATCGTCGTCTCGTGCTTCGACGCCGCCGTCCATGCCGTCGTGTGGTTCCGGTGTCGTAAGCGTGGCAACGCGATCGAGTTCCAGAAAATCGGCAGCGATGAGGCGTGACTCTTCGTCATCCATGCGATCGAAGCGCAGCCGAACACTTAGCAACTGAACCTCTTGGCGAATTACCGTTCCATCATCCGCTACCCACAGCTTAGCGCGGCATCGATCGTCTGTCGAGACGCCCACATCCGAGAGGCTACGAAACTCGATTCGCCGCGTATTAGTGAGGCTATTCTCATAGTAGATTGGTTCTTCGGCAACGACTTTTGCCTGCATAATCTCGAATGCTCCGCTCGGGCCACCAAATGGGTTATACGTTTCGCGTTGCCACTGTTGGCCGACGGTGACGCCGAGCAGTTTTGGCTCGGGTGTGAGGTCGCTTGCGAGCGGGCCTTGAGTAGTCCACGGATATTTAAATCGCTGGAGTGAATCGCCGTACTGAATGCGGACCTTTAGATTTCCCCCAACCACATGGCCCGATATTTTCACCGAGGTCGGTAATTCGTTGACTTTGACACCCGTTTCAAACGACGCCAGGTTACCGAGCGGATCGAGCACTGTCCGAGTTCGCGTATCGACGGTGAGGTCTCCCAGATGGTTGACCATCTTGCTTAGCCAGCCTGGCACCATTTCCGCGAGCGGTACCTTGCGAAGCGTCACGCGACTGTGGATTTCCGACGTCTTCTCTGCACCGGGTACCACTTGGTAGGCGGCTAACCCAACTCGCTTACCCGCTATGCTAATCGACCAACTGACTGGCTCGATTGCCGGCGTGCCAGTCGAAGGAGCCTCGCCCTGAAGGAACGCAGGCATGATCTTCGCCCCGACTAGCCACGTCATCGATGCGAGCCACAGCACAAGAACCAAAGCGGTGAAGACTCGATTGCCCATGTGGTCCCTTCGTGGCGTTTTCCGTTAGCTTACTTAGTTTAGTGCGTTGCAACTGACCAATCGAGCCGAAAGCCAAAATTATTGAATCCGCGATCCTAAAAACCCCGGCAATTGGCTTATGGCCGCGAAAATCTGGTGGCTTATCGGAGATTCCGTTTCGACTCGCGACCCACCCCAAGGATTCGCTTTTAGGCGATTAGTCTACTACATTCTGCCCTTATGCGCAGTTCCATTGCATCAAACTTTTTTTGGCAGATTTGACGTAAGTTGTTTTCAGGTAGAGGTTTACGGGCTTGCGCGAAGCATGGAGCACGAATATTTTGCGGAAATGCGCATTGATTTCGGATTTCCCTTTGGTACGATATGGCAAATTGCTGCTCTTCTCATCGTTTGGTTCCGCAGGAGGTAGAACATGGCCTTGAAGACTTACTTCGTGCAGGAGTGCGACACTTGTGGGCGAAACCTGCAAGTCCGCGTCGAATACCTGGGCAAATTGGTCGTCTGCCAGCATTGTGGCGCCCGGTTCCAAGCTTCCGAACCGACAAGGAAACACCCGCAAGTGCCGGGCAGTCAATCGCTGCTCGAACGAGCCGATAAGTTGCTCGAGCAGGCGGCACAAAGCGGAATTCACGTAAGTTAGGGGCCGTCAACCGCGGCCAAAGTCGATGGACGGGTGCTATGTACCAACGAGACGACAGAGGTCGTCCCAGTAGCAGGGGTACGTCTTGGCTGTGCAACCGGGATTGGAGATTTCGACACCCGGTATCCTTAGTCCCGCGAGTGCGAGACTCATCGCCATCCGATGGTCGTCGTAGGTTTCGATTCGCGCCGCCCGAGGCGGTCCGGGATGGATTGTCAATCCGTCGTCGAGTTCTGCGACCTCTGCGCCGAGCTTTCGCAGCTCAATCGCCAAATTCCCTATGCGATCGGTTTCCTTGAAACGGTTGTGGCCAATACCGCGAATTGTTGTTGGACCGTCAGCAAATAGCGCCGTCGTCGCCAGTGTTTGTGCCGTGTCACTCACTGTATTCATGTCGACGTCGATACCAAGTAGTCTTTCTGGGCCCGACACCGTAATCGAATCGGCACCACGCGTCACTTCGCAGCCCATTTTTTCGAGGCAATCGACGAATCCGACATCGCCTTGTAAACTTGCGGTCGACAATCCGGGCACTGTCACGCGGCCTTTGGTGATTGCCGCCGCCGCCCAAAAGTAGCTGGCGGCCGATGCGTCGGGCTCAATGGCGTAGTCGCAAGGCGAGTAGACTTGACCACCGGGCAGCTTGAACGATGGTGGTGAGTCGTTGACATCGCATGCAATGCCGAACGATTTCATCAGGGCGAGTGTCATGTCGACGTAGGTTCTTGATACCAGTGGTCCGTCGACAGAGATTTGTACCGGGCTATTAGCCAGCGGTGCCGCCATCAATAATCCGCTCAGATACTGACTTGAAATCGAACTCCGAACCTTCGCTCGACCGCCGGCAAGTCCAGTTCCTTCGATCGTCACGGGGGGACAACCGTTGCCGGCAAGCGAGCTGGCGGAGGTGCCAAGTTGATTAAGCGCATCGAGCAAATCTGCAATCGGACGTTCGCGCATGCGGGCAACGCCATCGAGTGTGAATTTTCCTTTGCCGAGCGCTACCATTGCAGTGAGAAAGCGAATCGTGGTACCGCTGTTGCCGACGAACAAGTCGGCACGGTCGACCGCGAAGCGACCTGCGGTCCCATCGACGACGAGCGTCTCCGCAGCGTCGCTCGATTGAACGCTTATCCCTAGTCGTTTAAGTGATGCGATCATCACTCGCGTATCGTCGCTATCGAGCGCGCCGGTGAGCGTCGAACGGCCATCGGCGAGCGCAGCACAAACGAGCGCGCGGTTGGTGAGGCTCTTCGACCCTGGGGGGGCGATTGTCCCCACGATGGGATGCGAGACGGGTTCGATAAAAATCGATTGGCGTTCGGAATGCTTCATTCTAATCGTTGGTCTTCGCAATCTTCCAAAGATGCTTGTGGCTCCGAACATAGATCGCGTTACCTGCGACGGCCGGCGAGCCAAGTGTTTCTTCGTCGTCACCGAAAGAGTTCTTCGCGACAATGTCGCCCCCTTGAGAAAGGTCGATGACATTCATGTTACCACGATCATCGAGCGCGTAGAGCAAACTGCCGACAGCGACAGGGGTAGCCCAATAGCTGCCACCGATTCGCTTTTTCGACGTTGTCTCGCCGGTTGCTGGATCGGCGAGCATTATCACTCCCGCACGGCTAATCACACAGACACCGTCGCCCGTCATCAAGGGACTCGGGTTTCCCGGTTTCATGCTGTCGTTCGACCACATCACTTGGGGCTCGCGCGACGAACTCATTGAGATAGCTGTCAGCCCATCGCCCGGCACCAACAACAAGTCTGCGAACGCGGCGGCAGAAGGAATCGACGCCCCCTTGATTCCTGGGTTCGACCACAGTGGCTTGCCATTGGCCAGAGCGTAGACATGCAATCCGTCGTCGCCTTGTAGCAGCACAGAGGGCACTCGTTTTCCATCGAGTGGGAACTGCGCGATCACGGGAGATGCCCAATTCGATCCCGGCGGACGCTTCACCTGCCACAATGTCTCGCCCGACTGGCAATCGAAACCTGCCGCGAAACTATCGCCTTGGCATTCGCACATCACAACGACTACACCATCTCCCACAACCGGCGATGAAGACATGCCGACATCGTTGCCGAGCCGGGGATGATCGAGCACCAATCCGCGATACCACAACAGATTGCCGTCGAGGTCATAACAGATCAAATCGTTCGACGAATAAAATGCATAGATACGCTCGCCGTCACTGGCGGGAGTCGGTGCCGCGTTGGCGCTGGTCGGGTGACATTGAGTGCGGCCAGTGGCCCAGCTCTGACGATGCCAGAGTTGTCTGCCCGATTCTGTGTCAAACGCGAGGACGTGCAATTTGGTGCGGTCAAGGCCGTCGGAGGCGGTCACAATCACGCGGCCATCGACGACGATGGGACTCGAAACGCCTCGTCCGGGGAGATCGGCTCGCCACGCGACGTTCTTGCCGCTATCAACGTCCCATTCCACCGGTATATCGCCAGCCGGCACCGCGCTGGTGCCACCAGCGCCGCGAAATTCGAGCCACCCGCTTGGCGGTTCGGCGACAGCAACAGTAGTGGTCAGGAGTAGAAATGCCAATGTATATCGCATGATCGATTCGTTCTCTCGCTAGGGATTCACCTGGAATTGGTTGAAATGCTCAAGACAATATGCCGCTATTCGACTTTCCGTAGTTTGCCACCCAGCGGATCGCAAACGCGGAGCGCGAACTCCCACGACTGAGCCCACGGTTCAGACTGTTCATTCTGACAAACTTTCAAGAGGATTTCGTTCTCGCCCTGCTTGAGCGTAACAGGCACGATGTACTGATCGCCCTCGCCGCCCGAGTGGTAGACGTTGTTTTCGGCGACGAGCTTGCCGTTGAGCCACAGCTTCGTTGCATTGTGTGAGGTATATCGTAAATTGGCTTTGTAGTCCTCGGGCGATTCGACGGTCGCGTACGCGTACGCGACCGCGCCTTTCTCATTGTCGAATGGCTCGGCAAGATCGACAACGCCCATTGGTGCGTCGCTTGTCACTTCGATCCACTTCACCTCGCCCGATTTTCCATCGTACTGGCCTTCGTTGTCAAACGACTGTTCCGGCGGGTAGACCGCGTCAAAGCCAATACTTTTGACGTTGTCGAATGGTCCGATGATCTGCCAAGTGGTGATATAGCCCAGTTGTTCGACGATATCGACTTCGACCCCAAGTTGCTCTAGCGCCGTCGCACAGGTGCTTAGTTGACTGGCATCGCGTGCCGATGCGAAGGCTAATTTGAGCAATTCGGTTCGCTTCGCGTCGTCGTCGAGATTGTTCGACTCGTCGATCAACGTCGCCACGGCATCGTAGCGGAGTTCCAAGTTAGCATCATTGTAGAATTCGGGCAGCAATTGACTCGCCGCCACCGAGTCGCCCTTCTTAAGCCACTCGTAGGCGACACGGCGGGCTCTCGGCGGGTGCTTGGTGTCGAGCAAGTAGTCGCGAAGCATTTCCACGGGAATTTCTCCGCCGTCGGCCTCGGCATTGGCGAGTGCCGCATCGGCTGCGTTGCGAATCCAGTTTTGCACCAGTGGGTCGTCTGTCGGCATGGCCGAAAGAATACGCGGCACTTGCGAAATTTCGGCCGCAGCTGCGACCTTGAATGCCTCAGCAAGCTGCCGACTGTTCGATCCGTCGACCTTGGCCGACTTGAGAGTCTCAAGCGCAGTACCAAGTTCGTCGGCTGTCACCGGCATGGCAATCAGTGCGAGCAAGGTAAAAGGAACAATGAATCGCATATCACATCCTCGGGCGAGTAGGAAACATGAAACGACAGGACGTCTCGGGTGCAGCTAGGTTTCGACCACACAACCGGCTATTCTACAGATTGTGTGGCTCGACGCGAGCATTCGCGGAACACGCCGCCGAATACGCACGCAATACGATGTCGGAATCGCAATGAAAAAAGTTAAAACAGGTGGTGGCTGGCCGGCCGTTTTCTACTCGTTTCGTAAAGCCCGCGAAGCGGGCGGTTTTTTCAAGTTCTGGAAGGCGATGCGGAGCAAAAACGCCTGTAAGACCTGTGCCTTGGGAATGGGAGGGCAGCAGGGGGGCATGGTCAACGAAGCAGGCCATTTCCCCGAGGTCTGCAAAAAATCGATGCAAGCGATGGTTGCCGACATGCAGGGGGCGATAAAGCTCGATTTTTGGAAACGCTATACAACGGCGCAACTCCGCAGCTTTTCTCCACGCGAGCTCGAGCACTGTGGGCGACTGGTCGATCCCGTGCTCTACACTCGCGAGACGGGCCGCTATTCGCCCATCACCTGGGACAACGCCTATCACCGTATTGCCGGTAAGCTGGCTACGATCGAGCCCGACGAGTCATTCTGGTACTTCAGCGGTCGCAGCAGCAACGAAGCTGGCTTTCTGTTGCAGCTCTTCGCGCGACTCTATGGTACAAACAACGTGAACAATTGCAGTTACTACTGCCATCAGGCGAGCGGCGTCGGGCTGGCGAGTGTCACGGGCAGTGGCACGGCAACGATCCAGTTGGAAGACCTCGTTAAGGCCGATACCATTTTCGTGATTGGTGGCAACCCCGCATCGAATCACCCGCGATTGATGACCACACTCAAGAACTGCCGCCGCCGGGGGGGCGAAGTGATTGTCGTCAACCCGATCGTCGAAACGGGCATGGTCAATTTTAGTGTGCCGAGTGATCCGTGGGCACTGTTGTTTGGGTGCAAGATCGCCACCATGTATGTGCAGCCTCACATTGGCGGTGACTTGGCGATGCTCTATGGCCTGATGAAAGCCGTCGTCGCGATCGACGCTCACAACGAAGCGTTCTTGAATGCCGCGACCAATGGTTGGCCCGAACTTCGGGCGCGAATCGACGAGCTTGCGTGGGACGAAATCACTGCGAAGAGCGGAGTGCCTCGCGACCAGATCGAAGAAATGGCGCGCCGCTACGCCAAGAGCAAAAACGCTGTCTTTAGCTGGACGATGGGCATCACTCACCACGCCCACGGGGTGCTGAATGTGCAAGCGATTAGCGCGTTGGCACTGATGCGGGGAATGGTGGGTAAACCGGGGGCGGGACTCATGCCGATCCGCGGGCATTCCAATGTGCA
>JBGSWC010000282.1:0-18815 GCA_041752635.1 Pirellulales bacterium | reverse complement strand
GGCCCGCTCGCCGGCTCCGCGCGAGCAATGCCAGCCCGCCCAGCGAGCCCAGCCCCAGCAGCGCCACCGATGCCGGTTCGGGAATGGCGACCGTCAGGTTCACCATGGCTTGGCCCATGGCTTCGCCGACATTCATATAGGTTTCGGCGTTGTCGTTGTAGTGGCTATTCGATGCACCACCCAGGCTGAGGGGGTGGCTGTAGACCGTCGCGACATTGCCGGCAAACTGAGGATAGTTGCCGGCGTCGCCATCGACGGCGAGCATCGCATCGAGAATCGTTCCATCGTTGCCCCCGGCACCGATCTGAGTCTGACCGAGCGTCGCCAGCACAAATGGTGCGTCGGGCGCGTTGAACTCGGTCCGGAGCGAATCGATCAGTCGAACCAGATTCTCTTCGTACTTGTCGGCGTGGCCGGCCGAGTATCGGTCGCGGTCGCCTTGCCACCAGAAGAAACCGGCGACCTCGTAGCTCGTTGCGCCGGGGTAATAGGTGTCGAGGTTCGCCAGTACATTATGCGCACGCTGCACATCCCCCTCATACTGCAATCCGGCGTACCAGCCGATTGGTGTCGGAGTCGTGCCGGTCAACCAACGTTCTGGCGACCCGCCCGATCCCGGATAGGTGTAGCCGTCGGTGTGGTCGTATTGCACTCCGCCCGGCGGCAGCAAGTCCCAGCCCAGTGCGCGGTTGCCGATCGCGCTTTTGAGCAGCAGCACCGGGGCATCGATGGCCTCGCCCAGGTGGTGCCCGATGCCGTATTCCACGCCCACCGTATTGTCAGTCTCGTTTCCAACATTGAGCCAGTTGTTGTTGAGTCGGCTCCCCACGCCGCTGCCGCTTTGGCCACCGCTGCCCTGCACGCGGGTGTAGCGGACGTCATTGCGCTGTGTCCAGGCCCCTGCGTCGTCTTTCAAATAGGGATACAAGCCCTTGGTGTCAATCGCATGGTCAAGGTATCCATCGGTGCCGCCATTGATCCTACCGAAGCCGAGCATATTCGACTGCCCCATCATGATATAGACCTGCACAGGCTTGCTCATGTCGGCGGGTTGGCCGTCAGGGTCGGGTAGTTGGGCTGACGCCGTCGAGCAGGTAAATGACGCCAAGCACGAAGCGACAAGCGTCAACACAAGAGCAAATTGTTGTTGATTTATCACGATCAGGTTCCTTCTCTCGAAGACGGTTCGATTCGACGAACAAGTGCCTATCGCAGGCAGGGCACGCTCAGCGGACTAGAAATTCAACCGAAAATACCCAGTTGGTTCAGGTGGAAACCACACTAGCTCGCAACTGCTTCGATTGTAAACTCTGCGCCCCTGCCGTGTCTAACGGGTGGTGATTTTGCTGATTTGTTTCCAATCTTGTTCGCTGAAAATGTGAGTTGGGTTGAGCGGAGCACCAACGCACAGAATGTGACGCTCACGCTCGGCACAGGCAGGCCGGCCGTTTGCGGTCGGTGTGCTCTACCTCGCAGAGTTAGGATTCCTGACGACTTTCGTCTGAAATTAACTGGACAGCGCCAGTTCGCGATGCAACCGATTCCAGCCAACGCCAATGGACGCGGGCTGATGGACGCGGATCGTCGCCGATCGTCGCCGATGGATTTTGATGAAAGATGCGATGAATGGCGACAGTCGCACCTCTTTGGGCTTAAGCCCTTTAGTGAACTTGCCTTCAACGCGCGACGAACGATGTCTATCTGTGATCATCCGCGTGCATCAGCGTTGATCCGCGTTCCCTCGATCAACGACTTGGCGCTGTCCAGCTAGCGCTTTTGTCTGCTGCGGATCAGCGATGACTCATGTTGCATGCTCCGCGTTCTCGGTGCTCTCTGCGGTTAATTCTTGATGCCCGTCATCAAGGACTGGCCATGTTATTCTTGATCCGTTCCTGAGTTCATCATTTCATCGAACTCTTGTGACAGATCTTCGAGTTGGGCCTCGAGTGATTCGATTTCGGCCGTGTTTCGTCGGATTTGAACTTCAATTTCCGCTGCCGGGCTTGGTTCCGCGACACGAAAAGCATCCGTCGTCGAGAAGCGACGATCTTCCTCGAGTCGCTTGGCTGATTCTTGGGCTCTTTCAATCGCTAGTTCAACTAACTGTTGGGCTTGCCGTTCGGCAGCGACTTCGTCGTTTAATGCTTCCCGTGCTTTGGTGAGGTGATCGAGCGCGAACTCGATGTCCCGTTTACGCGTCGAGTATTTTTCACTTGTGCTGTTTGTCGATTCCCGAACGTCATTCAACAATTGCTCCTTGCGTTGTTGCAAGTCGGCAAGTTGCTGTTGCATTTCGATGATTGAATTGCGGAGCGATTGGACTTCGCTCGAAAATTCCGAGAGCGTATCAACTTCGGCTTTAATCCTTTGTTGCAACGATGCTGCTCGACTGAGTACATCGCTTGCTTCAAGCTTTGTGTTGGCCTTGCCACCCTCAGGAATCGTGGGCCCGACGTCCTCGGTCAATGTCATCTTGTTGCCGAAAACTTGCAATTCCACGTCTTTTATCGTACTGAGCAGCAACGACGGATCGCTGGTGACAAACTCACTGGGAATGGTCAGGCGACTTGCTATGGCGTCGGCATACTTCCAGACGACAACTTCTCCATTGTGGTGCCCTACAATCGATTGACCGGCCATCGTCGCGATCGCGGTTGGAAGGCTATCGACGGGGCCTCGCTCCTGCACCAACTTGCCGCTGCGGTCCCAGAGACGGTAGTGGTTATCTCGTCCGACCGATGCGATGAGTTGATCGATACCGATCGAAATCGAGCGGACTCCACCTTTGTGGGCAACCCAGTCGGTGACTGATTTCCCGGAGTGCATGTCCCAAATCCGAATCGTGCCATCCTCGCTTGCAGTTACCCATTCATCACCCGATGCAAAGTATTCAATCGCAGTGATTGCCCCGTTATGACCTCGTAGCGTATGAATTGGTGTGCCCGACTCGGCTTCCCAAGCGTAGAGCCCTCCATCGCGATCGCCAGTTGCAAAAATTAGTCGGCCGGGTCCGCTTCGCGCAGCAAGCAGCCAATCAGTGTGCTTATCGAGTTTGTGAACAACCTGGTTCGTACGAGGGTCGAATAGTGTGGCCAAACGGTCTGGACCTCCACTTACCGTTGTCGTTTCTCCCTTGAGAAAGTCGGCCGCCAGAACCGCGTCGTCTCCGAAATGTCGGTGCCATTGCCGTTTGCTTGTCACCACATCCCAAACCACGATGCCACCTGACTCGGCGGGAACTCCACCGGCGGCGAGCAACTTCGTGCCATCGATCGAAAAACGCAATACTTCGACTTCTCCCTCTGGAAACGGCAGAGTGTTGACGAGCGAGTTCGTCGACAGATCGAAGACCAAGACTTGCAACTCGCCACCGACAACGAATACTCCCAACGTCTCGCTAATCGCAATCGCCTTCACCGGATTCTGGTGAGGTCCGCGAAATACCAGACCGGGGACACTCGCAAGTGAATCCGCTGATGACGCTGCTGAAATGGATTTGGCATCACCGGCGGGCTGCGTTGCCACGCTCACATTCGATTCGTCGACGACCGGCTCCGCGTCGCGCAATAGTCCCTCTTCAATCCAAACACGAAGGACTTCGAGATCGTCATCCGGTATTTTCTTGCCACCGGGCGGCATCGCTGGCTCCTCCTCGTGTGCCGATACGAGATAGAGCAGGCTCTCATCGACATCGCCGGCGACCACAACATCTCCGAGCGACGAGCCCTTGAGTATCGATTCGTAGCTCGAAAGATCGAGCCCTGCGCGAGGACGATTCGCATTGTGACAGCCGACACAGTGGGACTTCAAAACCTTGGATACATGCTGGTGATACGTGGTTGCCGCACAGACGCGGTCGACGAGTGTTGTCAGCGCAAGCAGGAATCCTAGAACGCCCACAAGCCACCGAATCGGCTGTTTTTCAGTATAGAGATCAGTGGTCACAACTTACCCTGGAGTATCAATGGTTAAAAAGGAATTCTTTGGAATTGAGCAAAGCCCAGAGCACGTCTTCCAGGTCGGTGCGTGGATTGCTCACCGACACAGTCGCAAGCACCTTTGCCAATTCATCGCCACTTGGTCGGCGTCCGTAACACAAGAGATAGAGATGCTCGACGACTTGCGTTGGCGTTTTACCTGAATCGAGTAAATGTTTGACCACAGCCCCTTCGACAATTTTTTGGTTTACCGTGTCGCCGTTGATGAGTTGCAGAGCCTGCGACAAATTAGGTTCGACATCGACTTCGCATGCGCAGACCGTTTCGCGAGGAGCCCGCCCGAATGTCGTGAGAAAATAGTTGCTGGTCGCGCCATCGGCGATTTGAGTTGCTCGTGCGCCTGCAGGCAGGCGAGGGAAGAAATCTGTCGTTTCTGTAATCTGCGAAATGCTATCGAGCAACGACTCGGCTCGCAGACGGCGAATTTTTGCGCGGGCGAAGTTTTCGATGCTGCCATCGACCTCTTGCGACGCGCGGGTCGAGAGTTGATAAGTACGAGATTGACAGATCATTCGCACGGCGGCTCGCAAGTCGTAGTCGGACGCGACAAGTTGTTCGGCAAGAAACGCCAGCAGCTCTTCGTTGATTGGCGGATTGCTGATTCGTACGTCGTCGACAGGATCGACAATGCCGCGGCCGAAGTGGTGGGCCCAAATGATGTTGGCGATATTTCTGGCGAAGGCGGGATTATCGTCAGAGACAATCCACTTGGCGAGCGCCTTCCTGCGATCGACGCTGTGATCGACCTCGTCGGTCGAACCTAAAAATTGAGGAACGACCTCACGCTCGGGAATGAAGTGAGTGATCTCACCAACGCCACGATCGTAGACAATAAACTCGCGGGGGTCGGGCGACTGCTTAAATCCCACCTGGCTGAAGAACGACGTAAATCCGTAGTAGTCGTCCATCGTCCAGCGATCGAACGGGTGATTATGGCAACGGGCGCAGCCAATCCGCATCCCCATGTAGCTCTGAGCGACATTTTCGGTAAGTTGCAACGTGTTCGCTTCGATCTGATAGAAGTTCGTTTGCGGCGTGTCGAATGTTCCTCCGCTGCTCGACAACACGTCGGCGAGCAATTGATCAATTGCCTCGCCGTTGGCAATTTGGTTGCGAACCCAATTGTGAAATCCCAGCAATGCCTTGTAACTGACCTGGTTCGAAGTACGGATCTGCAGCAATTCACCAAACCGCATCGTCCATAATTCGACGAACGAATCGGAGTTCAATAATTCGTCAACGAGTTCGACTCGCTTATTCTTCGAGGGATTCGCCATGAACCGTTCATATTGTTCCCGTGTTGGTGTGAGACCAGTAAGGTCGATTGTCACGCGACGCAGGAATTGTTCGTCATCGCAAATGCCGGTCGGGCTCATGCGCAGTTTCTTCAGTTTTTGATAGACCAAACGGTCGATGTCATTAAACGCGGGAGGTTCGCTGTACGGCTGCTCTTCGTCTCCCGACAACACAATGATGGGCACACCTTCGGTCAACGAGTCAAAACGAGCCATCACAAACGCTTCGCCACGCTTTCCGGTCGTTACGAGACCAGCGGAGTCGACTTTGGCCGTGTTGTCGTTGTTGCTGAGATAGAGCGACCGGTCGGTCACATCCCTAGTCGTGCCATCGCTGTACCGGGCTTCGACGACCAGTCGCTGAATGTTTCCGCTCCCCGTGATGGTAGCCGATGGAGGGTAAATGGAGATTTCGACCGGGTGTGGACTTTCGGCATCGTCCTTTGCCCCTTGCTCGATCCACTGAAGAATTGTGTGGTACGAAAAGCTGTCGCGATCGAATCGCTCTCCGCCGGTGTGCGAGGCCACTCCGGTGGCTTTTGTCAGCAGGAGGCTTGCCTCGGGACGGGCCACATTGATGCGACGCCCGCTAATTTCGCGCGTCAGTCGAAAGTGATCGCCGGCCGCGTCGTAGCCAAACAGCGAGAGGTGAAAGCCGTCTTGCCCGCGGGCGGAACCGTGGCAACGTCCGGCGTTGCATCCTGTTGCCATGAAAATCGGCATGACATCGCGGCGAAAACTGACCGCACTAGTGGTTTGGGCGTCGAACACGTCGATCGACGCGATGGCTTCTTGGCCGTCGAATTCAGCGATCAACTTGGCTTTGCCGTCGGCTTTTGGCTTCAAGATAAAGTCATCGGTAGCTTTATCGAGGGTCGCAACCGGTTCTTCGCTCTCAATTCGCAAGGCCGACTGCTCAGTCACATCGCGCGTTAGCCCTGTTTCGTCGGTCACTTGGACGACGATGGACTGGCAATCGAGAGTCCCATTGAGCCGAATTTCTCGCGGATACACCTGCAAGCGCACAGGCGATTCCCCCCAACCGGCCGACGACGTTAGAGCCACAGTGGCAGATATCATGGCACATAAATACTTCACGCGGCAATTCCCTTCGTATATCGATTTACTAACGGCTCGCGTTATCGCAACGGGCTCGGTGGTGTGGCGGTATCGGCGGCGCGGCGAAGTTCTTCGAGGCGGCTCAACTGTTGTTGTGGCTCGTCTCCCGCACCGAGGACTTCGATTGTCCCGCCGCGGGCGGCATATTGAATGACGTGCGCAGGTTGGCGAGAAAAATCAAAGGCAATCGACAGCGTATTGTGAATGCCGGCGGGGGTGTCTCGACCTACTTGCACGTTGAACTTCACGGCCGAGTCGCCTGCGGCGACGGCGACTGACTCGGCCGACGTGTCAGGCGGAAGACCCTGGAGGGTCGCAATGATCGGGCCGTCGAAATCGCGCAGCCAAGAGAGTTCGCAGTGCAATTCGACCGCGGTTCCCTGTTCGGTAATCGCTCGTTCGGATTTCGCCGAAACGTAAGGCTCTTCGACCGCAATTTTGACTCGCTCGGTTGCCGCTTGCACCGGTTGTCCGTCGATCAAAGCCGTGCCGATGAGAATGATCGAGTATTCGCCCGGCGCGATACGCTCGCGTGGATAGAGGGCAAGAGTGCCAGATGCGTCGTCGGAATCGACCAGCGTTTCATCGGCGGCTGTTTCGATCCAACTCGGCAAGATCAACCCCTCGACCTTAACGGCTTCCGCAAATCCCTCGGCACGCGACAGCTCTAAAGGCAAATCGAGGCGGCCATCGACAATCGCAAAATAGCGAGTCGCAGGAATCGAGATCGAGAAAGGGAGTGGATCGGTGACGACAACCGGAATTTCGTCGAGTGTTGTGGAATGATAAATCGTTTGCCGCGGCTCGCCGAATGTGAGTCCGACTCTTTGTTGCAAGCGGCCTTCGACTTTCAACCCTTCGGCGCTGGCTGTGCCGTTGAGCGCGGATAGTGTTGCACCCAATCCCGCTGTGTCATCAGCCTCGAGCAACACGGTGGACAAGTGGGAGTTTGCCGCAACTGGTATCGGCAATGCACTGACGCCTGGCGGCAAGTTCGCAAGGTCGATCTCGACGGGGCCAACAACACCTTGTCGACGGGCCGTGACGAGAAATGCCGAGCGGCCGCCTCGAGGCACTGTAATCACGGAACTCTCGCGGCGTTCCATTGCTTTGTTGGTCGAAACGGCAAGTTCAAGTTGCGGCTCGAACGCGTTTACCTCGATGCGGTAAAAGCAGTCGTCGCCACCCCGGCGAAGTTTGTCGAAAATGCGGATGCGATAGCTGCCGGTTTCGTCAGTTCTCAGACGGAGCGTACTGTCGTGGCCAACCCCATCGTCGTTTCTGGCCCGTAGCTCACCCGTTGAGTCGTAGACTTCCAGCACGGAATCGACTGGCGAACCGAGTTGAGCGGCAAAGACTTGCAACTCTGTCAGCTTCTGCGGTGGCAGTTCGAAGGCAAACCAGTCTTCATCCGACGGCCCCGCTAATCTTCCATTGATTGCCACCGATGCTTTGCCACTGACGTTCGCATGCGCGAATTCATCGTTCGGCTCAGTCTCGATGTAGTTTCTATGGGTTGTCGCTCGTAACCGAATCGGCGAAGCTGCGAGATTTCCCTTTGCATCGCTTGGATAAAACGAAACGATGCCTTGTTCGTTTCGGAGAGTTTCGGTGCGACAATCAAATGGTCCAATCGCATCGCCCCACAGCGAGAGTTTGGTATCCGTCGTTCCCGTCTGGAAGCCGGGCGGAAATGCAAAAAGCGGCCGGGGAAAATTCCCGATGTGCATTCGGTAACGAGCGCCGTACTCGCCATCGAACGCGGCCTCGCGGACGCGGACAACAAACTGGCCGCCTGAAGGAGCCTTAAACGAGAGATGGGGATCCTGCTTCGTTAGGGGCGAATTATCGGAAAACGCAATTTGCCGACCGTTGAAATCAATGACATCGATCGCGGCGTCAAGGAACACTCCACCCAGTCGAATGGCTTCGACTTCGACCGAAAGCCGATCGCCTTCGGCTAGCTCGATCGAATAGCAGTCAATATCGGCATTCTCGAGTTTGCCTTCGATAGTCACGCCGCTGGTGTCGGAAGCAAGATCAATGCGGAGTGCCTCGGCCGGTTGATCGTTTGGTTCTCGTTCGTCAACAACGGGAAAGCGATTGACGCGTAGCGTAAGCAACTGCGATGCACCACGAGAACCAACGAGCCAAAAGCGATGTTCTCCGAGCGGGCAATCGCGATCGATCGCTAATTTTAGCGTTGCGCGAGTCGGTCCCTCGGCGCGATAGGCGACGGCACGAATGTCGGGTGAGGGCAACAGAACTTCGGCCACCTCGTCCAGGCGTTCGCCGCTAAGCTGCAACTCCAACTCTTCGCCGACGCAGCCACCACGCGGCGTGAATTCGTCGATCGTCGGGCTTTGTCCTCGCGCGGCGACAAGCGGCAACACGAGCGTGAATACCGCCGCAAGCGGGACTCGTTTGCTTATGCGAGCGATCGCGCCGAGCGATGTCGTTAACTGGCTGATCATCGGGTGGCCGGCGATCTTCTGATCAAGCAATGATTTCATGAATGGGACGCCCCCCCTTCACAATGTCTAACGGTCGATTACCCGGGGCCAACAATTGCTTCGAGGCCCCGATGCCAAGTTGGCCCAAAATGGTTCTCGCGAGGTCTTCAGGCGAAACAGGCGACTCGGCGGGCTCGGCGGCGAGTTTATCGGATTCCCCGTAGACAAGTCCCCGCTTGAGCCCTCCGCCGGCGAGTATCGTGCTGTAAACACGCGGCCAGTGATCGCGTCCCGCACCCGCATTGACCATGGGAGTGCGACCAAACTCGGTGCAGACCACAACCATCGTACGGTCGAGCAACCCACGTTCATCGAGGTCGGAAATCAGCGCGGCCAGGGCCTGATCGAACGGCGGAAGAATCCGCTCGGTTGTGCGAAAGTGATAGGTGTGAGTATCCCAATCGCCATAATCGAGCGACACAAAACGGACTCCCGCTTCGACGAGCCGACGCGCCAGCAGCATCCTTCCGCCAGCCTGACCTTTGCCGTACCGCTCGATGGTCTCGGGCGATTCGCGGCGCAAGTTGAAGGCTTCGCGAGCCTCGTCGGAGCGGAGAATGGCGTAAGCTCGCTGGTAGAACGATTCCATCGACGTCACCGCATCGGTTTGATCGTCTTTGGTAAAGTGTTCGTCAACCGCCTGTAAAAGGCTGCGACGCTTCGCAAAGCGGTGTTCATCGACGCCACTTGGTAGGTCGAGGTCACGGACGCGAAAGCTGCGTCGCGATGGATCGGCTCCCAATGTGAATGGCCCGTGGGCCGCACTCAAGTATCCGCTGCCGGCATAGGGGCTTGTTGGTCCCGGCACACAGATATAACTTGGCAGTTCGCTCTTCGGTCCCAGTTCGTGCGACACAATACTGCCGAGGCTCGGATAGATGATCGCCGGACTCGGACGATTTCCCGTGATCATGTTATGCGTGCCACGTTCATGGGCCGCTTCGGTGTGTGTCATTGACCGAATAATGCACAATCGGTCGGCGACCTTTGCCGTTTCCGACATGTACTGGCTGAACTTTACGCCGGGTATTGCCGTGGCGATTGACTGAAACTCGCCCCGATATTCCGACGGTGCCGCCGGTTTGGGATCGACTGTCTCTTGGTGGGCGGCACCACCAGGAAGATAGATTTGGATGACCGAATCACACGGAGCCTGCAGCCGACGCTCTGATTCAGCGGCCGCCGACGACTGAAGTTTAAGTACGTCGCCGAGCGTCAAACCGAGTGTTGTTAGCGCACCAACTTGCAGAAAATGCCGACGATCTCGTCGATAAGGAACCATGTTGGGTTTCACTCCTAATGGGTCGAACAATTGAAAACAGAACGCGCCAATAGACTTAATTCGACAGTTCTTGAGACGCGGAAACGGGCGGCGACTGAAACTCGATGATCAACTTTGGTCGCAATTCTTTCTCGGTCCAGTCGCTCGTGTAAAAGTCCCAGCCGTTGGAGCCGGTGTTGGAAAACACCCAACCGTAGTTTGAATCACCTTGGCTCCACCGTTGCACGGTGTCGGTCACGTCAAACTCTACTTGCTGCTTATCCATCACGATTTCACCAAAGCTAAAGCCATCGCGGACGGTGCTCGCTTCGAGGTCGTCGATAGCGACACCTTCGTCCATGCCATTCCAAGTCGACGCGGCGCTCCAAGGCACCAAGACCCGGTGTAGATGAACGGTTGTACCAGGGTCGAAAGCCACTATTACCAGAGTGGCCTTTGCGATCCGGCTGCCACCGACTAGTTGTCGATCGCCGGTGCCAAAAATGTCGTCGAATCGCATCAGCACTTGGCTCTCTCCACCGCCATTGTTACCATCCGCCGTGCCAGTTCCCTGCTGGTCCAAAATCGTGTCGGGGGCAATTCGCCAGATCTCAGTATCTGTTGCCGCGTCGTATCCGTCGAATCCGTTTTGGAACTCAAGGATGCGAGGCTTTGAGGGGCTTGCCGCGATGCTCGGCGACGCTGCTTTGGTGTCAGAAAGGGCGTTCTTTTCTGACGGGACAACCTCGTCTGGACTCTCGGCAATCTTGCCGCCAGCAATTCGTCGCCCTGAGAATTCGTAAGAGCTCACGCTTGCACCGGTGTCGAAATCGATGTCGCCCGCGATGAAATCGCCGGACTGTTCAAATGCCAGAGTGGCCACCGCCGGCAGTCCTCCCCGACGAACTCGCGCCTCGACGTACCAGATTCCATCGATCACGCGGATGGATTGAAGCGGGCGTGTCCGTCCGTCAGCCGAGAATCGGCCAGCGCTGATGGCTCCGTCGTTGCCTGGAGTGCTAATTTCTAATTGAGCGGCATAAATCTCGCCACCGCCATCGATTTGCAACTGCCAATCACCGACGATCGATTCCGAAGCGACAGCCGGAGTGACGACTGAACCAGCTAAGACAACGAAGCTAAACCAAACCCAGGCCGCTGCATGTTCGCCAATCCTAACGCAACATCTGTTTTGTGAATCCATTTGACTTCTCAGCGGTAAACAATGAATGTAATCAAGAGAAGATCGCAGTGAGTTTATTCCGATGCGGAGAGTCTAACGGCGTTCGAATAGATTGCAATAAACAATTTTGCGAATTGAAGAAAACAAGTAAAAAAGCGATTGCAAGGTGCGGCACAACGAAGCCTTCTCGATGAGTTACGACATTCAGACCGGTTACAAAGAAGAGGTTAACATGAAGAACGCGTTAACAATCGATGAAGCACTCAAGAAAAAGCGCCGCTGGCGCTGTCAACGTTTTAAAAAATGCTTGTCGGAAATCGCGTGCGTTCATCGCTAGAGCGTACTAAAAACCATATAACGCAGCTCGTATCCGACAATCTTAATGCAATCTTAATACGGCTGAGGGCAAGATGAATATGCACGACAGGCGAGACGGTAGTGAGTTGTGAAGCGGCACGCCAATTGTCGACGCGACAGCAATGGGAAGCCGTGATAGGTGAGGCGTTACAAGAACGATCACCATTGCAGCTCATTGTGCAGCAGCCTAACGAAGGAGTCTCAAGCCTTGCGGTCGTTCAGCACACGCCACCCGCAGACTGGCAGTGCCAATATGGCGAGCACGACATAGCTCGCTGGCTCTGGCACGGCCGATGCCATCGATGCGGCAGCGTTCAACGAGACAAACCGGAGTTCGGCGTGCGGTCGGGCGGCGAAGAAAAATGACTCGGTCCAGTTGTAGACAGGCATGAAGTTGGCCGAGTCGGCGTTCGAAATCTGCCCTATATTGAAATACCACGTGTCGCCGACTGCCGGGGCAAACGGATGGAACAGTCCGTCGGCGATGACCGGGCGCGTGCCAAATTGTGAACGCCACTCGACATAATCGGCGACGTCGACCGTGCCATCACCGTTGGCATCTCCGCTCGGGTTAGTTGACGAAGCGCCGAGCGAGTCACGCCACACGGTGTAGTCGGCTGCGTCGACCGTGCCGTCGAGGTTGAAGTCGGCGTTCGCCACGGGGCCATCACCCGCTGCATTAAAGCTCGACCATGGAATGGTAATCTCGGCGAGTCCGCCAGTCGTGCTGTTGTTCTGTGCGACGATGATCGACCCGAGTGCCGCGCCAGCGAGCGGATCGCCGCCACGGTTCCAGTTGCCCTGGTCGCCAAAGATATTGTCGATGCGGGCTTCGGTAACAAACCCAACGCCATTGCGATTTGGGTTTGTCGAGACGCGGTGGCCGCGCACCTGATTGAACCCCAACTCATAGCCGTCGACTTGTTCGTCGGGAATGATGTTGAAATTGTCTTCGCCATCGCGGTTGGGGTCGAAGTACATGTAGAGCTGCTCGTTAACAAGATCGAATTGTGGGTTCGGGTCGATGGCTGGGTCGACCCAAGCGGTTTGAGCGGTTTGATAGAGAACATAGAGCGCCGTCTCGTCCCATAACATGCGAAAGCGATTGTTGGCCGTGTCGAGATCGGGCGGGCTTAGCTGCAATAACTCGCCCCAGTCGCTCTGTGCGGGTGCAGCGCTTTGCCACTCGCTAGGCGAAATAACACCGTCGGCGATGGGTGGCTGCGCGGTTTGCACCGCTTCGTATGTCCGAACCTGTCCCGTGCAGGGCGAAACGATCGAGAGCCCTAATGTGATGAATGACCACAGCTTGTACATGCTAGAACCCAAACTCCAAGTGTCGCAGCAGTGAACGAGGAAAATCGACCACCCCGCCGAGGCTGCCCAGCGGGGTAGTCGCACAGTTGACGAATCGACCAAAGGCCATCCGTTATCGCACTGACTCGAAATCGGTGATGATAAGCGCGTTGCCAGCAAACAGGGCTTCGCGAATCAACGCATCGACGTCGGCTTCGCCATCAAGCAGAATATCGACCGCCGCCGAAATGTTGCGTGCCGTGAGCCGGTCGTTTCCGTCGCCCGTCTTCAAGCTCACATTGCTGCCAGCGGTGACACGTTCGGCAACCACAAAATCGGCGGCCGCACCGGCATCGACGGTAAAGTCTGTGGCCACATTGGCATCGCGAACCACAACGCGATCGTTTCCATTATCGGTGGCAATCGTCAGGTTGCCACCGATATCCATGAAGGCGAGGCTAACGATGTCGTTGCCGGTGCTGGTGCTGACTTCGGTGTCAACACCGGTTGTGATGTCGTTGGCGACACACGGTCGTTGCCTTCGCCCATGTCGAACTTAAGAGTTTCGCCAACGGTCAGCCCCCGAACGGCGACCTGATCGTCGCCGACCTCGGTCTGAACTTCGAGCGAAGCACCCACTTGCGAATTCACAAAGTTGACTGTGTCGTTTCCGCTGCCAGTGATCAGTGACGCGGTCACGCCGATGTTGCTGTTGCGGAGCACAATAGCATCGTTGCCCCCTTCGGTTTCGACGACAATGTCGTTACCGACCGTCAAGCTGGCCAGCGAGGCCTGGTCGTTGCCATCGCCCGTTTTGAGTTGCATCGAAGCGCCGGCGGTCGCACCCACAATCGACAGGCGATCGTTGCCCGAACCGGTTTCGATGACCAGGTCGTTGGCAACAGCCACATTTCGCACGGTTACAGAATCGTCGCCCCCCGCCATCTTGATCTGAGCGTTTTGGAGCTGAGCGCTGGCAAAAGTGACCGATGCCTGACCGTTGATCTTGGTCGCGACACCATTGGCGTCGGAAAGCCCGCGAACCGTCAGGTTGCCGTTGCTCGTTTGTACGACTTCGATGGCGTTCGCAAAGTCGTCACCTTGGATTTCGAGCGCCCCGCCCGAGAAGATCACATCGACATCGCCCGCCATCATGGCTTTGGCTTCCAAAGACTCGATTCGACAACGTCGCCCAAATGTTGGTGTTTTGCTGCTCATTGTTTCATTCCCCAGTTTGTAGACTGCACCTAGTCGGCCACCACTCGGTTGGCTCGCACAGCACTGGGTGCTACTAAGGAGAGTTGCTGGAAGCAGAGTGGTGCGCCAAAAATGTCTCAAGAATTTCCAAAGTCGGCTGGCTGCAATCGAAAAAGGCTGGTCGTTTGGGGAACCAACCATGCCGCGACGATGGCCTACTGCGACCCGCGGCCCGTAATCAACCAGAGTGCATACCGCTCGAACCGATCACGGTTAGCGACGGCGCATTCGCAGACTCAAACCGACTTCAAAGGAGTCAAACAAATCGTCGGTCGGTTTTGCGGCCCGCAGTGACTCAGATAGCAACCCTTCAGCGAGTTCGGCAGAATCGGATGGCAGTCGTTGCCACTGCGAAAATGCGACGTCGCGAGTGATTTTCGACGGTCGTTGATCGAGAACTGCGGCACCGGCTGGGGTTGCGATGGTTTGGGTACGAAGTCGAGTACCGCGGGCAGCATTGTGGGTGCCGTGCTCGCGACTTGAGCGTGTCGCGCTCGCATCAAGGCCGATGACCATCGTCGAAGAGGAAGCTGTCGGAGCACTCGTTTCGGTCGTTGCCTCAATCGGGCTGATTGCTAGCATTGCGGCTGAGTCGCGAGAGGCTCCAAGGTTGTCGCGCCAAACGGTATAGTCGGCCGCGTTAACAAATCCATCGCGGTTGCCATCGGCCGTCCCAGCAGCGGTTCCGAACTGCGATCGCCATACGGTGTAGTCGAGCTGGTCGACGACATTATCAGCGTTGTAGTCGCCCGGCAGAGTGTCGTCGGCTAGCACTTCGATCGTGACTGTCGCCTCTGACGAAGCGACGACAAAATCGGAAGCGACGTACACAAAGCTATCATAGCCGACGAATCCGTCGTTGGGGCGATATGAAAAAGTTCCATTGGGGTTCCACGCGAGTTCACCATGTTCGGGCAAGCTTGTTATCACGGCGATCAAAGGGTCGGAGTCGGCATCGCTATCGTTGTCGAGCAAGTTGATTGGCGCGATCACCAGACCCGCTGCGCCCGCCCCTCCAACGACGCTGAGAAAGTCGTCGCTCGCCACTGGCGCGAAGTTATCGGTCGCGGTCGACCAGACCCAGTTCCACCAATCACCGACGAGCAACTCAATTATTTCGATGGTTGATTGTTCGGAATTGGTAAAGGGCCGGATCGTTGTGTCGGTGCCAAACTGCAGCGGATCAGACGAAATAATTTCGCCGGGATAGCAGTAGAAACCGCTCCCCGGCTCACAAACGAATGGATTGGTCGTCGGGTCGCTACCATCGCTGACAAACGGATCCGAAAATGCTCGCCCGCGAACGGCGTAGCCGAGTGCGAGGCTCGCGGCCGGGTCAAGCGAAATGGCTCGAGTGACGAGCTCGTATTGGCCAACCGGCAAGAATGCAGCCGATGACGAACGTGATGTACCCTCAGGCGCCGACAACTCGTAAATCACATTGCCGTTGGCATCGCGAATCGAGAATTCGACCGACGCGATCGCATCGCCCGAGATAGCCACTGAATCGACAACGAAGTGAAACAATTGCGGCTCAGCAACGTAGAGCAATCGAACTCGCTCGCTCGACTGGTCGAGATGCTGACCGCTATCAATGAGCGCAAGCGAGGTGGCTTGCGTCATTACACCAGCCTGCAGAATGTAGTTTCCGCTTGAAAAGGGTCCCGACGAACTGTCTGCCGCGACTTGCAGGTAGAGTTCATTATTTTGCTCGCTGAGTTCTACTTCGAGCAACAACTGACCGCCGCCGTTGGCCAGGACGGTTGTCGACAATGGGTTTCCGAGGCTGTCGAACACGCTCACATCAGGGACCAACCGTCCGGCATCGAGCGAGCGCAAGGCAACAACAAGCGTATCGCCAGTCGAGTATTCGATGCCATCAATTCGATAGAAATCTTGGTCGCCTTGGTCGATGCTGGCGAGCACTTCAAAACGACTGCCTTCGACAAACCCGGCGGCACTCGACAAGGGAGTGGCATTGGCAAGCGTGTCGTTCGTTCCCAAATCGGGTGCGAACCGCACTTCGTCGATCGCAAAGACGCCGGCGAGATCGCCCACTTCGATGCGACGCAGCGAGCCATTGGTGGCCGAGTCGATGGCCGCAGGCGTTGCGGTGTTTGCTGCGTCGAAAATGGCAATCAGCGAATAGCCGCCGATGCCATACAGATCAGTAGCAGCCGCCTCGACGCGCACAAACAGTTCGCTGCCAGCTTGAACCGTGGGGAGTGTCAGCGAGACTAGATCACCGCGTACCCCCGATCCCGATGCCGACGCAAGAACGACTCCTTGTCCATTTTCGATGGTCAGTGTGCCACGCAACAGACTTACGCCGCTCGTGCGAAGTTGCACAGTCAGCGGGCCGGTATAGCCATCGGGGATTTCAAGTTCGAAGTAATCGATATCGCTGGGCGATTGAATGTCGCCATACGCGAGGGCTGGAAACGCGCCATTTGGTTGCCCGTCGACTTCAATTGGTTGCCAGTCGGTGGCGTCGCCGCGCGTGTCATTGCGTTCGACTTCGTTGTCGTCATCGAGTTCGTTGACATCGGCAGCCCGCTGCCCGTGCAGCGTTTGGAGCAGCGCAATATCATTCGCCGTTGGTACCGTTGCGGTGGGAATTGGTCCCGCATTGAGGGGCGAATTCGGGTCGGTGTTGTCGAGCAGGCCGAAGACATTGCCGGCTTCGTGCAGGGCGATCGCAAAGATGTCGTCGACCGATTGATAGGCAAAAGCGGTATTAAACACGACATCGCCACTCCAGGTGCCTCCCACCAGACTCGTAATCGAAACCGAGATCGCGCCAAACTCGGCCGGCAGCGCGGCACCAGCAATCCTTACGTCTCCAAATCGCAGATCGCGGTTCGTCGCGCCGGCGGTGCCGAGCGGCAATCCGGAGTCGGCCACAAGCCCGATGTCGGCATTGGTATGTACCGCCCAGGTTTGAAATGCCCGCAGAATTGCATCTTGCCAGAGAGTAGTGGGCGCGACCTGATCGAAAGTTGCGGCAAGTTCGCTTGGTTGACCCGCGACGTCGGTGCCATCGGGTGCAAAGCTCAGCGTCAGATAAGGCTCAGCCAAGCCAATCGAAGGATTGCCGTCGAGCACGATGCGGCTTTCGAGTTGCTCGAAGTGACCTCGGCGGCGGACGGGGCTGATACGATTGTTTCGCATGGCTATTCAACCACAGAGGGTACGGGCGTCGTGACGGAAAGCAATTGGCGAGCCGCGGCAATCAGTCGCCGAACTTCCGGATCGTCGCCTAGCGGTTTGAGATCGGGGTCGCGGCTCGCGCGTTCCACCAGCAGCGGTTGCGAGGCCAACGCACGTTGCAAGCACTCGATCGCGGCACTGCGGTACTCGGGATCGTGTTGCCCAACCAGACTATAGACGCACGCAAGTTGCAATTGGCCAATCGGCAGCACGACTTGGCTTTTGACTTCGGCGGCAATCTGCTTGGCTGCCTCGAACTGCTGCAATCGGGCGTGGCACACGGCAAGGCCAATTTTCTCGGAAATGCTGTCTGGCAAAACGCGGCACAATTCTCGGCACACGGCCAGTGCCTGCTCGTTGTCGCCACGCACATCGGCCAGAATGTGCAACTTGTTACGTAAAAGCACAATCGAATGGGGAAAATGCTGAAGTCCCCGTTCGATCTCGTGGATCGCACGATCGGTATCGGTACTCGCAAGCAACACGGCACGCGCCGCCCAATCGTCGGCATCAACAGGTTCGAGCGCCAGTGCCGTTTGTTGGTCGGCCTCGGCATCACTGTCGTTACCCAGTCGGTGGCGACAGCGTGCGCGCACCAAATAGGCACGCGGACGGTTCATTCCGTTGAGAATCGCCTCGCTTGCGGCCGCTTCGGCGTCGGCAGTCTGCCCCAACCCCAAGAGTGCCAGCGCACGATTCATGGCCACGTCTGGCGATCGGGGCGACAGTTGCGCCGCCACATCCAGATCGCGGAGTGCATCATCGTAGCGTGCTTGATCGATAGACAGGTACGCGCGATGCCGCCAAACGAGCGGACACTCGGGCGCGATGGCTTGGGCGGCTGTGAACGCGGCCATCGACCGATCGTGCTGTCTTGTTGCCGCACACGCAGTGCCAAGCTCGAGCCACAGCGTCGCGTCGTGGGGATACTGCTCGACAAGACGTTCTAACAGCGTTTTGGCTTCGGCGAAGCGGCCATCGCTCAGGAGCTGGAAAGCCTGTTGCCGCTGTGCAATCATCGCCGATGGATGCATGCTTGGCGACTCGCCCGCATTCGGCGAGGTTGGCCATTGCCCCCGGTATTGCTGCAAGGCTGTCTCATCGACTCGCAGCGACTGAGCATCAGCGTAGGCCATCATCAAATCGACAGCGGCGAGTACCTGTGCTTGGTCGTCGCTGGCAATCGCTCGTGTGAATTCGATCGACGCACTCTTATCCAAGCCAACCATTTCGATTGCCGCGGCTGCTGTTGCGATGCCTCGCTGTCGCAAATCGTCGTCGACCGAAGGGATACACAGCAATCGACTTGCCTCGGCGAACAGTTCG
>JBGSWC010000281.1:0-4075 GCA_041752635.1 Pirellulales bacterium | reverse complement strand
TGCTTGCGACCATTTTCTTGATGAGTGCCCTCGGCAAGAAGATTCCCGATTTCTCAGGCACCGTAGAGTACATGGCGGCCAATGGCGTGCCGGCTCCCAATATCCTGCTAGCCGGAGCCATCGTGTTCCTGCTGGCCGGGGGTATTTCGGTCGTGCTGGGATTCAAGGCCCGCATCGGCGCATCGCTGCTGGCCGTGTTCTTGATTCTTGCAACTTACTTCTTCCACGACTTCTGGACGTTCGCCCCCGATTCGCAGGAGTTTCAGATGCAAATGATCCAGTTCATGAAAAACCTCGGACTCTTGGGCGCGATGTTGATGATCGTGGCCAATGGCCCCGGCCCCGGAAGTTTAGACAACCGGAATAGCTCAACGACCGCAGGAGAGGACCAATGATTACTGTTCGCCAAGCCGCCGATCGTGGCCACGCAAATCACGGTTGGCTCGAAACCAATCACACGTTTTCGTTCGCGAGTTACCACGACCCACTGCACATGGGTTTTCGCAGCCTGCGAGTGATGAACGAAGACCGAGTTGCTCAGGGAAAAGGCTTCGGGACTCACGGCCATGACAACATGGAGATCATTTCGTACGTGTTGTCAGGCGCGCTGGAGCACAAGGACAGCATGGGAAATGGCGAAGTGCTGAGGCCCGGCGAGTTCCAGCGAATCTCAGCGGGGTCGGGCATCACCCATAGCGAATTCAACCCGTCGCAGGACGAAGCTGTGCACTTCTACCAAATCTGGATCGAGCCAAACGTCCGTGACTTGGAACCGAGTTACCAGCAGCGAATGTTCGATGAGCGCGAGAAGCTCGATCGATTGCGACTGGTGGCCTCGCCCGGTGGGGAGGACGGATCGTTGTCGATCCACGCCGACGCGAAGATTTACCTCTCGCGGGTGACATCCGGAAGTGAAGTCGGATTCGATTTCGAACTTGGCCGGCACGGTTGGCTGCAAGTGCTTTCTGGATCGGTCGCCATCAACGGCAATCAACTTGCCGCAAGCGATGGTGCTGCCATCAGCGACGAAGCCTTCGTGTCGATTGCGGCGTACGACGATGCCGAGATCATGCTGTTTAACTTGGCCTAAGCGCCGAGATAGTCCGTTACTAAACACCCCGTTTTTAAGGAGAACTCCCGTGCCAAACATCCTCCCCAACACCGACGGTGGACTGATTACCGCTGAGAATTCCGCAGTCGTTTTCATCGACCACCAACCGCAAATGAGCTTTGGCGTCGGCAGTCACATCGATCGGCAATTGCTGATGAACAATGTCGTTATGCTGGCCAAGGGGGCCAAGATTTTCGGCGTTCCCTCGATACTGACGACCGTCGAAACCGAGTCGTTCAGCGGATACATGTGGCCGCAACTGCTCGATGTCTTCCCCGATCAGTCGCCGATCGAGCGGACCGGAATGAACTCGTGGGACACCGAGGCGTTTCGCGAGGCGATCAAGGCCACCGGCCGCAAGAACATCATCATCGCCGGGCTCTGGACCGAGGTTTGTGTTGCCTGGCCGACGCTCAACATGCTTAACGAAGGCTATGGCATCTACGTGGTCGAGGACGCTTCTGCCGGTACGTCGCAAGCCGCTCACGATGCTGCCCTTTCGCGAATGACGCAGGCCGGTGCGGTTCGCATGACGTCCGTAGGCACCGTGCTCGAGTTCCAGCGCGATTGGGCGAACCGCGAGCACTACGATGAGCTGATGGAGCTATTTCGTGAACATGGCGGAGCGTATGGCGTAGGCATCGAGTACGCCTACACGATGGTTCACAAGGCACCCCAGGCTCGCAAGGTGACTTCCTAGTCATTGTCGTCGCCGCGTCAACGGAAGGTCCGCAGGATGTCCGATACTCGTCAAGTCGTCGTCACTATCACTCGCAAGGTGAAATCGGGTCGGGAAGAGGAGTTCGAGTCCGCGCTCGAAGAGTTCTTCTCCAACGTTCACGGCGGACCGTCGACGGAAGGGCAGTTTTACATGCGTCCTGCGGCGAAGGACGGGAGTACCTACGGAATCCTGCGGGCCTTCAAGTCGACGTCTGATCGCGAGGCATTCTACCGTTCCGAGGCGTTTCAAAGGTGGCTCCGAACCGTCGAGCCGCTTGTCGACGGCGAACCGGAGTATCGGGAACTTCACGGGCTGGAAGCGTTCTTCCCACAGCGTTCTATCGTCCATCCTCCCCGATGGAAGATGGCCATTGTGACGTGGCTCGGCGTGTTTCCGATGGTCGTTCTGTGGGCGAACCTACTTCGGCCCTTGACTCACAATCTGCACCCAGTTGTGGCGACGGCAATCGTCGCCGGGTTTGTCGTGGTGTCGTTGGCATGGGGCGTCATGCCCTTGCTGACGCGACTACTGAACGACTGGCTTTACTCGGCGAATCAACAGGCATGATCCCTGGGCTGAAAAACAAGGAGAACCCAATGGCCCCTCAAATGATTCTGCATGGTGGAAAGATAACCACCCTTTCAAAGAGCCAGCCCGAGGTCTCGGCCATCGCAATCGACGATGGACTGGTCTCAGCAATCGGCTCGGATGATCACGTGCTGAAACTTGCCGACGATACAACGCAGAAGATCGACCTGCGAGGGCGTCGAGTCATACCTGGATTGAACGACTCGCACCTGCACGTCATTCGCGCCGGGCTGTTTTACAACCTCGAATTGCGTTGGGACGGTGTGGCTTCCGTCGCTCAGGCGCTCGAGCAACTGAAACAACAGGCCGAACGAACTCCGCCACCCCAGTGGGTGCGTGTGATTGGCGGTTGGAACGAGTTTCAATTCAAGGAAGGCCGGATGCCGACGCTTGAGGAAATCAACAAGGCCGCTCCAGTCACGCCAGTTTTCGTGCTGCACCTGTACGACTCGGCGATGCTCAACAAAGCGGCGCTGCGAGTGCTGGGTATCGACGGTAGGACGCCGAATGCCCTTGGCGGTTTGATTGCGCGAGATGCAAAGGGAAATCCGACCGGCTTGTTGCTTGCAGAACCAAGTGCATTGATTCTGTATTCGACGATCGCGAACGCTCCCAAGTTATCACCCGACGATCAACTCAATTCGACTCGACATTACATGCGAGAACTCAACCGCTTTGGTGTCACGAGTGTTTCCGACGCCGGCGGTGGTGGACAGAATTATCCTGACGACTACGCGGTGGTGAAGAAACTGGCGGATGCAGGCGAGTTGACGCTGCGGGTCGCTTACAGCCTGTTCGCGCAGCAACCAGGCGAAGAACTGTCAGACTACACGCGCTGGATGGGAATGACCAAACCAGGCGATGGCGACAAGTTCCTGCGAGTGAACGGAGCGGGCGAAAACCTGGTTTGGAGTGCCGCAGATTTTGAGAACTTCCTTCAGCCACGTCCGGACCTGCGTCCGGTGATGGAGCAGGAGTTGGAATCGGTCGTTCGCAAGCTCGCCGAAGCCAAGTGGCCGTGGCGAATCCACGCGACTTACGACGAGTCGATCGGCCGCTTTCTCGATGTCTTTGAGCGCGTTCATCGCGATGTGCCGATTGACCGACTCCGTTGGTTTATCGATCATGCCGAGACGGTATCCGAGACGAGTCTGGAACGGATTGCCGCGCTTGGCGGCGGCATTGCCGTGCAACATCGCATGGCCTATCAGGGCGAGTACTACATCCGTCGCTACGGGGCCGAAGAGGTCAAGCGCCGCCCGCCCGTCAAGAGAATGATCGAAATGGGCCTGCCGGTGGGAGCCGGAACCGATGGCACACGTGTTGCGAGTTACCATCCGTGGACTTGCTTGTGGTGGCTCGTGTCGGCGAAGACGGTAGGCGGAACGGTGCTGCATAACGAAGGCGACCGCTTGAGTCGCGAGCAGGCATTGCAGCTCTACACGCATGGCAGTGCCTGGTTCAGTAGCGAAGATGACAAGAAAGGTACTCTCGCCGTTGGAAAATACGGCGACCTCGCCGTCCTAAGCGACGACTACTTCACCGTCGAAGAAGACGAGATTCGCGGCCTGGAAAGCGTCCTGACCGTGGTCGGCGGCAAGGTCGTCTACGGCGACGCTGAATTCACACCGCTCTCACCAGACATGCCGAAAGTG
>JBGSWC010000280.1:0-8028 GCA_041752635.1 Pirellulales bacterium | reverse complement strand
GTTTTGTTGGCAAATATCGTATCACTAGCACCCGCGGCTAGCGCCGTCGGCTCACGCCAAAGTCCGAGATGCGTTAAGCTCAGCACCATGAACCATCGAAACTCCACCGAATTGTCCGACCGAATGCGGGCGGCCGTCGATTTTGCCAATCGGGCAGGCGACGTGACACTTCGCTACTTTCGCAGCGATTGCCTCGCTGTTGATCGAAAAGACGACCAGTCGCCCGTCACCATCGCCGATCGCGAAGCCGAGCAACTGCTGCGAAAGCTGATCCTAGAAAAATTCCCCGACGATGCCATCGTTGGCGAGGAGTTTGACGATCAGCCGGGAAGCTCGGGTTTCTGCTGGATTCTCGATCCCATCGATGGCACCAAGTCGTTCATCCACGGTGTTCCCCTCTATACGACCCTGATCGGACTGCTCGAAGTGGGCGCCGGCCCAGTCGACCAAGGCATCCCGCGCGGTGGAATTATTCACGCTCCGGCGCTCGACGAAACAGTTTGGGGGGCCATCGGCGAAGGTGCGTGGCACCGCCGTAGCTCTGCCGACGTCCAACCGTGCCGTGTTAGCCAGACGACGAAGCTGAGCGAAGGCCTACTCGTCACCAGCGAGGTCGAGACGTTCGCGGTTGGTCGGCCGACCAATCAAACCGACACGTTTCTGGCATTGCAATCGGCGACGCGGCTCGTCCGCACTTGGGGCGATGGCTACGGATATATGATGGTCGCCACCGGTCGGGCAGAAGTCGCCATCGATCCAAAAATGAACCTCTGGGACGCCGCCGCGCTGCTGCCGGTTATCGTCGAAGCGGGGGGCCACTTCACCGATTGGAATGGTCATCCAACCGTTCACGGGGGCGAGGCGATCGCCACCAACGGACTCGTTACCGACGAAGTGCTCGCCATCACACGGGGTTAAATTTGGCCGGCCTTGCGTCCCGATAAGGCAGGCTGTCATTCGCGCGTAGGCGGGAATCCGGCGAATCGAGGGAATGCTGTGGGCCGCTCGGTCGTCCTCGTTTCAGTCCGTAGCCGGGCTTGGATTTGCCCGATCCACTTCGCCATTCGCTCCCTCCCCATTCCATTCCTTCCACGCGCGGCCGGCGAGCTGGGGCTCGAAGTCATCGCGACCCGCGAGCTTGGCGATCTCGCGAACGCACCGCAAGGCGAGCTCCGCGACCAATGGGTTATTGCCTTGCTGCCCATGATATTCGCTCAGATCAATCGGCTCGCCGACGTGTACTTTTACTTGGGCGAACTTAAACAACGGTCGCCAAGGCACAGGGTGATAGGGGGCATCTTCGATATAGCACGGAATCACCGGCACTCCAGCCGACAGGGCCACGGCAATCGCGCCGGGGCGAATCGGTTTCATGAAATCTTTGCTCTGGTTGACATTTCCCTCGGGCATCATGCCGACGAGTTCGCCCGCTTTCGCGAAGCGAATCGCCGCTTTGAGCGCGCCGATGTCGTGCCCAGTTTTTTTGATGCTGATGGTTTGGAGCCCGCCGAGAATGCGTCCCAGAAAACTGTGCGGCTCGTAGAGTGCTGCCACCATCCAATGCACCGGCCGCCGCCCGGCCGCGTATTGAATGAAACAGGGGTCGACGCTACAGCGATGGTTGCCAATCAGCACAGCCCCCTGCCCCACTTCAATGGGCAACTTCTTCGGGCCTTTCACTCGCCAGACGAACCTGCATAGAAACAGATTGACGTGGTAGAAAAACCACTGAGTCATGTTCAACCGGTGACGCGACGGGCTCGACATCAGCGAAACTCCAACAGACAGTTCATGTTCCCTCGTCACTTCATGAGAGAATGCAAGGGCGGGGGTTGTTCGCTATTCTGCCCGATCGGGCAGAATTTTGCATTAGCAGAGCGCGAGTGCGGAAAAGGATGTGTGAGCGTATAATTGCTTCTCACGATCCAAACGCCCACGCCTCCCCCAGTCTGCCATCATGTCATTTTCGCTTCGTGAGCTGCTCGTCGCCTTCGCCATTGTCGCCGCCGGTTTGACCGCGATGCTTTCGGGATCGCCGGGGATCGCTTCGGTCTTCGTTGTTGGCGGTTGGCTCGCCGTCGTGGCGGCTGCGATTAGTGCGATCTTGAGCAGCGGCCGCACGCGGCCGTTTTGTGTTGGCTTTACAATGACCGCTGCCATTTTACATTTCGTTATGTCCGGCGGATTGCTTTCGTCGGGCGGATATGGTTGGTTCAGTTCTACGCAAACTGTCGATTCGCTCGAGAGCCCCATCAATCATTTACTTGCTCGTGTGTACGACATTGCATTTCCAGAAAATCACGCAGCACTTTTGTCGTCCGTTATGTTTAGTCCCGTAAGTATCGGCGTTACTCCGGGAGTCGATGAAGCCATTGTAATGCACAGTCGCGTATTCTTCCGCGTTGGCCAAATGGGCTTCTTGCTCGCGCTAGCCTACATCGGCGGCAAGTTTGCTACGCTCGTCTATCGCCAACACCACCCGCCGCCGGAGAAGACCACCGAGTGACAATCCCACCCTGCGATAGATATCGCTTGCACCGAGCTAGCGAATCAACTCTGTCACGACAAGTGACTCTTCGACACCCGTGAGGCGTTGGTCGAGGCCTTGGTGGCGGAAGGTGAAGCGACTGTGGTCGATTCCCAGTAGATGCAAAATCGTCGCCTGCAGGTCGTGGACATTGACCGGATTGCGGGCGACGTTGAAGCCGAAGTTGTCGGTTTCGCCATGTGTGTAGCCCGCTCGACTGCCACCACCGGCCATCCAGATTGTAAAAGCGTAGGGATGGTGGTCGCGGCCCTGTTTGCCTTCGCCCGGCCGCTTTTGCAAGAACGGTGTGCGGCCGAATTCGCCTCCCCAAATCACGAGTGTGTCATCGAGCAGACCCCGCTGCTTGAGATCGGTCACTAAGGCGGCCGATGGAGCATCGGTGTCGGTGCATTGGATTTTTAGTTGAGTGTTGAGATTCGCGTGCTGATCCCAACCGGCGTGCATCAGTTGGATGAATCGGCAACCGCGCTCGGCCAGTCGACGTGCCATGATACAGTTGTAAGCATAACTCCCTTTGACGGTGACCTGAGGTCCATACATGTCGAGCACATGCTGCGGTTCGTCAGATAGATCGGTCAGTTCGGGGACCGACGTTTGCATCTGGTAAGCCATTTCATACTGCGCGATGCGGGCGGCAATCTCGGGATCGCCCAATCGCTGCATGTTCATCAAATTGAGTGTTGCCAGATCGTCGAGTTGGCTACGACGCAGCTCTGCATCGATACCGCTGGGATTCTTCAGAAACAGCACAGGGTCTCCCCCGCCGCGAAATTTGACTCCCTGATACTTACTGGGCAGAAACCCGTTGCCCCAATAGAAGTCGTAGAAGATCTGTCCGCACGAGGCTTCCCGGTCGCGGCTTGTCATCACGACAAAACCAGGCAAATTCTCGGAGTCGCTCCCCAATCCATAAGTGAGCCACGCTCCCATGCTCGGTTTGCCGGCCAGCTCCGAACCAGTCAGAAAATAAGTGATCGCCGGCGCGTGATTCACTTGCGTCGTTTGCATCGACTGAACGAAACACAAATCGTCGACAATCGACGCAGTGTGGGGAAGAAAGTCGTCGGCGATCCATTTATCGCAAGCACCGCGTCGCTGAAACAGGGTGATTTCCCGCAGAAACGCTTTCTCGGCACCAGAAGTCATGGTGCTGAACCGCTTACCCGCGCTTAAGCTTTTCGGAATCTCCGTGCCATCGAGACGCGCAAGCTCGGGTTTGTAGTCGAACAAATCGACATGCGACGGCGCTCCGTTCTGGAACAGATAAATGACGCGTTTGGCTTTCGCCTGGGCAAGTGGCAGCGCGGGGGCCTTGGGGTCGGGCATTGCCCCTTTCGCAGAACCAGCAAGCGTCGCCAGGGCGGTAGCCCCCAGGCACAATCCGGCACCGGCGAACAGTTGCCGTCGCGTCATCACGGCGTGGTGTTGGGCAATGGGATTCACGGTCTCACCAACACTTCATCGAGGTTGAATAGCGTGTTCATCAGAAGGGTGTAGGTCGCGAGTTCCGCACCGTCGATCGACTCGTCGGTCGGACGATCACCGATGGAAAGCAACTCTCGGGCAGCGTCGGGGCGTTCGCGATAGTGTTCGACGTATGAGTTGACCCGATTGACTAACAGCTCAGATTCTTCCGTTGTGGGATCGCGGGCCACCAGCAACTGGAATGCTTCGGCGATGCGGTCGCGCGGTGTCGGGTAGCGGCGAATAAGACGTTCGGCTAACACCCGCGCCGCTTCGACGAAAGCGGTGTCGTTAAGCGTCGTCAAGGCGTGCAGTGGCGTGTTGGTAAGATTCGGTTCGACCTCGCAAGTCTGTCGCTTGGCCGCATCGAAAAACATGGGGGGGCCAAGAATGCGTCGCCAAAAGGTGTAGAGTGATCGACGATAGAGGCTCGATCCTTCGTCGGTTTTGTATTTGATTTTTCCGAAGGTTGCCTCCGCCCACAGCCCGCTTGGCTGATACGGATTTACAGGCGGACCACCGATCGTCGTGTCGAGCAATCCGCTCACGGCCAAAGCATGATCGCGAATCATCCACGAAGGCATGCGATAACGAGCCGCGCGCGCGAGCAGCAAATTGTCAGGATCAGACTCGATCAACTCGGGCGTCGTCGCACTCGTCTGTCTGTAAGTGGCACTCGTCACGATGAGTCGATGCAGGTGCTTGACGTTCCAACCCGATTCGACAAACTCGACCGCGAGCCAATCGAGCAACTCGGGGTGCGTTGGCTGGCTTCCCTGTAGCCCGAAATCACCCGGCGTCGAAACGAGTCCTTGTCCGAAGAAGGTCTGCCAGTAGCGATTGACGACGACCCGGGCCGTGAGCGGATTTTCGGCCGCGACGATCCAGCGGGCCAAATCGAGGCGGCTTGGAACTGTATTACCGCTCGCACTAATTGGTGGCAGCATCGACGGCACGTCGGCCGACACTTGCTGTTCGGTGGGACTGTCGTAAACGCCACCCGACAACACAAATGTGTCGCGACGCTTCGCCAGGTCGTCCATGATCATCACATCGTGGGGCTTTGCCTTGACCTCCCAAACGGCAAGTTGCCGTTGTAATCGTTCGATGTGGCGCGCGTCGGCACCCGGCAAGTCAAACGTCGCAATAAGCGTTTCGCCACCTTCTTCGAGTCGACGGTCGGATTCTAGCTGGCGAATTTGCCGCTGTAATTCGTCGACACGAGTTGGGGCTTCGCTCGACACATAGGTCATCTTGGGCGCGGGTGCGAGTGTATGATTGTTGGCCCCGTTCTCGCTCGTCTGGTTAAAAAAGTCATAGAAGGCAAAGTAATCTTTGTTTGTCGTCGGGTCGAATTTGTGATCGTGGCATCGCGCACACTGGAGGGTCAATCCGAGCCAGGTTGTCGCGGTCGTTTCGGCACGATCGAACACGTTCTCGACCCGCGTCTCCTCTGGGATGCGCCCCCCTTCGGAGTTGTACATGTGCAAGCGATTAAAGGCGGTGGCAACCTGCTGTTCGGCCGTGGCATTAGGAAGCAGGTCGCCCGCCAATTGCGCAATTGTGAACACGTCGAAGGGCATGTTCGCATTCAGCGCGTCGACAACCCAGTCGCGAAATGGCCAAACGGTGCGAACCGGGTCACCTTGGTAGCCAGCCGTGTCGGCATAGCGCGCCGCGTCGAGCCAAGGCCATGCCATCCGCTCGCCGTAATGGGGTGACGCGAGCAGTCGATCGACGAGTTTTTCGTAGGCCTGCGGCGAATCGTCGGCCACGAAACACGCCACCTCGTCGGGAGTTGGCGGAAGTCCAATCAGATCGAGCGACACGCGACGAATCAAAGTTGCTTTGTCGGCTTCAGGCGAGCGGCTTAGGCCTTCGGTTTCGAGCCGGCCAGCGATGAAATAATCAATGGCCTCATCTGTACCGACCGGTATCTTGGCACGCACCGGTCGTTCGAATGCCCAATGCTTTCCCCACTCGGCACCTTCATCGATCCAGCGTTTCAGCAGAGCGATTTCTGGGGCTGTAAAGCCCTTTCGGTGGGAGTCTCGGGGTGGCATCACGAGCAGCTCGTCTCGTGAAGTGATGCGGGCGATCAACTCACTGGCCGCCGCGTCGCCCGGCACAACCACAGCGCCCTCGCCGCGAGTTTCGAGGGCCGACTCGCGTACATCGAGTCGCAGATCGGCTTGTCGATGCGACGCATCGGGGCCGTGACAGTGAAAGCAGCGATCGGAGAGCAGCGGTAGAATATTGCGACTGAACGAAACGGGCTCCGCTCCCTGCGCAACGGCAACAGCCAGGACGGTTGCGGCGCAGACAACAATTTGGGCGGCGGATCGTGTGGTTGTCGCGTTCCAAGTCATCTCTTCATAATACGATAATTGCCACGACCGCGCCTACCTAAACGACAAGTAGGGGAACGCGCCGGCCGGTGAAATCGTCACGACGCCCCTGGTTTTCGAAGTAGAGCAGCCGCTCGCACCCAGTTTGCCAGCGGATCATGACGGGTTAGGTGCAGATGTCGTTTATCCGCGTCCATCTGCGGTTCCCGGATTCGGCTGCATGACGACCTGGCGCTTTCCAGCTCGAACGCCCACGAAAGAATTGCCGAACGCGCACAAAAAAACCCCGGCGACCAACGTCACCGGGGTTGTGTGAGTCTTGTATTGTTCGTTTCGGAAACTAGCGCTGCTTGCGGCACATGGCCAAGCCAATCAATCCCAAAACGCCTAGCGCGATGGTCGAGGGCTCGGGAACCACTTGGGTCAGGCTAAGATCGTCGATGTAAACCGTACCTTGAGCTGCGCCACCTTGGGCCCACCAATTCACTCCACCAAGGCTGGGTGAGCCAGGATTGTCGTTATCCCATGTACCAGAATGAACCGGCGAACCGTTGTAGGAAATATCGAGGGTATTGTTGTCGAGGTCAATCAGCATCTCGATGTCGGCCCATTGATCGAACACGAGCGGCGCGGAGTCTGGCGTGCTCTCGACGTCAAACGAGGCAGCGCCGGCGAGGTTATTCAGCCGCACACGCGCTCCTCTTTCGAATGTCGTCGGCATCGGGCCTTGCGATTCGTAGAAGATCGCTTCTCCATCGAAGTTTCCTGGCACATAGGTTGAAAAGGAAAGGCTCCATAGACCTGATGTGACAGGTGCGCCGTTTAGGTTGCCGATGTAAACATCCGAACCGTAGCCACCACCGACGTTCGTCGAAAGGGCGAGCGACTGGGTGCCGCTGAGCGCCAACGCATTGCTAACGTCCGGGGTGAGAGCACCACCGAAGTCGACCCAAGGCCCTTGGCCGTTGATATTGCCAAGAGTGTACGACTCAAAGTCGTCGGAATAGTCCGCGCGAGCATCGCTCGAAAGCAGGACAAGAGTCGCGGCCATCGCTACAGCGATGGCACCATGTAATCGTGTCATTAGTCAAACTCCTGGTTGCGAAAACAGCTAATGAAGACTGCCGAATTAGCTCGGCGTGTGACGGAGAACCAATTCCCCCGCTTCTCACGATAGTAATTGCGGCTCCACGTATTGGAAACTTTTTTGCAAAAAAACCGGAAACTATTCGATAAATTCAAAAAGTCCACACCTCCAAGGGCGGTTTGAGTCGGGCTCATGGGGACTTCAGGCAAATCTGGTTGCACACAAAAAGCACACGCCCAGAAGCCATCGCGCGGCACGCTTTCCAGCGTGGCTGGGCTCAGTGACTCAGTCGAGTCGACCCATTTCGCGTACCGACAAGCCGGCGACAGAAGAGCCTCAAATCTCAAGGATTTGGCGGTCAAAAGTAGCCCAGGCGGTACTGTGAATCGAAGAAATGTTAGGAAAATTTTTATAAAATACTTGCGGACAACCCTGTCGTGTTTATGATGGTTTTCGAGGCTGGCCCCGACTCGTTGAATCGATTCGTTGAATGGATTCGTCGAATTGACTTGTCGGCGCTAGGGGGTAGTACACGGAACTGGGTTGGTGGCATCGGTAGCGTGTACCGACGTGGACGGAGT
>JBGSWC010000279.1:0-2476 GCA_041752635.1 Pirellulales bacterium | reverse complement strand
CGGCCCGATGGCTCTTGGGCGTCGTCGCAGATCGAAGGACTCGATGCAACCGTCAAGCTGACTCACCCGAAGTGCGAACTTCCCATGGCGGAAGTCTACGCGAATGTCGAGTTTAACGACTGATTGTGGCTAATCAACTATTAACGGAAAGCGAGGCATCGGAAAGCGGATCGCTTCGTCGTCGGCCCCTTCGGGTATGCGCTTCGCTAGATCATCGGCGCTCATGTCGAGTAATGCTCCAATGACTTTGCGTCGCGTCTCCGAAAGACCGAACACGTCGTATCCGCGCAGCGTCATATCGGCAACACTCCCGCCATCGTCGCTGCCATTGTTGCCAAGCGAATAAAGCAAGTAGCCCGACTTCGTCTTCTTGTAAACAAAGGGTTTGTTGTTCCAAGCGTCGACCGGCTCGATATCGAGTTCCACTTTGTCAAGCGATTGGGGATACTCGCCCTGCTCGTTGCGATGCTTGGCAATCTGCAACGCAATATATTGCAATCGATGCCGTGTCGCCGCTCGGCACTCGGCATCATGCACAGTTTTCTGAACATCGTGCAGACCAGACGCGAAATATTGTCCTAAGATTTCACCTCGCGAATCGCGCGAAAGCGTACGGACATCTTTCGACGTATCCAGCGAATTGAAAAGCTCTGCGAACTCCGCATCGGACTCGCCTGCCTCGGCAGATTCGCACTCGGGCGTTGTTCTTTCGAGACGTTGTCTAACGAGCGTCGATCGTTCGACGAAAGTCGCAAGTGCATTGCCCCAATTTGGCGGAGTTGTTTTGTCGCCGATCAACCAGGTAACTCTTGCTGTTTGTTGCTCAAAAGGTGAATCGCCAAGTAAATCCCAGTCGAGGTATTGAAGAGAATCTTTCGCCGATGGCTCGTGAGTTGCGAGAGCAACGAGCCAAGCCACCGTAAACCGAATCTCCCCGTCTAGCATCGCGTCTGATTGCTCTTGAGTGACAGAGCTATCAACGTGAGTTGTTGCGAGAAACGCAAGTTGCTCATCATTGAGCGTGTGTTCATGTGCCAACCACTGCTCAACGGGTCCGATTAGTGAGAGTGACAAACTCTTTTTCACCAAGTAGCCAACCAACAAGGACTCGTCGATATGTTTCTGCAGTGCGTAGGCTGCCGCAATGTCATTGAGGGACTGTTCGTAGTGATGGTCGCAAGCTGACACCAATGCACGAATGGATAGAGCGAGCGTCGCTTCACGAAGTTCAATTGTCGGCAGAAGTGCATTTAACGTTGAATCGCTATGTTCGCTGCACAAGCTTGCCGGCGGGTTGTACCAAGTGTCGCGTTTCACAGCCGCCGAGAGTTTGTTGATCGCCTGTTCGTTGTCGGACAGCCAAGTGCGGACAAAGGGAATTTCGGCCACCGCGTGCAAACTTCCGCAAGTCGTCGACGCAACGTCTAGCGTCTGGGCCTGTGCCTCGCTCCACATCTCGGGATGTTGCGCGGCGAACGTGTCGAGATCGGTCGCTTCGTCGATCTTCTTTGACCGACGGAGTATCCACTCGATAATCTGCCTCTGGTTTTCGTGGTCGCTGAGTGGGCGCAGCCTTGGTCCCACGTCGAACGAATCAATACCGAGTTCTTTACGAAATCCCTCGACATATTTGTCATCGACGTACTGAGTTCCGACTACCTGCCAAAAGTCAACCGCGCCATTCTGTTCCGCGGCCAGCTTGTCGCGTCGGTAACGCTCAAGCATCGCCCGCCGGAAATCAGGCAGTCCATTGGCCTTCAGCGGTTCAACGAAAATTGTTGTCTCGGGTGAAACAACAATACCAAGCGTCGATTCTTGTGCAGTCACCGAAAACGACAGCACTAGCCCGGCGGCGAATGCGAACGCGAAGTTAAATAGTCGGTCGTTCATTCAATGGACCCCAATCGAGCGTCTGAACCGGAATGTTTCGTTGTCTCGGATTATTGCCGACGCGTCGTCACTCCGCCACCACATTCGACCCACAGCGAATCAAACCATCGTGCACTACGTAACGGACCGCCGTTTTTAGGTCTTTTCCGGCTGTTGCGGGAATAAGATAGGGGCGTTCCCATTGTGTCAGCTTGCAAACTTGTGTAGACTCATTGCCCAAAGTGGCCCACTTACCAACGTCACCCATTTGATGATTTGCCGTGTATCGCGGTGTCGAGGCTGGCTGTCACTCCGACTTCGCCGTCACACTGACACAGCCATGCCTCGAAACCAGCCTTATTCCAAGTTTTCTCCTTTGTTCTGGGATACCGAGTGCTTGAGCCAGAATCCGGCGATCGTCGCCGGTGAGTTTCCCCTCTCGACAAAAGCGCTAAGTCGAGCCTACCCGACTCGCGCTTTGCGTTATTGGTTCATTTACCACTTCCTGCGACAAGAGTTTCAGCAACTTTCGCGACCTCTTTCGATTTGTGAAGTCGGCATCGATACCGGCCAAATGTTGCAGTTCATGCAATCGGTCGGGGACCAT
>JBGSWC010000278.1:0-22591 GCA_041752635.1 Pirellulales bacterium | reverse complement strand
TTCCTCTACACGCCGGGCGAGGTCACCAAGACTGGCTCGCACGTCCGCGACGCGCTCGACATGAAGCGAATGATGTCGACCGTCATCGTCGCACTGCTGCCATGCATTCTGATGGCGATGTACAACACGGGCTACCAAGCCAATTTGCTCGTCGAAAAAGGCCAAGCTACGCCAATCGAAGGATGGCGTGACACCGTGTATCTGATGCTTGGGTTTGCCTACGATCCGAACAATATCCTGGCATGCTTCGTGCATGGAGCACTGTGGTTCCTCCCGATTTATGCCGTGACGATGGCCGTCGGTGGCACCTGCGAATTGATCTTTTCGCTCATTCGCGGCCATGAAATTAACGAAGGCTTCCTGGTCACAGGAATGCTCTATCCGCTGACGCTGCCAGCGACAACGCCGCTGACTGTCACTGCATTGGGCATTGCTTTTGGTGTGGTAGTGGGGAAAGAGATTTTCGGGGGGACGGGTAAGAACTTCCTCAATCCGGCGCTCACGGCGCGAGCGTTTGTTTATTTTGCTTATGCTGGATACTTGTCGGGCGATACTAACACAGACGGTAACGGTGTGTGGGCCGCCGTCACGCCTGCCGATGGCTACAGTGGCGCGACGACGCTGGGGGCGATGGTGAACGCCGACTTCGGTGTAGGACCGGCCACCGTGATGTCGGCCGCCAAAGAGGGGCTCTACGATTTCACGTGGTGGGACGCCTTCGTTGGCTTCATCCAAGGCTCGATGGGCGAAACCTCGACGCTCGCTTGCCTGTTGGGCGCAGCGATCCTGATCGCCACTGGCATTGGTTCGTGGCGAATCATGTCGGGCGTCGTCATTGGCGCTCTGGTGACAGCATCGCTGCTCTACTTTTTCCGCGAAACGTCGCAAAACCCCGTCGCCTGCATCCCACCGCTGTGGCATCTGGTGATCGGCGGCTTCGCCTTCGGCACCGTCTACATGGCGACCGATCCGGTATCGGCGGCTATGACGCAGGTCGGCATGTGGTGGTACGGACTTTTGGTTGGCGGTATGACCATACTCATCCGCGTTGTGAACCCGGCTTTTGCCGAGGGAATCATGCTGGCGATTCTGTTCGGCAACGTGTTTGCACCAGTCATCGACTATTTTGTTATTCAAGCCAACATCAAACGGAGGGCCGCTCGTTATGGCACGTGATAGTGTGCTGGGCACCTTTGTGGTGGCCACCGTGTTGTGTTTGGTCTGTTCGCTGGTGGTCTCGTCGGCCGCAGTGTTGCTGCACGATAAACAGGAAGAGAACAAACGGCTCGACGTTCAAAAGAACGTATTGGTCGCTGCTGGGCTGATCGACGGCAACGCCGATAAAGCCATGATCGCCAAAACTTACGAAGAATTGATCAAACCGGTGCCGGTCAAGCTCGGCACGGATGAAGTCGCTGATGTGCCCGACAATTATTCGGCCGCCGACGCTCGCACGATCGCGGAACAGAGTTCGCCGATCGAAACCACTGGACCAAAGCCGGGCGTGGCGCGTCGCGAAAACGTCGCTTACGTCTACCAAGTCGTGAAAGATGGTAAAGTCGAATCGTATGTGATTCCCATTTACGGCAAAGGACTCTGGAGCACGCTCTATGGGTTTATCGCTTTGGCGGATGACGGCGATACGGTCGTTGGCATCTCGTACTACCAACACGCCGAAACGCCCGGTCTTGGTGGCGAAGTCGAAAGTGACAAATTCAAGAACGACTTCAAGGGCAAAGAAATCTACGACGACGAAGGCGATCCGGCCGTCAAATTGATTAAGGGATCAGTCGGACCGTCGACCCCCGACGCCGAGCACTCGGTCGACGGCCTGAGTGGGGCGACTATTACCTCGAAAGGGGTGCAAAATATGGTCAACTACTGGCTCGGCGACGACGCCTTTGGGCCTTACTTGAAAGCTCAAACTGCGGGCAATCCCGAAAACTAACTTTTTGTAGCGAATTAGCGAACACTGTCATGGCAAATTCATCGGCTCTCGACGTCCTCACTCGACCGATTTTTACTAGCAACCCCATCGCGCTACAGGTGCTTGGCATCTGTTCGGCGTTGGCGGTGACGACGCAACTCAAGACGTCGATCGTGATGGCGATTGCCGTGACCGTCGTCACGGCCTGTTCCAGCGCGGCGATCAGTTCGATCCGAAACTTCATCCCGTCGAGCATCCGCATCATTGTACAGATGACGATCATTGCCTCGCTCGTGATCGTTGTCGATCAATTCCTCAAAGCTTACGCCTATGAAGTCAGCAAGACGCTGAGCGTGTTCGTTGGGCTCATCATCACAAATTGCATCGTGATGGGCCGCGCCGAGGCGTTCGCGATGAAAGAACCGCCGCTGCGGTCGTTTCTCGACGGCATCGGCAACGGGCTCGGCTACGGTTTGATTTTAATCGCCGTGGGTTTCTTCCGCGAGTTGTTTGGTTCGGGCAAATTGCTCGGCTATCAAGTTGTGCCAACAGCACCCCCAACGAGTGAAGCCGCTACCGGAATCTTTGGTGATCTGTACTACACCCCTAACGGTCTGATGCTACTCGCACCCAGCGCGTTTTTCCTCATTGGGCTTTTCATCTGGGTGCTTCGCACCTTCCGACCCGAACAAATTGAGCAAGAGTAAACGGGCCACCATTCGCGCGGTAACTTTCCACGAATACGACCATCGGCAATCTTATGGACTTCAATCACTACCTCAATATTTTTCTGAATTCGATCTTCATTCAGAATCTCGCGCTCGTCTACTTCTTAGGAATGTGTACGTTCATCGCCATTTCTAAGAACGTAAAGACGGCCATGAGCCTTGGAGTGGCTGTAATTGTGATCATGGCGATCACGATTCCGGCGAATAATTTGATCTTTCAGTTCCTGCTGAAAAAGGGCGCCCTGAGTTGGCTCAGTCCCAGCCTCGCCGATCAGAACCTCGAGTTCTTGGGACTTATCAGCTACATCGGCACTATTGCCGCGATGGTACAGATTTTAGAAATGACGCTCGACCGCTTCTTTCCGCCCCTCTATAACACGCTGGGCATTTTCTTGCCGCTGATTACAGTTAACTGTGCGATCCTTGGTGGCTCGTTGTTCATGGTCGAACGCGATTACACATTCGCCGAAAGCTGTGTTTATGGTGTCGGTTCCGGGTTTGGCTGGGCGCTCGCTATCACGGCACTCGCCGGTGTTCGTGAGAAACTGCGCTACAGCGATGTGCCCGAGGGACTTCGCGGACTCGGCATCACGTTCATGACTGTCGGGCTGATCGCGATGGCATTCATGGCGTTTGGTGGAATTGACCTGCCCGAGTAGAATTTGCCAATCGATGTTTACCCGTTGATCACGTCTTCATTCATTGCCTGAAGAGTCTGTTATGGATCCTGTCATTGTTGCCGGTGTGACGATGTTCACCGTTGTGGTGCTCGCGCTGGTTGCCATTATCATGGTCGCCCGCAAGCAACTCGTGCCCAGCGGCAACGTCAATATTCTCATCAACGAACAAAAGACCATCAGTGTCCCCGCTGGCGGAAAACTGTTGAACGCTCTCGCCGACGAAGGCATCTTTATCTCTAGCGCCTGTGGCGGTGGCGGCACGTGTGCCCAGTGCGAAGTGAAGGTGCTCTCAGGGGGTGGCGACATTCTGCCCACCGAGCGGGCCCACATCAGCAAGGGCGAAGCCCGCGAAGGATGCCGCCTGTCGTGTCAGGTCGCTGTTAAGCAGGACATGACAATCGAGGTTCCCGCCGAGGCTTTCGAGACCAAGAAGTGGGAATGCGAAGTCATCTCGAACCACAACGTGGCGACCTTTATCAAGGAATTCAAGCTCAAACTTCCCGAGGGCGAAGAAGTTGCCTTCAAGGCGGGTGGTTATATTCAAATCGAAATTCCCAAGCATGTGGTCGAGTACAAAGACTTTGATATCGAAGAGCGGTTTCACCCCGATTGGGACAAATACAACGTTTGGCGATATGTATCGAAAGTCGACGAGCCAGTGATTCGCGCCTACTCCATGGCCAACTATCCGGGCGAGAAGGGAATCATCATGCTCAACGTTCGCATCGCCAGCCCGCCGCCCCGCGCCCCCGAAAACACTCCGCCGGGCAAAGCGTCGAGCTACATCTTCGCCCAAAAGCCGGGCGACAAAGTCACCATCAGCGGCCCCTACGGCGAATTCTTTATTAAAGACTCTGACGCCGAGATGGTTTACATCGGTGGTGGGGCTGGAATGGCCCCCCTGCGAAGTCACATCTTCGAGCTGTTCAAAGAACAAAAGACCAAGCGCAAAGTCAGTTATTGGTACGGCGGTCGCAGCAGTCGCGAGCTGTTTTACATCGACGAGTTTCGGAAGATCGAGGAAGAGTTTCCCAACTTTCAGATGAATGTCGCCCTGTCAGAGCCACTCCCCGAAGACAATTGGACCGGCTACCAAGGGTTCATTCACCAAGTGTTGCTCGAAAACTATCTTAAAGACCATCCGGCTCCCGAAGATATCGAATACTACATCTGTGGCCCGCCGATGATGAATGCGGCTGTCTTCAAGATGCTCGATGATTTAGGTGTCGAGAAGGAAAACATTGCCTTCGATGACTTCGGTGGTTAGTTTTGTGTCTACCACCGAGTTACTGAGAACTGAGTCACAGAGAACACCGAGAGATCGGCGTCTCGCTGAAATCGCCGATGTGCTTTGCCGATGGCATGCGGCGTTGGTTCTCGCACTCGTTGTTCTTGTTGGTTGTGATTCAGCGACGGTTAATTCTGAGGCGCTTTACGAAATCACCGGCCCGACGATGGGCACTCGCTATTCGGTGAAGGTGGTCGTCGAAGCTGCCGACACGGCCGAACAGCTTAAGGAGGCGATCGACGAGCGATTGGTTGAAATCAATAACTTGATGTCGACCTATATCGAATCGTCGGAGCTATCACGGTTCAATTCGAACGATTCTCTTGAACCAATGCCGATTTCGCGAGAGACGGCAGTTGTCGTGTCAGCGTCACTTGAACTGGCGAAGGATTCGGGGGGAGCATTCGATCCAACCGTTGGACCACTCGTCGATATTTGGGGCTTTGGTCCCAAAGGCCAACGAACGCGACCGCCATCCGACGACGAAATTGCCGACGCACGCGAAGTTGTCGGCTACGAAATGATCGAGCTCGACGCAACGTCGCCGTCGCTTAGCCGCACGAATGCGGGCGTCGAGTTGAATCTCTCGGCCATCGCCAAAGGCTATGGTGTCGATGCGATTTGCGAGTTACTCGAAGCGAGTGGGGTCGATGCCTACATGGTCGAGATTGGCGGTGAAGTCCGTGTGCGGGGGAAAAAGCCCGACGGGTCGGCATGGAAACTTGGTGTTGAGCGGCCTGACGAACAAGGAAGGTCTGCGTCCCATATTCTCAAGCTCACAACGGGAGCACTCGCCACGTCGGGCGACTATCGAAATTTTTTTGAGTACGAGGGACAGCGCTACTCACATACCATCAACCCGGCCACCGGTCGCCCCGTGACTCACTCGCTGGCGACCGTCAGCGTTTACACAAGTGACTGCATGTCGGCCGACGGTCTAGCGACAACGCTGCTGGTTCTGGGGCCTGACGACGGATACAATTGGGCCGAGGAGCGTCGCATTGCCGCCCTATTTGTCGAGCGCGACAGAGACAGCGTTCGCGAGCGCGCAACGACCGCTTGGACGACCAAGTTTGGACCTCTCGAAAGCGAGGCAAAAGAATGATCGCTAACTACATTGTCTACATTGCCGCCGCAATTGCCTTCACGATCGCCGTCGTTGGCATGTCCGTTGGGGTGCTGATCAGCAACCGTCGCCTTAAGGGCACCTGCGGTGGGCTCAACAACCAATCTGACTCGCAAGGCGGTACGGCTTGTCAACTTTGCTCGAACCCGGCTCCCGAGTGTCGTGGCGAGCAAGATGCCAAACGCCGTGAAGAGATGGCCAGCCAAACTTCCGGCTGAAGGAGTTTAACCACGGTGACCTCCGTGACTCAGTGGTAAATCGTCTTGCTTAACACGAACCAGTCGTCATTCCATTTTCGATCATCGATCCAGCTATGCCCACAAAACTCTCCGTTCGCAAGGCTCGCCAAACTGAATCGATCGGAGCGAGCGTGCTACTCCAGGGTTGGGTTCGCACGCGCCGGGACTCGAAAGGAGGCTTCAGCTTCATTGAGTTGAACGACGGTTCGTCGCTGGGGAACATTCAAGTTGTTGCGCCGGGTGAGCTCGATAATTACGAGTCGGTTGTCAAACATCTCAGTGCCGGGGCGAGCATTTCGGTCACCGGCGAAATCAAACCGTCGCAGGGCCAGGGCCAAGCAACTGAGTTGCTCGCCGACAGTCTCGCCATGCACGGCAACGCCGATCCCGAAACGTACCCGCTACAAAAGAAGCGGCACACGTTTGAGAAGCTTCGCGAGTGGGCTCACCTCCGGCCTCGTACCAACACGTTTGGTGCCGTGATGCGGGTGCGGAATCAGATTTGCCGGTCGATCCACGACTTTTTTCAGGAAGATGGATTCCTTTACGTCCACACTCCCATCATCACGGCCAGTGATTGCGAAGGGGCGGGCGAAATGTTCCGCGTCACGACGCTCGATGCCGCGTCGCCCCCGCGCGATGGCGAAGGCAAAGTTGACTTCTCGAAAGACTTTTTCGAGCGACCGTCGTTCCTCACAGTATCAGGCCAACTCGAAGCCGAGATTTTCGCGACTTCGCTTGGTAAAGTCTACACGTTTGGTCCAACCTTTCGCGCCGAAAACAGCAACACGTCGCGGCACTTGGCCGAGTTCTGGATGATCGAACCCGAGATGGCGTTCTATGAACTCGACGACAACATGGCCCTCGCGGAAAGTTTCTTGAAGCGGATCGCCCGCGACGTGCTGGCAAATTGTGGCGAGGATTTGGAGTTCTTTCGCGACCGGGTCGACGACCAGACAATCACCCGGCTCGAGCAACTGGCGGCGGCCGATTTTCATCGCGTACCTTACACCGACGCAGTTGACTTGCTTACCAATTCGGGCGAGAAGTTTGAATTTAAAGTTGAGTGGGGGACCGACCTCCAGGCCGAGCACGAACGGTATCTGACCGAGAAGCACTTCGGTGCGCCCGTCATCGTTTACAACTATCCGAAGACAATCAAGCCGTTCTACATGCGACTGAACGACGACGACAAAACTGTGCGGGCGATGGATGTACTCGTTCCGGGAGTCGGCGAAATCATCGGCGGCAGCGAGCGCGAAAGCCGGCTCGATGTGCTCGAAGCCCGAATGCGGCTCCAGCATCTCAACCCCGACGATTACTGGTGGTACCTCGACTTACGGCGATTTGGCACGGTGCCTCATAGCGGCTTTGGGCTGGGTCTCGAACGCGTCGTGCAGTTCATCACCGGCATGACCAACATCCGCGACGTAATTCCGTTCCCGCGGACGCCGGGGAACGCCGAGTTTTAGCCAACGCTTCACTCGGCTATCACTCTGCGGCGCCCTCCAGCATCAGCAACACATCGAGCGCCGCGAATGCGCGCACAACATCGGCGTCATCGCCGTTGCGATAGTCGTTCCAGGTGGCTTCGGCACGTTCGATGTATTTATCGCGCGCTTCGTCGACGAGGCTGGCGGCGACCTGACGTCGTACGGCTCGCCAGCGATCGCGTGCGATGTCGAGTGACGACGCATCGCCGCCTAGCGCAGCAAACATCGTGTCGTCGAGTTGCTCGACCGCCTCGAGGGCGGCCAAATCGATCGCCTGACCGTCGGCGCGTACCACCTGGCTTCCACACCGCATTTTGGTGGGGGCGGAAGAGTGGGCATCTTGTCGGTGCTTTCGAGCAGGCAAATCGGTTCTCATGGAAGTGCATTGATCAAAGACAGGAACGGAAGCTGTCGCGGGCAATATTGCCCCCACTACCGTTCCTCAGACCGCAACCCAAGGGCCAAGGTTCACCAAGCCAGCTTCAATTCATGTGCGACAGCAGCCAGCCGAACGGTTCGACGACGCCGCGCGGTTCGACTCGCAGCGGCACTTGGCACCGCCGACCAGCCACGATTCGCGGACCCGATGCGCCGACGACTGTCGCCGCGAACGCTTCGCTCACCGGAAAGCGGCGTTGGATGTCGGACCACAGCGCATGGGCGTGGTTTTCGGCAAATCCGAGCGGATCGTCCATGCAGGAAGGCGACGTGTCGCTTTTGGTGAGCACAAGTGCGAGCGGTGGCAATATCGGACGCCTTAACCAACGTTTGCTGCCCGATCTCAGGTCACAGGCCATCGAGAGCAGCTTGAGCGACAGATAGTCGTCGTCGTGCTCGCCGGCCCGCAACCGTGACGCGTCGGCCAACACCATGATGCCAGCACAATCGGTGAGCATCGCTCGCACCGAGGGAAAATCTTCGGGATGTTCGATGCTCGCGGCAAGCGCTTCGCCGGGAAAGTCGACAAACACCGTATCGACACGTTTACGGCGGCGTTTGCATGACACTTGACAGTGGACCCAGTGCCACTGCTCTGGATCGCGCGGTGTCTTGTCGGGATACCAACCTGCGGCGAGCGCTGTGGTCGTTAATTGTTGCAGCGAAATCGACTGTGGTCCGAGAAGCGTTGTTTCGAGCGAACCCGACCTTCGCATCAGCATGTCGAGCAACATGCCAAGGTAAGTCGTCTTGCCAATTCCCGCCGCACCGATCACGGCAATTCGTTTTGGCAATTGCTTGCGCTTGCTCGCCTGCCTGGCAATCGACAACGGTGCCACACACTTGTGGCAGCGTTCGGCGGAAATGCGATTTTCGTAGTGACACACCCCACAGGCAAGCGGAGCGGCTTGGCCGGCGAGCAGGTAAGTCTCGATTGGCGAGCTGGTCAGCGTGGGCACAATTCACCCCTTCGTCGAGTGTTCTCATCACGCTCCGCCGTGATGGCGTTTGCTTTATTTGGTTGGCATCACGTCGGAGCGTGACGAGTCGACTGGTTTAGCCGACGATGGCCGGCTCTCGGTCGGGCCAATCCTCAAGTTCCAATTCGGCATGCGGATCATCGTTAGGATTGTCGTTAGGATCGTCGTCAAAATCTGTCATTTCATCGATCGATAGCGCGAGTCGAAAACCGATGTTGTCGCGACGTGCCAACGGGGCTTCGCCACTTCGGAAATGACAGGTCGCTTGATTCTCGAAGTAAGTATTGAAGGCCCCGCCGTGTAAAGTGCGATAGCTGTCGTTCACCGGCGACGCATCAGTCGCTTCGACAAATTCGCCCGAGGTCCATTCCCAAACGTTGCCGATCAATTGATAAACTCCGCCCAGGGTGCTGCCGTGCGGGAACGCCTCGACCGAGACGAGTCCATTGGCTCCAGAATTCCAGAGATTGGCTCGACGCGATTCGAAGGAATCTCCCCACGGATAGCGACGCTGTGTGATTCGGCCCGGTGTCGTTTCGACCGGCCAAGCCGCTGCTTTTGTCCACTCGGCATCGGTCAAGAAGCGTTTGCCAACCCACTTTGCGTACGCAGCGGCTTCGTACCAACTGATGCCGACGACCGGAAGCGTCGCGTCCTGAGGAGCGTGGCTACCGTTAGCCCAGTAGCGTGGGCCCGGCACGCCCGTTTGATCGACAAATTCAAACAACGCCGGCAGCGCCTCGTCGGGCCACATCTCGAAGTTCTCGTAACCGCCCGCGTCGACAAACTGTTGGAATTCAGCATTCGTCACGGCGAAGCGATCGATATAAAACCCGCTCACCGACTGCACACCATCGTTGGTAGCCGCGGCGCTGGTGCCACCCCAAGTCGCCCGCTCGGCTGAGACGCCGACCAGCACTTGTCCTTCGGGCACGATCGACATGGCCTGTTCCATGACATCGACCACACGCTCACGCTGACGGTCGCTCAGATGGGCAACCGTATCGGGGTGTAACAACAGTGCGTAGCGACCGGTCGAAATCAATTGATCGACGAGATCGCTCGTATTTGTGGTGTTATGCTGCCGCGTGGTTGGTGGTGTCGGTTTGGAAGTGACTTTCGCTTCGCATCGTTCAACCACATGACTTGGGCGGCAACGCCGAGTGGCTTGGTCGCTAGTGGGCGATGGCAAGCAACGATGCCATTCGCGGTAGGTGGCGCAGAGCGCCACTGCACCACCACCAAGCAGCCCTGGATTGCAAAGTGCCACTCCCATCAAAAACGCAATGGCACTGCCTACCACCATAAACAGCGGTAACGAGAATTGAAATCGAGGTATTGAGAACGTCGTGGCAACCATCATTGTGGCCTCACAGCCGGGTACGCGGACATTACTGGTTTATTGCAGCGGACGTTGACTCGTTTTTTGGCGACGCAGCGCGGCAAATTGCCGCGCCGCGGCACTCAGCGTCCGCATTACTTGAGGAGGAGGGTCGACCGCAGCAGCGGCCGGCACTAGCGAGGGCGGCGGAGTTTGCATTGGCGGCGACGCTGGTTGCCCATCGGGCAATAGGGTCGCTGGCGGCTGTGCCAACAGCCGTTGCTGTTCGGCAACTAAAGTTCCGTACCAACTGGTTAGCTCTGACTCGTAGGCGGCGAGCGAATTCCAAGCTTGGTCGAGCTCGTCAAGCAGCTCGCCCGGCAGCACTCCAACGGCGTCGAGGTATGCTTGCCACGGTTCGTTCAGCTTTGATTTGGTCGCTGTTTGCATATTCAGTCGTTCTTCACGCACCGATAGTCGGTTAAACGAAGAGTGCTTGGCTGAGGTGAGCGGCCGACGCGAAGTGGGCTAGATGACGAGGTGGGTTGCAACGCGGTCTGGACTTCCGACCCGGTCGCTAACCAAACATAGGTCAAGAAATCACGTGAGGCAAACGACCTTTTTTCGCCTGCTGAGAATGACCCGTTATCTCATCGATTCGCGGAATTTCGCGAAAAGATAGTGGCTGTCGTGTGGCCCCGCCGAGGCCTCGGGATGATATTGCACGCTGAACGCGGCCACATCGCGATGGCTCACGCCCTCGATCGTGTCGTCGTTGAGACTGCGGTGGGTGACCATCAATTCCGGCGGCAATGAATCTTCGTCGACGGCAAAACCGTGGTTTTGCGACGTAATCTCGACCTTGTTGGTGGTCGTGTCGATAACCGGTTGATTGGATCCCCGGTGGCCGAACTTCATTTTGAATGTCTTGGCCCCGCAGGCAAGCGAGAGGAGTTGGTGGCCCAGACAAATGCCAAACACAGGCTTCTTGCCTAATAGCCCCCGAATCGTGTTGACCGCATATTCAATTGGCTCGGGATCACCAGGACCATTAGAAAGAAACACGCCATCGGGATTCGCCGCGAGCACGTCGTCGGCCGTGGCAGTGCCGGGCATGACAGTGACGCGAGTTCCCATGTTGACGAGGTGGCGCGGGATGTTCCATTTCATGCCAAAATCGAGCGCCACCACATGGGGATCGTCGCTCGCCGTCGAGTGTTGTGAACCATCGAGCCATGTCCAGCCGCTCACCGTTTGGTCCCACGTGCGCGACTCGCGGGGCGCAACTTCACGAACCAGATCGCGTCCGACTAGTCCAGGGCTCGCCTGAGCCTTGGCGACAAGACTCGCATCGTCGAGATCGATGGTCGACAACACTCCCCGCATAGCTCCCAGCGAGCGAATCCGCCGCACTAGGGCACGGGTGTCGATCGACTCGATGGCCACGACCCCGTGCTCGGCGAGATAATCCGACAGGCTCGCCTCGCTACGAAAATTGCTACAAATGCGGCTATGTTCGCGGACAACAAACCCGGCGAGGTGCGGCTTCGAGCTTTCGACATCTTCGGCATTGACGCCATAGTTGCCGATCTGGGGATAGGTCATCGTAACGATCTGTCCACGATAGCTGGGATCGGTCAGGATTTCCTGATACCCAGTCATCGAAGTGTTGAAACAGACTTCGCCATCGACTTCGCCATCGGCCCCAATCGAGGTGCCGGTGAACACGGTGCCGTCTTCGAGTGCTAGTTTGGCTGGTTTCATGGGTTGTATTTTCGCCACCGGCGCGTTCGTGGCAAGGGCGCGGGGTGGCTACAAGCTCCGCACTACTTAACGCTAGTCGTGAGCATCGGCAAGCGACCAGTCGAAGCGGAAGGCCAGCCATGAGGCGACCGAGGCCACTACTGCCGAAACTGTGACGACAACCGTGGGAAACCACCATATGGAGTCGTCTTGCTGAGGGCCGGTTATTGTGGAAAATGCAGCCATGGCTCCGCCGATCGCGAGAATACTAGCATAAACCGCATTGCGTAGCACGCTGGTAGCCAGTACGGCAATCGCGAACCCGAGCAGTGCCGAAGCGGCGGCGTGCACGAGAGATTGGCCGTCGCGAATCAGCAATCGATCTGCTCCCAGGTAAGCGGAAGCCAAAATCGGAAGTCCGAATGCGAACACAATCAACAGCAGACTGCCTACGTACTTTATCCAAAACCATGCGTCGGGTGAGCAGGGACGCGATCGCCAAAAGCTATTGATGCCCGGCTGAATGTCGCTCCACACTACAGCGATGCCGCACATTATGGCCACGAAAAAAGCAAACAGCGAGGTGCAGAAAAGCAGTCCATAGGCAAAATCATTGATGTTGGTGGTCGTGCCATCGACGGAATCGTTCATCCTTTGGACAACGATGAAGAACAACGACAGCAAGGCTGCCCCTACCACCCCACAAATTACCAACGGTGCCGCTTCGCGCAGCGTTTTCCAAAGTAACGCTTGCCACCGTCGTTTGAACGGAGGGGCGAGCCACGCCCGGCGTAGTATTGCGATAGGCCTGGGCGAGTAGTCATTGCTCGTATTTTCCGTTGATCGCGCGAAACGCCAGATGTACATGAGCGTAACAAAGACATGAATCAGCAAAGACAGCTGGATGGCGTAAGAACCTTCAGAAAAAAAACCGAGCGGACCAACGCTCCACAAAAATTCGGCGAGGGGCGGGGCCGTTTGGTGCGTAGCCATCATCAGCCCAACCGCGATCCACCACACAACCATCAGGCCAATGCTGTACATGGCGGCTCGAATTTCATCGCGGGCATTGGCCGCGATTGCGGCGGTCCAAAGAAAGAGACTCAATGTGATCGCAGGATAAATAACCAACACAAACTGCCACCACGAGTCAGCCCAGCCGGGCAAGGTGTGAGGCAGGGGAATTGATACCAGCGAAAGCCTGTCGCTAAAAAGTGTGAAGAGCCAAATAAATAGCGCGAACACCAGGCCGGGCAAAACGACCGCGAGGCCACCCGCCAACACTTTCGCGGTAGCCAGCTTCCAAAGTGGTTGCGGCTGGACTTCGATAAAAGTGCGTGTATTTCGCGAGTTTTCGCCCGAGGCAACACCGAGGCCAACAAAGTTGCCAGTTGCGCCAGCAATAATGAAGACACACGGAATGAGAGCATCGAACCACGCCCCTTGGTGCGAAGCCGCAAAAAACCACGTTGCCGCCAAAATCACGACTATGGCGATCAGCTTGCCGTGATGCTCGCGCCACTCTTTCCACAGCAGTGCACGCCAAACTGCGTACATGGGATACCTCACACGAGTTGGGGTGAGTTAGTGAACTGATTGAGGGTTTCGATCTTACGTCCATCGACGTACGCGGCAAAAATTTCATCGAGGTTCAGGTCGTTGACTCGGAATGTAATGCCCTCGGCTGCGAGGTAATCGCAAACCGCCGTCGCGTTCTCGACAGTCATTGCCAACTCATCTCTTCCACTTTGCGCGTCGAGGTGGTCGATGCCGCTCACAAGGTTGGCAGCGGCTGCCGGGATGACGATCTGTTTGACGTTGCTGCGAAGGGTATCGGTATCTGCCAGGCAGCGAATCTGTCCTTCGTCGAGAATGGCTACGACATCGGCCACCGGCTCGACTTCGTCGAGCAAATGCGAGCTATAGAAGATGGTCGCGCCTTCCGACTGCAAGTGTTCAACCAGGTCGCGATTAAACTGTCGTCGCATGATCGGGTCGAGCCCGAGCGCCGGATCGTCGAGCACGACTAGTTCGGGGCGATGAGCAAAAGCCAGGGCGAGGCCGAGCCGCACGTTCTGACCTTTCGACAAGTGGCGAATCTTGGCATTGAGCGGCAACTCGAATTGACGCACGAGTTTCAACGCGAGATCATGGTCCCAAGTCGAGTAGAACGGAGCGACAAAGCGGATAATCTCCGCCACGCGCATCCACCCGTACATGGTTTGATCCTCGGCCAGATAGCCGACCCGGTCTCTTACTTCGAGTGGCGACACGGCCGGATCAAGGCCAAGCACGCGAATCGCTCCGTCATCGCGGCCCAGTAGTCCCAGCAGCAGCCGGATGGTCGTTGTCTTACCAGCCGCGTTGCGGCCGAGTAATGCAAACGTCTTGCCTCGCTCGACATCGAACGACAGTCCATCGAGCACTTTCTGGCCCCTGAATGACTTACTGACCGCCTGAATCTCGATTGCGTTGTGAGCCATGACAAACTCGCTTTCTGTGATAAACAGCCTTTTTGTGTTTCACCAGTCAATCTGTTGGTGTTAGGGGTTTGCCGTCGAATGGGCCTCGACTTGCCCGAGTGCCGTATCAAGTAGTTCGTGCAATTGCCCGTCGGTGAGTCCCAGACCGCGTGCCTGATGCACGAGTTGACGCAGCTCTTCTATCAAACGGTCTCGGTGGGCCGCCGGGCGGCGGCGGGGCAATTGATCGGCGACAAAGGTGCCCTGTCCTTGCCGCCGCTGCAGCAAGCCGTCGGCGGTCAAGCGTTCGTATACACGTAAGATCGTGTTTTGATTGACAGCCAACTGCTTAGCGAGTTCGCGGACACTGGGCACCCGTTCGCCCGGTTTTATGCGCCCGGCAGCAATATGCGTGGCGATCTGCTCGGCCAATTGTCGAGAGATCGGAACGGACGAACCTTTTTCGATACGGATTAGCATGACGCACCCAGGTGATTACTGTAGTATAACAGTTGTCACCTAGCGAGTCAACAATTTGTGCGACGCTTTTTGCTAGCCTAGTCAAGCACCAGAGGGTGGCAACGCGTCGACCAGACTACAGGCTAACTCAAGCCATCGGCCCCAATCGAGGTGCCGGTGAACACGGTGCCGTCTTCGAGTGCTAGTTTGGCTGGTATCATGGGTTGTATTTTCGCCACCGGCGTCGCGGTGGCAAGGGGATGGTGCGAGGCGCACTTTGGCGGGCTTCCCGTTTTTCCTTACAGAAGTAGCAGCCAATCGCGACCAACACAAATTCGCGCGGCGACGTGGCGACCGCTACGAAGTTGCCCGGAACCGCAAGTTTCTCAGAACGCCTGTCGACGACATACAAAGATCAGCCCGCCGAGCGCGAGCAGAGCAATCGTCGAAGGCTCGGGCACGAGGGTGCCGTCGAACTGCACTTCCGAAAGTCCGTAGAAGTTGTTGTCGCCACCGTGGTTCGAGTCGATGTCGAATTTGATGTAGCGAGCGCTGAACGGAGCGAACGAATCAAAAAGTTCACCCGTGTAGGTGTTGGTGCCATCTGCCTGCGCAAAGTTAGTAATGCCGGGCACGGTCGAGCCGAGTGCCGGCGTAAGTCCGTACTGCACCGATACAGCGTTGACACCTCGAGCTGTCAAATTCGGCGGACTTTCGTTGTAATTCCAAACGCGAAACTCGTTGATGGTATAGGTACCGCCCAGATCGAACATCACCCAGGGATCGAGATCATCGCCCCCGAAACTCGTACCGCTCGACAGCCACATGTTCGGCTGCACTGCCGTAGTATGTTGACCGCCGGTCAATCCGCTTCCATCGACGATAAAATCATCTTGTCGATTGAAACTGCCACCGATCTCGCTCGACGACGAAACGTTGGAGGTTGGTATCGATATGATGGCTGCGCCGGCAGGTAAGCTCGAGAAAACGAAAGCAACTGCCAAAACTGCAACGGGGTAGCAAGGCAAGATTCGCATTGAGGTAATCATTGAAATATTCAACTTTGGATGCCAAACAAGAAAAGTGAGACCACCCGAAAGTGGTCACCGCCAAAACCCTCAGCCCTGACCTCGCGCTCAGTGTAACAACCCGGCCCCCGCGTTGTCCACCTTACGTTCACGTTTTTTTGACGATGATGTCGACATTTTCAGAATTCGTGTCGGCCACCTCGACCGAGAAAAGAATGCATGTTTGACGCCACGCTTCGCCGTGGAAGCGAAGCTGCGACAAGATTTCGGCGCAGCAGAGAATTCGCCACGAATTTCTATCTTTCGCGATCCTCCGATGGTAGAATCGCCCGTAGTTGTGAGTTGGTCGCAAGCCGGTTTTTTGGGGGATATCTTATGTCGCGGCTCTTCGCTTTGTGCGTGGTTTTCATTCTTGGTTTCGCCTTGCTTGCTGAGGCCAACGAGCCAATCTCGCTCGATAGCCTGCCTGCCTACTATGAGGATATCCGGAATCGCAAAGATTTTTGGATTCCCGAAACCATTTACCAACAAATCGGCCGTCAGGCCGTGTTGTTAACCGCCCGCGAAGAGTTTGGACTGCCGACACGCGACATCGTGCTAGGTGAACCATTGGACCGAGAATCCCCCGAAACCTTCATGCTGAATATGGAAGTGCGGGCCGCGCAGACACCGATCAAGTTGACGCTCACACGTGGCGACAAGACGGTGTTCGAAAACGAGTTCTTCGTCAAAGTGCCCCCGACGGTCGGCTACAAGAACCTCACCGAAGTCATTGGCCCCATGACCCGCAACGAGCTGAAGCAAGCTTTCGTCGATCTTGGGTTTGAGCCGAGGCCCGCTAAGTGGGTCGACTCGGCACCACTCACTGACGAAGTCGAGCGATTGCTCAACGAAATGAATGACATTTCGCAGTGGCAGGCCCTGCGAATAATCCACGCGGAGATGCGCGAGTCGGGTGAGTCGCCCGAACGGTTAGCGGGCATCGTTCGTGCCTATTCCAATCTGTCAGCACTCACCGACTGTACGCTCGACCTTCAATACACGGTCTATGCCGGACGTGCCCTGCTCTACGCCGAGCGGCTGGTGGCGAAGCAGCCCGATGACTTCTCGGCTCGTTGGCCGCGCATTTATACGTACATCATGACGGGCATGGTGAATCTTGCCAACGAAGAGATCGAGGCGATGCAAAACGAGGTTGGCGAAGGGGGTGACCTTGAAATGCCCGAATGGGGCGAACTGATGAAGGCGTATATTCGCTATCGCTACGACGTTATCGAGCCGATCGCGTTTGACGAGGATGACTCGCGGAGCGAATTGGCGACGCTGCTCTGGTTTCGCATCATGAGTCAGTTTCGCGCCAGACCGCTTTCGATCGTCGCCGGCCAGAAAGCATTGAGCAACAATCCCGAATCGCTTTGTGTCCTGGACGTGATGTTCCAAGAAGCAGGGGTGAGCCTCAATCACCAAATTACCGCACAGGGGCCGGCAATGCTCTCGCAATTCGTCGCCCACCAGCTGCCGAACGTCGCCGATCTGCCTGCCGACATCGAAAGCAAATTCAACGACGCCGATTATCGCCCCAGCCCGGGCGAAATGGCAGAGATTGCTCACCAACTCACAGTTGCCGGTGCAGACGACAAGCTTGAACCATCGCTTGCAGTGTTGGGTCGGGGCATCGAATCGTGGAATGTGCTGCACGCGATGCGTCGCGGACAGTTTGTTGCTTCGTATCTCGGCGCTTCGGCCGACGACGAGCGCGAGTACGCAGAAGAAGTCATTGCCCATCACCCGAACGCTCCACTCGTTCGACTATGGTATCTACCGCTACCGACGACAGCGAGCGATCAGAAGGAGGTGCTCAAGGGCTTTAAGCTTGAAAGGGTTAACCCGAAAACGGGTTACTACTGTTTGAGTCGGCTCTTAGATGAAGTGAAAATCGGGGATGAGACGAAGGCGGAAGTGTTAGCGCGAATCTGGACGCAGATTAACGACACTGAAAACTATCTAATTTGGATATGTCGTTATACGGGTCCAACGGCGAACATCGCCAACAAGATGAATCGAAGTAGCGCGCATTCGCCGATACGCTTCGAATCGCAATTGCTAGCCCATTTTAAGGGCTCGCGAAAGCAACTCGACAAGTGGTTTGAGGAGTACGACTACTACCCGTCACTCCACCGCGCAGCGGCAACGGGATTTGCCGCGGCCGGTGAAAACGACGAAGCGATCGAGCATTACGTGAAGTATCTGGCGATTGTTCCCGATCCAGATATCTTGAAAAAGCTTGCTGAGGTTTACTATCAGGTCGATCGCTTCGACGATTGCCAGGAAACGCTCGAAAAAATCTTCGACACTCAAGACTTTGGCTTAAGCCACTCCTATGCTGCTTCGACGATAGCAGCCAACTGGATGCACCAAGGCAATTTCGAGAAGGCGCTCGAATGGGCGAGCCGGGGTGCCGAATCGGGAGCGGCTCCGCCGATGATGGTACACGCGGAGTGTTTGACTGCCCTGGGACAACTCGACGAAGCCGAGCAGACAATGGCCTACCTTGCCCGTCGTTATCGCATGACGGCCGATTGGTACGAATGGTGCTATCGCACCGGGAAGGGCCATTACGAGCAAGCGTGGGCGATCCATTCGGCCACACTGAAAGCGAACGCAGCGAATGATCCTCGTTCGGCGGAAGTGGCCGAAACGCTGCACGCGATTTACGAAGGCGACAAGGCGGCCGCGCGTCGCAGCCTTGAACAACGGCTGGCGAACAAGTTCAGCCCTTTCGACACGATGTTTCTCGGCTTGTTGCACGACGAGGCTGGCAATACCGAAGAGCGCGACCGACGCTGGAAAGAGCTGGTCGATTTCGATTGGTCGACCGACCCCGATGGCAAGTCGGGTTATGCTTTCTTGGCCGAGTACCTGCTCGAACTGGATGGTTCGACCGATTTCGCCGACGCCGACTATCTCAAACTTTGCACCGAAATCGAAGCGCAGATTGGAACTGGATGGCGTCCGGCGATCGACTTTGCAATGGCCAAGTATTTGCAAAACCACGACGACAAGCAGCGGGCTATCGAACTCTACAAACCGTCAGCCGGCGCCGGCCAACAATTCTGGGGGCGTATGCTTGCGTGGCACTACTTGCGCGAACTCGATGTCGACGCATCGCAACTCAAAGGTCGGTACTTTCCGACTCAATTTTATAAGCCAGCGCCAACGAAGTAGCCTTCGGTTGCGACGAAACTATTCCGCCTTCCGCGTCACCTGCCCCACCAAGAATGTCACCCACTCGCCATCAGCCGTTTGCATTTGGCTGGTGGCGACGATATGGTCTTTTGACTTGAATTCGTAGATGTCGCGAAACAGGGTCGATTCGCCCGGCTGCATGAAATTTGGTCCCTCGGCTTCGAGTGTCAGCGTCGCGCCATCGTCGCTCACACTCCCTTTGTAATGCCACATGTGACCAAACATCGAGTCGACCCAGGTGCCGATGTACTGTTTCTTTTCGACGTCGTAGCCAATGGTCTGTACACCGTTCATGGGCGTGCCCATCATGTCGGCTTTCATCTCTGAAACGACCCAAAAGCCGCCCAGCATCCGCGATTTCATGCTGCCGGTACACTTCATCTCGGGCTGGCCTTCGCCCATCGAGCCTTTCGATTCCGACTCCCAATCGCCAACGAATTTTTCGAGCCACTTGTGCTGTTCGGTTGGCTCGGGGAATTGGGGAGCTTCTTGAGCAATAGCTGTCGAACAGACAACGAGGCAAAGCAATGTGGCGATAGGTTTCATGGCGTTGGATCCTTGAAGTGATTGGAAAGACTAGTCGAAGTAAATCGTACATTTTTCGGCAGCGCTTTGCACGGCCGCGTCAACGATGATTTGACCGAGCCGACTTACCGAAGGCGAGAGCGGGCCATCGGGCAGTCTACTCTGCTTAAGACAGTCGGCAATGTATTCGATCGGATTCCGCTGTGGTGGCTGCAAAGCATCCACAGGAATGTCCCTGCCGGCTGGGTGATCGTGAGTTTGCACGCGAATAGTGTCCGCAAAGTCGTAGCATGAGATTGTGCCCTGCTCGCCGACGATCACGAAGCCGCACTTCGGCTGAGGCTGGTGGACCCAGGGGTCGGTAAAAGTTCCCCAGCGAGTTTCAAATTTCGAGAGTCCGTGGGCGTACTGCACGATGGTGATGCTGTGTTCGTCGACTCCAAGGCCTGGTGGCTGGTCGACCACCGTGGTTACGGCCAGTGGCTTTTGGCCACCGTTGAACCACGTTCCCAAGGTCACACCATAACCGAGGTAGTCGAGCAGCGAACCGCCACCGTGGTCGCGTTTGTAAAACCAGCTATCGGGCTTCTGCCGGTCAACTTCTTCGGCGGTGACCTCGTGCTTGTGGGCTGTGTGGTAGAGCGGCCCGCGATTGCCATCGTAGTAGTGTACCTCAATGACCTCACCAATCGTTCCCTGTTCGATCAATCGCTTGGCGGTACGATGCGGAGCATACCAGAACATCGGCCAGTTGATGGCGAGCAGACACCCCGACGACTCGGCGGCGGCGATCATCTGGTCGGCCTCGGCCAGCGTTGCCGCGAAAGGTTTTTCGATCAACACCGGCACGCGCCGCGAAAGCACATGGCAGGCCACTTCAGCGTGCTGAGCGGTCGGGGGGCAGAGCACAGCAAGGTCGGGCGTAGTGGCATCGAGACAGGCGTCGATATCAGTAAACACCTGGCTGCCGGCCAGCGAATGCTCCGCGATCGCAGCCGCCATTCGTTCGCGCTCGCTGTCGCATAGGCCGACCAATTCGCACCCGGCGTGTTCGGCCACCATGCGAAGATTGTCGCCCATGTGCATGTGCGAGAAGTCGATGCCAACCACACGGAGTTTACTCATCTGTCGCTATCTTTCGGGCACTACCTGCGAAGCGGTGACGGTCGACGTCTCGCGATCGAGTCGATCGGCTAAGAACGAGTCGTTGGCAGCCGAGCGTTGTTCGGCCGGAAGCGACTTGATCGTATCGGCTTCGACTCGATCGAGCGGGGTGTAATTGGGGTGTCGACTTTCTTTATAGGCATTATTCGACCGCGAGTTATAACAACAAATCAGCGCCCAGCGATCGTGGTCCGAGCGGTTTTGGTCGCTGCGATGGAGCGTGTTGGCGTGAAAGAACAACGCATCGCCCGGCTCCATCTCGCAGTACACCGTTTCGAGACGCTCACAGGCGGCCGCGACATGCTCGGGATCCGCGCCGGTCTGGTCGCCGATCTTGACGTGCGTCACCCGGCCCATTTGGTGTGAACCGCGCAGCACTTGCAGGCAACCATTTTCGCGCGTGGCCCGGTCGACCGCGATGAACACGCTACAGAGTCGTGGGTAGAGAATGCCCGTTTCGTACCAGTAGCCGTAATCCTGATGCCACTCCCAGGCACCGCCGGTGCGGGCCTGTTTCATGATCATTTTGCTGTGATAGTGATAAGGCTCTTCGCCGAGCAACTGCTCGACGCGATCGACCACGCGGCGATTGCGACTGAACATGCCATAGAGGTTATCGCCCGGATGATTCCAGAGCGACAAGCGGACGCTCCCCCCTTCCCCATCGCCGCGCCCCATCGAGTGGGCGTCGAGCGCGTGATCGGCCTTGGCGGTCGAGCGGAGCAGGTCGATCTCGTTGGCGTCGAACAGCCTTGGGACTGTTAAAAAGCCGTCTTGTTCGTAGTCGGTGAGTTGCTGTGCCGTGAACATCGTGAAGCTCCACTCCCCATCAGGATCATCGGGCCATCAGGATCATCGGGCCATCAGGATCATCGGGCCATCAGGACCATCGATCCATTGCCATCAGTGCTCGAAACCCTCAGGGTAGCGTTCCTTCCAGGTGGCATCAACAAGGGCCAACAGCCGGGCAACGTCGGGGTGTGAGCGTCACGAAAGTGGGTACAAAATTCCGCCATTTGCTAAACTGGAATCAGGTTTACCTATTTTCCGGTCCCAGGAGGTGGAGTGATGAGCGGTACATTGACCAATCCGATTGTGTTGAACGAAGAACAACAGCGTTTTTGCGATCTTTTGGAGGAAGCGTGCAAAGAAGACATACGCCGGATGGCCGTGTTGCTCGCCGACAAGGATGACTCGAACCTGCTCGGCGAGACGGAGTTCAAGCTCCGCGACAGGGTTCACGCCCTGGGAGCCCGAGCCCTGGAAGGGAACCAAACGGGGACAGGCATCCGAGATGACGGGCGTAAATACACACCCGTTCAGTATCGCATCAATGGCTTTGCGGGCAAAAATCTGGGAAAAGATGGGTGGCCCCGTTCTCGTGATCCATTTAGTGAGTCGAGAGTCGAGTGGGGAGAGTCGAGTGGAAAGAGTTGGTAGCATGGGCGTCCCCGCCCGTGCGATGTTGACGGGAGGGCGAGGCTCCTGCCGAGCCGGGTGCCACCCTCTGGCTTGCCCAGCAGAGCGGATCGAACACATTTTTCAGTACCCGCTTTCTGCCACACAGCGCGGCCGATTTCGACAACGATTTTTGGCCGACACGGTGAAAAAGCAAAAGGACGTGGCCTGTGAATAGCCGGCGGCTGTCACCCTCGGCAATAAAAAGGTTCCTGACACGAATGGCATTAACATTCGCGTAACTACTGTCGCCTCAACGCTTAAGCATTGCTATCGCTGCACTGCT
>JBGSWC010000277.1:0-7714 GCA_041752635.1 Pirellulales bacterium | reverse complement strand
CGATTTGGCACCGGCTGGTTATCCCGGCGACGGCGGCGATTTTCACAGTGGGCGTGTTTGCCTATGCGATGGTTCCGCAGACCGACGACGAGGGCCAATTACAAATCGAGGCATTTGGCGAGCTTCCGGTGCTCGACAACGGACGCGTGAAGCCAATCGACACGCTCGCACGGGTGTCGCTGCAGTATTTGACAGCAAGGCAAGAGGCACCGACTCAAGTGCCGAGCGAATCGGCCGACAGCGAAAAGTCTTCGAGCGAAAAAATCGTCGCCACCCGGTGGCTTCTCGACCTGATGGCGGGCAAACCCGAAGCGGCCGACTATCCGGTCTTTCGCATCGAAAACCTCGAAGTGCTCGAAGACCTGAAGCTTGAACCGCGACCCGGTTTTTTTCGTTACTCGTTCCGTGAAATCGAACAGCACATTGGCGAACTACGTGAATCTGTCGTGGCCGCTTACAAAAAGCGTGAAGGGGGCGACGATTTAACCACTTACGAAAAAAAGCTCATCGAGATTTGGGACAAACGAAGCCGCTTTGTTGACCTCGGCAATTCTTTCAGCGCGCCAACAATCGAAGAAGGTGGCGACGCCATGCAGCAGGTTCAACGAGCCATCGGCATGGCCGAACATCTCCGCCAGGCGGGAGCACCTCAACCCATTGTGCCTACCACCGCCGGCGAGCCTTGGGAGACATATTTTGCCGCCCGACTGATCGAACCGATCAGCCGCTTGCGCAATTTACCGGCCAACGAAGCGACACCTGCCATGCAAAACTTGATCGCTGCTTACGGCGAAGGCGATGTTGCTGGATTCAATTCGGCAGTCGCCAAACTGAAGCAGCTTGCGTTCGATTACGAACGATCGCTCAACGATCCCGCGAATGCTGCCGTGGTGGCCGACCTGAAACCGTCGGAACGGCTGCGGATGGAAATTGTCGGCCTCGAAAAGTGGCTCAACGGAGCGACCTTGTTTTACGTGGCCGCCGTCATGTATCTCGTGGCCTTTCTGTTTGCTTGCCTCTCCTGGCTCGGCTGGCAGCGGACATTTTCGCAGATTGCGTTGGCAATTATCTGCACCACTCTGCTTTTCCACACGTTTGCCATCTGGCAGCGAGTGATCATTTCCGGACGTCCCCCCATTACCAATTTGTACGACACCACCATCTGTATCGGATGGGCTAGCGTCTTGTTAGGCGTTGTGTTCGAGGTAATCTATCGACTCGGTATCGGCAGCTTCGTGGCCGCCAGCGTGGGATTCTGTACGCTCCTCGTCGGACATTTTCTCTCGCAAGACGGCGATACGTTTACTGTCCTGCAAGCGGTGCTTGACACCAACTTCTGGCTGGCGACACACGTCACCACCATCAATCTCGGTTATGCCACCACAGTCATGGCCGGTTCGTTCGGCATCGCCTGGGTGATCTTCCACCAAATTCTTGGACTACTCGACAAACAACAAGAGCAGCAACTCAGCCGCATGATCTATGGCACCGTCTGTTTTGCGATTCTGTTCAGCTTTGTCGGCACCGTACTGGGTGGTCTGTGGGCCGACGATTCGTGGGGCCGTTTTTGGGGGTGGGATCCCAAAGAAAACGGCGCGTTGCTCGTCGTGTTGTGGAATGCAGTCGTGTTGCACGCGCGTTGGGGCGGGCTTGCCGGGCATCGCGGTGTCGCCTTGCTCGCCATCGGTGGCAACATCATCACGGCCTGGAGTTGGTTTGGCACCAACGGCCTCGGCATCGGGCTCCACGCCTACGGTTTCCGCGAAGGAACCGCGTTCAATTTGATGATGTTTTGGCTCGCCAATCTCGCGGTGATCGCGGTTGGGTTAATTCCGCGTCAGCCCCGCGCGGCGAGAACGCTGGAGTGAGGCCGTCGCGTCTCGATTCTCGCCTTCGCGGGACAGACAGAGCCAGCAACAAGAACGACTTGCTTTCGCTCAGTCGGTGCCACGCTGTTTGGCTAGCCTGTGCGCAGCGCGGATTCGAGCCGTTCGATCGCTTCTTGCAATTGCCAAGGCTGACCGGCGATTCGCGTTTCGCTGGTGCTGTTGAGCTGCTTTTCGATACGGCGGTGGGCTGAGATGACGGTGCTGTGGCTGCGGCCACCGAAGTAGGTGCCAATCTCGCGCCACGCCGACTGCGTGTACTTGCGGGCGAGCCACATCGCGAGCATCCGCGGCTGGCTGACCGACTTATGTCGATCGTCGCTCCGCAAGGCTTTGCCATCGACACCGAAAAAATCGCACACGACGCGTTGAATGTCGTCGAGTTTTACAGGGCGTCGGGCGTGGCGGTTGGCCTGGCCGACGACTCGCTCGGCAAGCGAGCGATCGATGACATCGCCCAACAAGCGATGTTGGGTGGCAAGTCGATTGACGACTCCCATGATCTCGCGAACCCCGGTCGCTAGCCCGATGGCGAGTACTCCGACCACGTCGTCGTCGACGGGCGTTTCGTGGCGTGCAAAAAGTTGGCTGATGATCTCCCGGCGAGCTTCGGCGTCTGGCAGTCCCAAATCACAGGTCAACCCCGAGGCACACCGCGAAATGAGCTCGCCGCCGAGTTGCGATAATTCGGCGAGTGGCTTGTGACTGGCGAGCACCACTTGGCCCCCCTCTGACAACACGCTGTCGATCGTGTATTGCAGTTCTTCGATGGTGGCCCGCTTGCCAACGAAGAACGGCAGGTTATCGATGATCAGCAGGTCGACGCCCCGATGCTTGTGCCGGAAGTTGGGCAACCCACCACCGTTGAGTGCCCCGAGAAAACCGGTGGTGAACTGTTCGGCCGTGATGAGCAATGTCCGCGACTTCGGAAACCGGCAACGATAGTCGTCGCGAATGGCGGCCAGCAAATGCGACTTGCCACTCCCACAGTCGCCCAGCAAGGTAACGGGTGTTCCCATCGTACCCCGGCGAGCGACTTGGCGGGCAACTTCAAACGCGAATCGATTGGATTCGCCAATGACAAACGTCTCGAACGAGCCGCGATTCGCCGCTTTCGATGGGTAGGGCGATGGAGCTGGTGTTGCAGGCGACGAAGCACACGATTTGGCGATCCCGTTAGCGATCCCGTTGGCGACCGACTTTTCCACCACCACACGATCACCTTGGCTGCCGATTGCTGACGTTTCGCTTGGTACTGTCGCGATTGTATCTCGAACAACTTGCTTTGGCTCACTCACGACGTACCGCAATTCGCCGTTGCCGCCGATAATCTGCTTGGCGGCCCGTCGCAGTTCGTCGTCCATGTTCGTTCTCACCAGGTCGCGGAGAAAACTGCTATCGGTGGCTATCGTAAGAACCCCGCCAGAGACAGAGAGTCTCGCGTTGTGGGGAAACCACATCGCGAAGCTGGTATGTCCGATTGCGTTGGCAAACTGCTGTCCCAGTTGCGCGTCATGCGTCGAATCTTCCTTGAGCACTTCCTGCAGTCTCCCTATGCGCAAACCACCACCATTACGACACTTGCTTCTTGAAAGTGCCGAACGTGGCCTACGCCACGACGATCGTAGTTTTAGTCACCCGAAGAGTCTCATTGCACAAGCCGATTGGGGAATCACCTACCCGAAGTTCGATGTGCTGATGAGATCCAATACCGTCACCCGGAGAGCCGATTCTAAGAGTGCTAGCAGCAATGTCAAAGGGCTGCGGCGAGATAAATTTCATGCCACGCGCGAACAAAATTTCGATACGGCGAATTACGTGCAAAATCGTTGCGTGCCGCACCGATGACCAACAAACACTTTTCGCGCGTGGGTGGAAAACTTGTTTTCACCTGCCGTGTACCGAGGGTACACAGTACCAAGCAACTCGATCGGCCCAATGCCGAAAGCCCTGCTTTCGATAAATCAAAGTCGCCGGTTTATTCGCCGCATCCGCCGCGAGCACAAGGCGATCGACGGAAGCTTGGCGCGCAAGTTGTTGAGCATGGGCAACGAGCGCGCGCCCAATGCCTTTTCCTCGCCAACGCGGTAAAACACCCAGATACGTTAGCTCCCATTGCTGCAAATCAACATAAGGCGTCAACAGCAATACAGCCGCCGGTTCGCCGGCAAATTTTACGCAGAACCACAATGCCGGATCGTAGTCGCCGGCGGCCTGATAACCGGCGATCGTAGCGGAGGTGCTGCGCAGCCCACTGAGCGCCGGGCAATCGAGCGTCGCGGCGTACGACTCCGCGATCAGGGACCCTAGCCGATCGAGATGGCTCGTCGTGATCGTTTCGAATTCCAAGGGCAGGGGTGGCGACCGTGGCAACTGCCATTCCACATGCCATTCAAAGTAGTGGAGTTGGGCAAGCTCGATCATCCCAATCGAACTCAGCAACCCAGCTCGCTCCGAATCGGCAGGATCGGCAAGTAGCTGCACAATTTCGAGATCGAACGCACGGGAAGCGACCAGCGCGTGCGCGGCCGCTGCTGCGACGCAGCGTCGGTCGGCCTCGTCGTGTGCCACACCAATCCACAGCGTTGCCGACTTGCCGATTTGAGGCTGTACCCACGCGGCTGCGTCGATTCGCTGTCGATCGCAGCCGACCATCAACGTCGCCAGCGGATCGATCCCGCGACGAGCAAACGGTAGCAACGAATCGACGAGCAATGCTTGTTGCTCGCGATCGAGTTCCTGTAACGCGAGCCCGAGCGCCCAATCGCGCTCCCGCAGATCAGCCGGGCGAATTAGAAAACGATCTTGCTCCATGACTGTCGCATCATATCACAGGCAGCGGCGAAACCCGAAACCGCGTCGCTAGTTTGGCCAACGCGACGTGGGCCGACGGCCGCGAAATCCGAATTCATCGACGACCGACTCGATCTGCGGTGGCGGCTCTTTGGGTGCTGCGGCGGCTGACTCCTTGGCCGTTGGCACAACCGATTCACCTGGGAAGACGGGTTTTTCGCTGTTGGGCGATGCCGTCGGGGCCACCGCCAAGTCGGGTACGAAGTCGCCCAGCGCGGGAATGGGTGGATTGGCGACGCGACCCGATCCGGGGCGATTGAGCACAAGGTCGACAACGAAACTATTGTGGGGTTGGTTGCCCCACAACACACCTGATGGACTCGTTTGCAAATAACTTTCGACTCCTTTAGGTCCGGTCACGGTGAACCGTTGATTGCCGGCGGGCGACAGATTGTCGGGCTGAAATCCGTAAGTCGTTGTCAACAGTGAAACAATCTCGGTTGTATCGGCCGTTGTGCCGTGGAACTCAATGCGTTGCAACAAGCCATAGTTGTCGAAGAAGTACGAGAGCGACCCTGCGAGGTCGGCCATTCGTGTGCCGGTCACCAGCGGGACTCGGATACCAAACAGTTCGGGGTCCGATAACCCGGTGCTCTTGCGGGTCCAACGGCTATAGACCCACTCCTTGGTGATATCCATCCGCAGTACTTCGGCCAACGAATGGGTCGGTAGGCCCGCCAACGGGGCAGGGTGGCGATAGATGTCGGACTTCGGACCCAGGTTCTCGAAGTCGGCGAGCGTGAAAGACTGCTGCGATTGGGGCGACCACTCGGCCGTCGGCTTCGACAACCCACTCATGCCCGACAGGTTCGCCAACTCAGGAAAACCCTGTGGACCTTGGCTCACCACATAAGGGACACCTACCGCCGCCCCCAACAGGCCAGCTAATATAACGGGTCGGGCCATGGTACTTACCTTTGGTTGCGATGCGGGTGGCCTTTGGTTGCGATGTGGGTGGGTCGTGCATGGGTTATCGCGGAGACCACGCGTATTGGTTAGTATCGACCATCGTCCCAGCGGGCGATCAACTAACGAACATCGTCCACTGCAACCGCTGTTTTCGTGAGTCTTGCAATCACACTATCGTTCGCTAACGCCGCTAAGGATTACCAAGCCGTGACTTCGGAATGTGACGAACAGACCGATTTGTCCGACTGGGAATGGCTCGCCTCGTCGACAACAAAAGCATGGCTCGCCGATCTTGCCCAGACGTCGATTGATCCATTGAGGCTGGCAACGACGCTGCGCAAACAGACAACCGCCGAACGCGCGCGGCTTGCCGTCGAATTGGCGGAACTTCGCGTGCGAGCAGGGGCGAAGTTTTCGCGTGCCGACGACATGCTATTCACGCGCAAGGGCTACGAACAAGCAACCGACGAGTGGATCGCTGGCTACAAGGCTTCGCGAATGAGTGGTCTCGCTTCGTGCCTCGATCTCTGCTGTGGGATCGGTGGCGACGCAATTGGGTTGGCTCCATCGTTGTCGGTGACGGCCATCGACCACGATCCGCTAGCCGCTTACTGTGCCAATCACAATCTCGCTTGCTATCGCGAACTCCGGCAGCACCAATCGACAGTGACGACAGAGTCGGCAGCGAATGTCGACGTAGCGGGGTTCGCGGCTTGGCACGTTGATCCCGATCGCCGCGCCGAGGGGCACCGCGTTTCGCAGCTCGTTTCGATGCAGCCGCCCGTGGAGTTGTTGCATCGCTGGCTCGACTCGAATCCACATGGTGCCATCAAGCTCGCACCGGCTACCAAGCTCGACGACTGGCCTTTTGCCTGCGAGCGCGAGTGGATCGGAAGGGCTGGCGAATGCCGCCAGCAGGTCGCTTGGCATGGCCAATTAGCCACTTGTGTGGGCGAGCATCGCGCAACAATCATCGCCAGCCGTTCCAGCGATGTACTGGCGACAATTCAAGGTAGGCCCGCACCCCCTCGATTTTCGCCCACCATCGGTCCGTTCGTTTATGATGTACAAAGCACAGTGCTGGCCGCTGGGTTGGTCGGTCCGCTGGCGACTGCAAATGGCCTCACGGCTTGGTCAGCGAGCGATTCGTATTTGACTGGTCCATTGGTGTCGACTCCGTTGCTCGCCACGTTTGAAGTCGTCGAAATCCTGCCGCTGCGCGTGTCGACGATCGCCGATTGGCTCGCCCAGCGGTCGATCGGTCACGTTGAAATCAAACATCGACTGGCCGGCTTCGATCCCGATAAATTCCGCAAACAACTTCGCCCCCGCGGCGACAACCGATGTACGTTGTTGCTCGCAGCACAAGGAGCGAGAAAAGTCGCCATCGCTGCGAACCGCATTTCCACTAACGACAACCCGTCTGAGGGTCTCCAGTGAAACTCGCTTTTAGCTCGAACGCGTTCCTGCACTTCAGTGTTGAGAAAACGATCGCACAGATCGCCGAATTTGGCTATGAAGGCATCGAAATTTTGGCCGACGTGCCCCACGCTTGGCCGGCCGGATTGCTCGCAGAGAGCAAGGAGTCGATTCGCCGGGCGCTGAGCGAAAATAAACTCGAAATCTCGAACATCAACGCCTTCATGATGAACGCGGTCGCCGATCCGCGCCAGCCCTACTGGCACCCGGGCTTCATTGATCCCGACCCCCATTACCGCGCGATTCGCCGCGAGCATACGAAGCGTGCGCTGCGTCTCTGCCACGAGCTCGGCGCGCCGCACATCACCACCGAACCGGGTGGCCCACTGGCCGAAGGACAAACTCGCAAAGACGCTTACGACATCTTCTACGAAGAACTCATGCCTTGTGTTGAGGTGGCCGAGAAACTTGGCGTAGGACTGCTCATCGAACCCGAACCCGAGTTGCTGATCGAAAAGTTCGACGAATACTTGGAGTTTCGCGATCGAATCGACAGCCAGCGAGTCGGGCTGAACTTCGACATCGGTCACGCTTACTGTGTGGGTGAAGACCCGCAGAACTGGGTCGCCAAGATGGCCGACCACACG
>JBGSWC010000276.1:0-1592 GCA_041752635.1 Pirellulales bacterium | reverse complement strand
CGCGCGCACCGCCAGCATGCAACCTTGGGGCAATTGGCAAGAGTTTTCCGGATCTTCTGGATCGTTCGATTGGAGCGACTTTGCCGCCGCGTCCGATAGAAAGACCGAGGCAGGAGTTCTCTTGTCGCGCGGTGTCGTTTGACTCTGCAATGTTTCCCCACTTGCGGATTGATGAACATGGAAGTTTCGCTCACTCGTCGATTGGGTCGCGTTTTGTGCGGCATCGTGTTGTGCTCACTAGTCTCGTTCGCGAACGGCGAAGATGACGGCGGGATTGTCTTTATTAACGATCAAGATGTGCAGACAACGCCCGGTGCTAGCAACGGGTCATTCCTCGTGGTCGAGGAAGCTCCCCAGCAGACGAAGAAGTCGAAAAACAATACCGGCTGGACCAACGAGCTGTCGTTGCGCTCCGAGACTCAGACCAAACGAGCAACAAAGCAGGTCAAATCGCAACCGGCTGCGCCAAAGCGCACGCAAAAAATCGTGCAATCCGTCGCCGAACCAAAACAACTCGACAAGAGTCAACAGTTGCTCGTCGAGGCCCACAGTGCCTCGACAACCGCAAAAACTGAAACCGAGTTTTCCGAAGTCATCGACAAGTGCGTCGCCGCCCTCCGTTTGGGAGTGAAAGGCGAGACCAAGCAATTCGCCACCGAGCTGATCTCCTGGTCGCTCAATCGTCGCGGCCAAGTGTACACCGACGCCGGCAAACAAGAACTCGCCGATGCCGATTTCGAGGAAGCGATCCATTTCGATCCCTTGAACTGGCGAGCGCTACACAATCGCGGCGTGTCGTATGCCGAAGCCGGTTTATTCGCCGAAGCGTTTGATGATTTTTCGAGCGTGATCGAGATGAACCCCAAGTTCGCCAAGGCCTATACCAATCGGGCCACCTTGTACGTTCAAGCAGGCGATTTGGCGACCGCGGAACGCGACTACCAACAGGCCTGCGAACTGGATCACAAACTTGCCTCGGCACGCCTTGGCTTGGCCCGTGTCTGCCACATGGAAAGCCGCTGGGAGGAAGCTTTGGAACACTTCACCGTGGCTTCCGAACTTGAGCCTGAGAACCCCGGCATCCTCTGTAGCCGTGGCGATCTACTCGCCGACATGGGCCAATACGGCGATGCCCTGGCCAGCTATGCCTTGGCCATCGAATTGAAACCAAGCTACGGCCATGCCTATCGCAATGGTGCCTGGTTGTTGGCGACGTGTCCCGACGAACGATATCGCGACAGCGAAAACGCGATCCTCGGAGCACAACAAGCGATCGAATCAGAATATGGCGAACGCCACGTCGCGCTTGATACTTTGGCCGCAGCATTTGCCAGCGCCGGCGAGTTTGTCAAAGCCATCAAAGTTCTCGAAGAAGCCATCGAGTTAGCCCCCGACACGCTCCGGGCCGACTACATCGCACGGGTAAGACTCTATGAAGCGGGCGAGCCCTTCCGCACCCAACCCGTGGCCGATGTCTCGCAGGCGGTTTATGAAGAGAGCGATGGGGAGTGAGCGAGCTTTCAATTCTTACGTGCAAAAATAAGAAAGCCCGCAGGATTGCGATCCCGCGGGCTTTTGTCTTTTGAACCGGC
>JBGSWC010000275.1:0-9211 GCA_041752635.1 Pirellulales bacterium | reverse complement strand
CAAATTTTGTTGTCGAAATTGGCCGCGCAGTGTGGTAGAAAGGGTGCGTGAAACTCTGTTCGACAAACACTGCTGGGCAAGCCAGAGGGTGGCACACGGGGTAGAGGGCAGCAGGCAGAGGGCAGAGGGCAGAGGGCAACAAGAGCGTCGACTTTATAAAAGCGTTGTTTCGCGCGGCGAAACCGCCCACCGCCCACCGCCCACCGCCCACCGCCCACTGACAACTGACAATTGACAACTCAACTCACCCGAACCCTTACGGGCACGGCTCTTGGGTGCTGCGTCGTACGTGCGGGGACGCCCATGCTACCAATCCTTTCCTCTCGACTCTCCACACTCCACACTCCACTCTCCACTCTCCACTCTCCACTCTCAAAAATGGGTTTTGTCCAAAACGTCGCCAACTGGTCAGTCAAAACCCAGGTACGAAATTCACTGACGATGTTCGAAATCGACTGGAAAACAAGACCTTTTCGCGAATTCGGCGAGAAACAAAATTCGGGGTTTTGTCCGCTCCAATCGTGGTGGCTGTTTCGAGGACAAAACGGTCAGAACGTTGGAGTAACAATTACGAGTTTTTTTGCCGAAACTTCTTGCGAGTTTTGCTACGAAGGCACCCGCCGCAAGCGGCATCCACCGTCTGGCGACGGTGGCTACGTTGACGGTACGAGCGCCTGGTTCACGACAATCGTTTGCGCCCGGCCCGGCCCGACTGAGACAACATCGACCGGCACGCCAATCAGTTCGGCGATGCGATCCATGTAATTGTGAGCGTTGGCGGGGAGTTCGTCATACGACCGACACTGGGTGACTTCTTCGTGCCAGCCGGGCAGCGTTTCGTAGATCGGTTTCGCCTTGCGAAGTTCGTCGACATGGGAGGGAAAGACGCGAGTCGACTTGCCGTCGATTTCGTAAGCAGTACAGATTTTCAATTCGTCGAGACCACTGAGGACATCCATCAACATGATGCAAAGCCCCGTGACGCCGCCAAGCCGGGCCGTGTAGCGAACCGCCACCGCGTCGAGCCAACCACACCGGCGCGGGCGTCGGGTGACGGTGCCATATTCGTTGCCGCGGTCGCGCAGGTACTGGCCGGTCTCATCGAGCAGTTCGGTCGGGAAAGGTCCGCCACCAACGCGGGTCGAATAGGCTTTGACAACGCCCAGCACCCGGTCGAGGTATTTGCCGGGCACACCCGAGCCATTGCTGATGCCGACGCCCGAGCTGTTGCTGCTGGTGACGTAGGGATAGGTGCCATGGTCAACATCGAGCAGCGCCCCTTGGGCACCCTCGAACAACACCTTCTCGCCCGCTTCGAGCGAAGTGAGCAGGAGTTCGGTCGTGTCGCAAACGTGTGACTCAAGTCGCTCGGCGTAGCGGCTGTATTCGTCGTAGATGGCGGCTGCATCGAGAGCTTCGAGCTGGCCATCGGACATGGCGGCCAGCACCCGGTTTTTATCGGAGACAATATGGTCGAGACGCTCGCGGAAGTTGGGTCGATACATGTCGCCCAGCCTCACAGCGTGGCTGCGGGCGACTTTGTCGCGATAACAGGGGCCGATGCCCCGGAGCGTGGTGCCGATGCTTTCGCCACCGGTTTGGTTGTCGAGAATTTTATCTTCCGCAAAATGCCAGGGGAAAATGACATGAGTGCGATCGCTGAGCTTGAGGTTATCAGTGTGAGTGATTCCACGGCTAATTAACTCGTCGAGTTCCTCGATCACCTTGGCCGGATTGAGCACGACCCCGCCCGCGATGATGCAGGTCACATCGGGAGTGAGAATTCCGCTGGGGAGGAGCGAGAGTTTATAGACCTCGTCGCCGACCACAACGGTGTGGCCTGCGTTGGCTCCCCCCTGGTAGCGGACCACATGTTTGTGGCCGGGGGTCAAAAGGTCGACGATCTTACCCTTCGCTTCGTCGCCCCATTGGAGGCCGATGACGCAAGTACCTAGCACGACGGCGTTTCCTGTGTCGGAGTGAGCAAAGCCCGTAGTTTACCTCGGGAACGGGGGGGGCGAAAGGATGTGGTGCGGGACGAGTGGACCCTCAAACTCTGGGGTCAAACGCATCGAGCGAGATTCGACCGACGAGGCATAGCTCGTCGGCTAGCGCCCAAATTTCAGGACGTTATGCAAACTTACGTGTTTCGGTACTTCGAAACGAGAAAATTACTCGAGGTCGAGTACGCCGGCGATGCGTTGCAAGATCGGAGGATGCAGCGGTTGGCGGTCGAAAAAGAACGGATCGAAGCCATGGGGGGCGGGGCGCGTCATGTCGATGAGTTCGGTGACGTAGCTGTACATGTCGTTCACCTTCACCTGTTGGTCGGCCATCACCTTAGCGGCAATGGCGTTGTATTCGACCTCCGACCCCATCGCGAAGAGGTTGGACCTGGAGTGTCGAATCGGGGTTGTGCTGGCCCAAATCAGTTTCGCGCCGGTTGCTTTGAGTCGTGTCACCAGTTCGCGCAAATTTTTCTCGTATTGCTCAGGGCTGGTCGCGCGGACGCCTCCGGCTTCGATCGAAAGCACGCGAAACGATTTCATATTGGGCGCGCGATAGATCAGGTCTCCTAATCCACAGTTGAAGTGAATCACATCCCATTTGCCTTCGCCCAGCAGCATATCGAGATGCTCGAGCGCACTGGCAGTATTGAGTACGACTCCCGATGGCACTGTTGCATATTGGACCACCGCCTTGCTGTTCAGTTCTTTGGCAACGTCAGAGGCTGGCTGGCGATATACGCTGTCGCCAATGATCAACACTCGCGGCAGGGCGGTGTCTTGTCCGTATGTCGAGACAGACAATAACAAGCAGGTTAACAACAGGAGCGTGCGATTGATTATAAACATCGATCAACTCATCAATTGGCTCAGATTACCAGTGCTGTCGGCGAATCGTTCGACCGGTACATCGACGGCGTTAAGCATGGTGACGAACAGGTTCGCGAGCGGCACTTTCTTGTCGTCGACGAACTCGTGAAGGAAGCCGTGTTTGAAACCGAGGTTTTTGCCGCCGGCGATTTGCAGCGGGTAGTTCAAACCGCTGTGGGAAGCGTGGGGATGGGCCGAGCCGTACAGCACGATCGTGTTGTCGAGCATGTTGCCCTCGCCCTCGGGTGTGTCGCGGAGACGTTTGAGGAAATAGGCATGGTTCTCAGCTCGCCACTTGTCCCACTGACCAGAGTAGTCTTCGGGTCGTTTGTGGGCGATGTCGTGGGTGGCCCCTTTGTAACCGAGCGCATAGTTGGCGTAGTTCCACAGTTCGCTGCTGCTCGAATGCTCGCTTTCGGTCATGAACGTAGTGAAGCGGGTTTGGTCGGTCACAAATGCGAGATAAGCCAAGTCATACATACAGCGAATGTACTCTTGGGGCTGTTTGTGAGTGACGTCGATGTTGAGTCCTTTGGTGTCGATATCTGGAAGGGGAGTGTGAGTCCATTGGCTGGTTCGTTCGACACGCTTCTCGATTTCCCGAACCGATTCGAGGTATTCATCCATCTTCCGCCTGTCTTCGCGACCCAGGCGATTGTGGAAGCTCTTGCTGTTATCCATCATCAGGTCGAGGACGCTCGCGTCGCGCCGGAGACCGGCTCTGACTTGCTCGATCCCCTTGTCGCCATAAGGATTGAACAGCCGGTTGAAAATTTCTTGAGGTTTGTGGAGCGAGGGGATCGGTTTGCCCGGCCCGCGATGGCTCATCGTTTTGGTTTGCAGGTAGGAGCCGGTGCCCCCTTCGGTGCCCATCACCAGCGAGGCGTGGCGAGTCTTGTGGCCGTGGGCTTCGGCGGCGACTTGATCGATCGAGATGTTGTTGGTCTTCTCTTGATCAGCCATGTCGGCACCGGTCAAGAAGACGTCGCCGCTGCTGTGTCCGCCGAGCTTGTAGCCTCCCTTGTGGTCGAGGCCGCGCAGGTAGGTCAGGCTGTCCTTGAGTTCCTCGAATGGGGCACTCGACTTATTGAACGACAACGGGCCGGCATCGGCACAGGGCCACCAGCTCCACTCGTGATGTTCGTTCTTGCCGTCCGAGGTCTTGCGGGGAATTCCCGATGGACCGTCGGGCATGTACACGCCATAGGAGATGTAAGTCGCCATCAAACGCTTGGGCAACTCGTTAACAGCGGCGGGCGTCGCTGCGCTCCCGACGCTCTCACCCACGCCCATCGCGTTGAGGTAAGGCAGCGCCATGGCGACGCCCGCGCCTCGGATGAGTTCTCGACGGTTTAGGTGCCACGATTTTCGTGCCATGCTGTTTCTTTCTATTCGGGGGTTGTTTCTCTAAATATGTCGCTCTCGCAAATCGCAACTATCATGTCGCGTAGGCGAAAATCGTTGGCTTTTGATGCATCGAACAGCGTCGCGACCTCCGTTCGATCGAGATAGCTCAACTCGCGTCCGATGCCGTAGGATAGGAGCCGCCGGAGCACATTTTCGGCGATATCGTCTTGGCGATTTTCGATCAGGTAGTCTTTGAGTTCTCGCATCCCATCGACCTCGGGGCCATTTGGCACACGGGCCTTGGAATCGACTTTGACAGTGTTGATCGACTCAAGATAAGCTTGGTAGCCGTCGAGGTCGGTGTGCTGTTTTTCGTCGAACCGACTGACACGCGTCCCGTCCTTCGGCACCTTGGGCTGGTAGCGGCCAATGGCGTTGTAGTCCTCGAAGGGGATGCCCCAGGGGTCGAGCCGCGCGTGGCAGTCGTTGCAGGCCTCGACCGTGCGGTGTTTGGCGAGCAGTTGGGCGATCGAGAACGCCTGTTCGAGCGATTCACCGGCGGAGTCGCTAAGCGCGGGGACTTCGGCTGGTGGGGGTGCGACCTTGTCGCCGAGGATTGCTTCGCGTAACCAGACGGCGCGATAAATGGGATGTGGCGCAGTGCCGGTACCGTTGCCGATGAGTACCGAGCCTTGCGTCAACAACCCGCCAAGGTGGTGCTCGGGCTCGATCGGTACGGCTCGCAGTTTCATTCCCTTTACGCCCTCGACTCCGTAGTGTGCTGCGAGTCGCTCGTTGAGGTAAGCAAAGTCGGAGTCGACAACGTTGATCACACTCGCATTGCGACGGATGAGCTCTCCCACGAACCCGACGGTCTCCTGCATCATGTAATCGCGCACCGTCGGAAGGAAGGGAACTTCTGTGCCCGCCGTCTCACCGATGGGTACCAAATAAAGAAACCGCGGGAAGAGGTCGGCATTGATCGGCACCGTCTTCATCTTCTCGATACTCAGCCATTGGCGAGTGAAGTTTTCGACAAACGCCTGTGCCTTGGCATCGGCAAGCAGCCGTAGGACTTGTTGCTCGATCACGGCGGGATCGTTGAGCTGCTGCTCTGCTGCGAGGTCGAGCAGCTCTTGGTCGGGCATGCTCGCCCAAAGGAAGTACGACAGCTTCGCGGCCATCGCGTAATGCTCGTTCGTCGCTGGTGACGACTCGGTGTGGTACAGGAACTGAGGAGAAATGAGCACCATCGCCAGCGTTTCGCGGATCGCTTGCTCGAAGGTCCCGGCACCTGGGCGGATCAGACGGTAGATTTCGGCGAAGCGCTCGACCTCGTCAGCATTGGCGGGCCGCCGGTAAGCCCGCGACATAAATCGCTCGAACACCTCGCGGACATATCCATCGGGGTCGCGCTCGCGCAACGGTGACTCAAACAGAATGGCCGTGTGGTGCTGGGGTGGCCAGACGTTTGTCACCGGCGCTTCTAACTCCATCCAATTGATCACCGCCCGCGGCATCGCTAAGGCGCGTATATTCGCATAGTGCCCCCCATCGTTGAGCGTGCCGTCGTCGTATATCACGCGAGGAATGAGGGTCATTTGGTCGACCAGCGGGCCGTTTTTACTCGAGGGAACCGGCGCGTAGGGGTGGTTCTCGATCCGCCCCCTGAACTCGAAGACCTCCGGCTCGTCGGGACTGTTGGTCAGCTGCAGCGTCGCGACAGTTTTGAACAGAGTCTCTGTTCTGCCCGGGTCGGTGCCCATATCGAGTTTGAGTGGGACCTCGACATAGCCCCGCGGGATGATCGCAGACGCCTGCATGCGAATGCGATATTCGCCGACCGTCGGAAAGTCTCGCAAACCGATTCCGTTGGCGGCCGTGTTGCGACTGTTGCCCCACACGCCGACTTCGTCCTGGGCCATCCCAGAGTCGTTACCTGCCGAACTCCACTCACGCCGGATTCTGTAAACCTCGGGCTTCATGGGGTCGACGATCGCGCTGTTCATCGCGCGCCGTGCGATATCGAGGTACCGGTTCAATTGCTCCGGTCCCATCCGCATAAGTTCGGCAGTGTTGTTGAAGTGGTAGAACTTCTCGGGGTCTGCCGGCAAGTCGTCGATGACATCGAGTTCGAACCCAAGTAAGTCGCGCAGAGTGTTTTGGTATTCGACGTTCGTGAGTCGCCGCGCGGATGGCGCTGGGGCTCGTTGTTTGTCTTTGTCGATGCCATCCCGCAGAGTGGCTTCGATCCAGCGGACAACAGCCTTCCGCTCGTTGTACGGTGGTTGCGATTCGTCTTCGGGTGGCATCTCACCGCTGGCGAGTTTTTTCAGGATCTGTTCCCACTGCTGCATTTCTTTGCCAGCAGCTAGATCGCTGCCGAGCGCGTGCAAAGTCATCTCGCCCTTGCTCGTGTCGGGTCCGTGACAGTCGATGCAGTACGACTCGAAGAACGGCTTGACCGTTGCCTGGTAGCCCTCAAGTCCAACGGGAATCTCCGCACCTCGTGCGAGTGCCGCACATAGCGCCGCGCAAATGATGGAACGGACAGCGAGAGTTGTCTTGCGAATAATCATGCAAACGCTATCTCTTCAAAGCGGCATCACCTGCATCGGTCGACGCGGCGATTCTCGGAAGATTGCTTCAGGTGGGTGCTTGTGTTTTCAATCGCAATCGTCGACGGCCACTCGACACAAGCCTTCGGGCGAGACCCTGATTATAAAGTATTTGCAGCCCATGTGGGGAAATTGTTAGTTCGATTTCTTGACAACCGAACCTTTGACAGAAAATGTGACCAGAGTTGCGTTATTTTGCCATCGCTCTCTCCTTCCACTCGGTTAAGTTAATACGCACAATCGGCTAACCAAATGCTACGCAGGGCGCAGAGTTGGTGCTCGGCATCATCGAAGCCCCACCGACCGACGAGCCAAGCACCCCCGCCGAAGCCTGGAAACTGATCGCTCGCCGCCTCGGCGAGATTGACGCGCGACTCGACCGCATTCAGAATCAGGGCAGCAACGGTTGATGTCTGCTCGATCGCTGCTGCACACAAGTTCTGCCGTCGCGGCAAACTTGGGTGACGTGTCTTGCATGTCTCCCATTTTTCTTCCCTCCTGGAACCTCGGTCATGTCCGCTTATTTGCGGTCTATTGCTCAGTCGCGTCGTTTTCTGTACATCGTGTTGGCGTTAATCGTTTTCGCCGCCGTATTGGTCGGCTTGGAGACCAATCCGAAGATCGAGGCCAGGTATCGTCCACTCCTGGACGCGCTCAATAACATTGTGCTTTGGGCGTTTGTGGTCGAAGCTCTGATCAAGGCAGGGCAGCACGGCTGGCGATTCTATCGCTATTTCTACGATCCATGGAACGTTTTCGACTTTGCCATCATCGCCGTTTGTTTTCTACCAATCGACGGCCATTATGTCGCCGTGATGCGACTGGCGCGCATCTTTCGCGCGCTGCGACTGATTACGGCCATTCCACGACTGCAAATTTTGGTCAACGCGCTGCTGAAAAGTATTCCCTCGATGGGCTATGTGGGGCTGTTGCTGTTTTTGTTGTTCTATGTGTATGGGGTGATGGGGGTCTTCTTGTTTCGCGAAAACGATCCCATGCGATTCGGCGACTTACCAAATGCGATGCTGACCCTGTTCACGGTAGTGACTCAAGAGGGCTGGAACGAAGTGCTGTATATTCAGATGTTTGGGTCTGATGTTTTTACCACTCCCAACCCAAACAACATGGCACGCAAATCCGTGCCACAGCCACTCATCTCGGCGATATTCTTTATCACGTTCATCTTTCTGGGGACCATGATTCTGTTGAATCTGTTCATTGGCGTCATTCTCAACAGCATGGAAGAGGTGCAGCAGCAGGCCAACAAAGAGCGCGCCGCCGCATTGCCCCCGCCTGGCGAATCGAACACGCCCGACGAATCAGGCACCGCCACCGAAAATTGGCAAAGATTCGCTAGTCGCTTCGACGAACTCGACAGCCGTCTCGACCGGTTACAGAACCTGATTGTCAATCACAAACCGATGGCTGACCAAGGAGCAGGGTAAGTTGTGGCGAGCGGAGCCTACCGGAATTCACTTCCCGCAGGTGTTGGCAGTCGCATTCTCGTGCGTCGTTCGACCGCCTCGGTTTTGATCGTTTTGACCCCGAAAAGGCAAACACGATTGGAGGGGACAAAACCCCGACTTTTGTCTCGCTTTAAAATCTCAAAACCACCTTGTTTGCCAGTTGATTTCGCACATCGCCAGTGAATTTCGTACCTGGGTTTTGACCGACCAGTTGGCGACGTTTTGGACAAAACCCATTTGGGGCTTTCGGAATGCGAATTTCGGAATGCGGAATTGGACGCCGGGTGCCACCCTCTGGCTTGTCCAGCAGTGTGAGTGGTCCCTGAATTTAGTCGCGCCGCCAACAATTCGATCGAGGTGCAAAAGTCGGCGACTTTTGCACTCGCTCGGATCGCGAAACAGCTTGATTCAGAGGCCCAAACGAAATGGGCAGGTGCAAAAATCGCGGTGTTTAAGTTCATTGACGTCACTTTCGGGCGTTCAAAATTCAGCGAATGCCCCACGCGGGGTGCCATGCTTGCATCGCGCCAGCAGGGCGCATCGAACACATTGTTACTTACCCACTTTCTACCACACCGCGCGGCCGATTTCGACAACGATTTTTGGCCATCGTGGGTGGCATCGAGCGCGGCGTCGATTCGCTGTCCCCGGCTGCGATTCGCCGGCTACGCGGTGGGCGGGGTCGGGCGAGACGTCGACTGCGAGGTTTCCGTTAGCCACGTTATGCGTCGAATTGCCACTGCCATAGACGGGGTGGTCAGTTTTTGGTTCCTGACACGAATGGCATTAACATTCGCGTAACTACTGTCGCCTCAACGCTTAAGCATTGCTATCGCTGCACTGCTAGCGTGAGAAAAGCGAACACCTCCTGCGTAGTGGATTTGTTAACAATCCTCACGCCACA
>JBGSWC010000274.1:0-13846 GCA_041752635.1 Pirellulales bacterium | reverse complement strand
GCGGCGGTTGCTCCGTCTCATTCGCCCCGAGTGGCCCGACATTTGGGTCATTGTGACATATGCTTTCGTCGTTGGTGTGCTCAGTCTTGCGACGCCCGTAGCGGTCGAATCGCTGGTGAACTTTGTCGCCTTCGGCAGTCTGTTGCAACCAGTGCTGGTGCTGGCCGCGTTGCTGTTTGGATTTCTCGCTTTCGCGGCAATCATCACTGCCATGCAAACTTACGTCGCCGAAATCATCCAACGAAGGCTCTTCGCCCGCATCGCCGCCGACTTGGCCTATCGTTTGCCCCGGGTCGACCATAGTCAACTTGGCCACTACTATGCTCCCGAACTGGTGAACCGATTCTTCGACGTGGTAACACTTCAAAAAGTGGTTGCTCTCTTGCTGCTCGATGGCGTGAGCATCGTACTTGCAACGCTCGTTGGTATGGCGGTGCTCGCCTTTTATCACCCCTGGCTGCTGGGCTTCGACATCCTCTTGCTGATTGCCATTGTAGGGGGGCTGGTGTTGCTCGGTCGGGGCGGCATTTCGACCGGCATCGACGAGTCGGCCATGAAATATCGTGTCGGAGCCTGGTTCGAAGACTTGGTGCGTTGTGCGACCTGCTTCAAGGCCGACGGCGGAGCTGAGTTTGCTGTCGACCGAGCGAATTCTCTTACAGCGGGCTATCTCGGAACTCGCAGGGCGCACTTTCGCGTGTTGTACCGCCAATTGCTGTATATCCTTTGCCTGCAAGTCGTCGCCGGTACGGTGCTGCTGGGTGGTGGCGGGTGGCTCGTCATTCAGAATCAACTGACCCTGGGCCAACTTGTCGCTGCCGAGCTCATTGTTTCGACCATCTTGGGTTCGCTAGCCAAACTGTTTAAGCAACTCGAAGGATTCTACGACGTGACTGCTGCGGTCGATAAGCTGGGCAAGCTGTTTGATTTGCCAGTCGAGCGGCACGATGGCATGCTCAGCCTGCCCCGCGGCGAGGGTTCGCTGGTTGAATTTGCCGGAGCCCAATTGTCAGGCATTGGGCCAGCCCTCAAAACGGGCCTCACAATCACCATTGAGCCGAGCGAGCGCGTCGCTCTGTTCGGCCCCCGCCGCAGCGGCAAAACAAGTCTGCTCTCGACACTTTACGGCGAACGTGCACTCGATGGCGGACACGTTATGATCGAACAGACCGACCCGCGCGATCTACGGCCCGATGTGCTGCGGTCGCATGTCGCGTTGGTCGATGATATCGAGTTGTTCGACGGAACGATTGCCGAGAACATCGACCTGCGTCGGCCGGGCGTTAGTTCTACCGATGTGCGAGCTGCGCTCGATCAGGTAGGCCTGCTCGACGAGATCTTGCAGCTTAAAGATGGCATGGAAACACGCATCAGTGCTTCGGGGACACCTTTTTCAACTAGCCAAAATCGACTGTTGATGGTTGCCCGCGCGATGGCGGGTCGTCCGCGTTTGTTGCTCGTCGACTCGATGCTCGATGCACTGCCCGATGACGACTGCGAAACAGTGATCGCGTCGCTGCTCGATCAGGCTCAAACTTTCACTGTGATCGTCGCCACAGGCAGACGCGCGGTGGCTGAGCGTTTTGAGCGATGGATTGACCTTGGCGACAAGCATGTAAAGATTCACCAAACGTAGCTCGCATTTGAACCGATGGAATAAGAGATACCGATGACTTCGCTCCGCGAACAACATGTGTCGATCGTTCAGACCAGCGGCAACGCCGCCTATCGCGACGAAGACTTTCCAGCGATGCGACTCGCCCGTTCTTCGCGGCTTGTTAGGCGATCGGGCCGCGCGCTGCTGGTGCTGCTTTGCGTGCTGATTCCGGCGATGTTTTTTGTACCTTGGCAACAGTCCATTCGCGGCGAAGGTACGGTCATCGCCCTCGACCCTTTCGAACGACCCCAGTCGGTGCAAGCACCTGTGAAGGGACGCATCGACGAGCGTGGCGAAGGGGTCGAAGAAAACGCGTTTGTCACCAAGGGACAACTCCTTTTTCGCATTGTTAACCAAGACCCCGATTATTTGACTCGGTTGCAAGAGCAGGTCGATCTGGTCGAAAACGAAATCGAAGTCGCGAAAACGCGTCTCGAATATGGCAAAGCGATCAAAGACAATAACGAAACGATTGTTGCGGTAACGACCGAAGAACTCGCGTCGATGACGTCGGCCCGCGACAAACTGATGGAAGCCCTCGACAATTATGTCGATCAGGCAAAAAACAAGCTGCAGGGCGAAGAAAAAAAACTCGACGCTGCGAAGGCGGACCTCGATCAGGCGAAAGCCGACTACGAGCGTAAGAAGATCCTGTTCGAGAAAGGCATCGAATCGGAACTGAAACTGCAAGAAACCGAGCAAAAGTTTCTTAAGGCCGAAGCTTATGTGAGGGTTGCCGAGCAAGAAGTCGAGAGCGCCAAGAGCGGCGTCGAAGGCAAAATCAACGAGCGCGAATCGTATCGCAAAGAGTGGCAAGCGAAGCTCAATAAGATCGACTCGTCGCGAGTGAAGGCCCAGGCCGATCTCTCGAAAGCCGCCGCTGAAATCAGTAAGAACTCTGAAGAGATCAATCAAAAGCAAGCCAAGTTGCTTGATTCGAAAAGCAAGCTCGCCGTGCAACAAACACAAGACGTCCGAGCGCCGCGCGATGGTTTTGTGATGAACCTGGCTGTGTTCGACACGTCGAGCATCGTCAAGCCGGGCGATCAGCTTTGCCGCATCGTGCCGAAGATGACGACACCGGCGGTGCAACTCATGGTCGCCGGCAACGATGCACCCTTGATAAGCGCCGGTCGACCGGTGCGACTTCAGTTCGAAGGCTGGCCCGCGATTCAGATTTCAGGTTGGCCCTCGGTTGCAGCCGGTACTTTTCCCGGCGAGGTCGCGCTCGTCGACGCTAGCGATAACGGACAGGGCAAGTTTCGGGTGGTTGTTGTACCCGACACCGAATTGGTAAGCGAAGAAGATGCAATTCACCGCAAATGGCCTGAAGCCCCCTATCTGCGCCAAGGAGGTCGAGCCAACGGTTGGGTACTACTCGACACGGTTCCGTTGGGTTACGAAATCTGGCGACGCATCAACGGCTTTCCCCCCAAATTCGACTCGAAAGAAGAAGCCGAGAAGGTAAAGCCACCAAAAGTCAGAGTCGGCGGTTAGTTTGCGGTATGTCGCCAGGGCTGGTGTTGTTCTGGGTGACTTTGCTGCCATCTCGAAAACTGCTGGGCAAACTGCACTGGTTGTTCCGAACTTACCGTTACAGCGGACCGCACCCTCGGTTCGCGCTGCTCTCTTGGTGCTAGCAACGGATTGCTCGCGGTGCGTTTGATTTCACTCATCTCTGCTGTCTTGATGTTCGCGGTCTGCGGCTGCCGATCGACTGAGCAGCGCGTGGCGGTTGCGCCAGTCGAGCCGCCTGCTGACCTAGTGCTTGCATCCTTCGGCGAAGCTTCGCCGGCCGCGCCGGCTGGCGAAACAACCGACGAAACCGCTAGCGAAACCGCTGGCGATGGCACTGTTGATGGCACTGTTGATGGCACTGTAGACGAAGACGGCGCCGAGGACGCTGCCGACGACCTCCAGCGGTTGCCGGCCCCCGACAGCGAGGCCGAGGCGATTGCGACGCCTGCCGTGGCACCGACGGCCGAACAAGTGATTGCCTCGGTTCGCAATCACTTTCCGATCATCCAGCAGGCAATGGCGGCACGCGAGATCGCCGCAGGTGAGCGACTCAGCGCGATGGGAGCCTTTGACCGAAAACTTGAAGCGGGTAGCGTTTCACAGCCGCTCGATTTTTACGAGAACTATCGTAACGGACTTGACGTGAAGCGCGACACGTTCTGGGGTGGGCAGACCTTTGCCGGCTATCGGATTGGGCGTGGTGACTTCGAGCCTTGGTACCTCGAGCGCGAGACCAACAAAGGGGGCGAGTTTAACGCGGGCTTTATGGTTCCATTTGCAAAAGATCGAGCGATCGATGCGAACCGCGCTGAACTTTGGCGAGCCCAGCTCGAACAAAATCGCGTCGAGCCCGAGATACGCGCCGCTGTGATTGGTTCGGTTCGCGATGGCACAATTGCCTACTGGATGTGGGCCGCGTCGGGCGCAAACCTGAAAATTGCTGAAGGGGTTTTGCAGTTGGGACTCGACCGCGCCGACTTTCTCGACGATCAGATCAAGGCGGGCGAAAAGGCTAGGATCGACTTGGTCGACAACGAGCGGATCATTGTTTCGCGACAAGCCAAAGTGATCGACGCACGTCGTAAGCTTGAGCAGTCGGCCCAAAAACTGTCGCTGTTTTTGCGCAACCAGCAGGGCCAACCGCAGTTGCTGCCACTCGACGTGGCACCCGACGACCTGCCGCCCGTTCCCGAGCTTTCGATCGACGACTTTTTGGGTGACGAGGCGATCGCCGTTTCGAATCGACCGGAACTCGCCGAGCTAACCATCGTGCGCGAGCAGCTCGCTGTTGCGCTAAGGCAAGCGGGCAACGAAACGTTGCCCGATGTCGACGCCGGCATTCAGGTCGCTCAAGATGTGGGCGAGCCAACGAGCAGCAAACGTGACAAGTCGGAGTTAAAACTCGAAGCGTCGGTTCTCGTTTCGGTTCCGCTCGAACGTCGCAAAGCGCTCGGCAAGGTGCGTCAACTGCGTGGCAAATTAGCGCAGCTACGCGCCAAGCTGCAATTTGCCGAAGACAAAGTCATTGCCGAAGTCGGAATCGCGCGGGCCGCCCTAATCGCTGCGGCTGAGCGTGTTGAACAAACAACGCGAGGTTTTGAGCTTGCCCAGCGCATGCAACAAGCCGAGCGAGAACTCTACGAGGCGGGGCAAAGCACCCTTCTCAATCTCAACCTCCGCGAAGGTCAAGCGGCCGATGCGGCTGTCGAGCGACTTGCTGCACAGCTCGACTTCTATGTCGCGGTGGCCGACTACACGGCTGCGCTAGGCGAAGCGGGTGAAAGTAGCTTAGCCCCGCCCGTCGAATAGCGTCGCATATCCTGTCGAGTTCGTTGCCTCGCGATTCAAGCGGCGTTACAATCGGCCCTAGGCTCATTGTTCTCGCAGACTCCCGTGCAAAGGCAGGTATCTCATGGCTACGCTACGATTCACTCTCGTCGGAATTCTTTGCTTTGTCGTTCAGTTGCAAGCCGGCGCGCAGGAATGGGCGAAGCCACGCCTCGACAACTCGCCTCGCCACTTGGAATGGGTCGAGATCGATCGCGGCGATCGTACGCTCAATTGCTTTGTCGCCTATCCTGAAGTAAGCGAGAAAGCCCAAACGGTCATTGTGATTCACGAAATTTTTGGCCTCACCGATTGGGTACGCGGCGTCTGCGACCAGTTGGCCGAAGCGGGTTATATTGCGATTGCTCCCGATTTGCTTTCAGGCATGGGCCCCGATGGCGGAGGGACCGCATCGCTCGGCGGCGGCGATGGTGTGCGGCAGGTCATTGGCAAACTTCCGCCCGCACAAATCACAGCCGATCTCGACGCCGTCGCCAAGTACGCCAAAGGGTTGCCCGCGTGCAACGGCGAGGTCAGCGTCGCCGGCTTTTGCTGGGGCGGCAGCCAGAGCTTTCGCTATGCCACCAACAACAAGGAGCTGAAATTCGCCTGCGTGTTTTACGGCACAGCCCCCGACGACGCCGAGCAACTCGCCAAGATCGCCTGCCCGGTGCATGGATTCTATGGCGAGAACGACAATCGTGTGAACTCGACCATCGACCGCACCAAAGAGGCAATGGCGGCGGCCGACAAAAAATACATGCCAAAAATCTACGAGGGGGCAGGGCACGGCTTCATGCGCGCCGGTGAACAACCGGGCGCTGACGAAGCCAACGCCGAAGCTCGCAAACAGGCTTGGGAGCGCTGGAGAGAGTTGCTTGACGCGAAGTAATCGGCCAACGAGTGCGAAGTGAATTCGTTTCCTGGAGCTTTCCCATGTCCTACGTTCGTCTGTGTAGCTTGCTCGTCATCGCCACCATCGCGGCCTGCATTTTCGCGCCAGCGGTAGCCGACGAGAAAGCAGCCGAGGCCAAACCCGACGACAAGAAACGCGTCGCCATCCACGGGGTCGTCATCGATGCTGACTCCCAGCCGGTGGCGGGTGTCGAGGTGATGGGTAAGACCTATCGCGATACGACTCGTGCAGTGACCAACGAGCGGGGGGAGTTCACGCTCGATGTCGATTCCGCGCGCGTGAAGTCGCTGAGCATTATTGCCGACGACGTGGCGGGCGACCGGATGGGGACGTTCAAGGCCGACCATTACAACCCTCCGAATGCCGACACGCCGATCGAAATTTCGCTCGGTCCCGTACGGCGGATTCCGGTCGTGGTCGTCGGGGCCGATGATGAACCGGCCGCCGGTTCGACCGTCGGTGCCGTGATTGACTACGATGTCTTGGCCGCGACCGAAACCGACGACCAAGGCCGCGGCGAGCTGCGTTTGCCCGATGACTGCAATTTGCAGTCGCTCTACGCGACCGGTGCTAACGAGGGCTTCGATTATCGCACGGTCGTCGACCCTCGCGATCCGACATTCAAACCAGTCTGGTTCGAGAAACTGCCGGTTCGTTTCACGCTTGCCGAGAGCGAAACGGTTCGGATTCGTTTAACGAACAACAAGGGCGAGCCGATAGCGGGCGAAGAGGTCTATACGTGGTACCTGCTTAAGCCAGGCGAGCCTCATGAATTCAATCTTGGTTATACACCCGAACTCTTCCGGGCGAGATCCGATGAAAAGGGGTTAGTGACCATCGAAGGTGTACCGAATTGGCGTGTCCAGGCGCTCCCACTTTGGACCAATAGCGATGATTTTGCACGACAGCGAATCGCGTACGATTACGAGCAGCAAGTCGACGGGCCGCTCGTGTTGGTCTTGGAAAAACTCGTGGCGGTGACTGGCAGCGTATCGTTCGCCGACGGTAAACCAGCCGCCGGTATCTCGGTTACTGCCGTCGGTGCTGATTACGGATTTGATAACTTCAACGGTAGCATTGAAAGCGACGATACAGGCAAGTTTCGACTGATGGTTAAGCCCGATATGCTCTACATGTTCGGCATTTTTGACAATCAGTGGGGTGCCCCTCCCATCGACGGTGTTGTGGTTCGGCCAGATCAGCCGGCGGACGATATTGACTTTGTCCTGCAAAAAGCCACTCGCGTTCACGGCGTCGTCACGGCCGGGCCCGACGCTAGGCCAACTACCGCACAGCGTATATCGCTACGACAAAGTGGTCGCAGCTTGCTCGAACTTCCCGAAGTCGATTTGCCGAATCCCGAAAACACCAATGTTTCCGTCTGCCCCATGTTCAACCGCGGAACTTCGACGGCTGAAGATGGCACCTACGAGTTTTTCGCCGGGCCCGGCACCTACAGCTTGCACGGTCCGTCGCAGACCGAACCAAAAAAATTCACCGTCACCGACCAAGCCGAAATCGTCCTCGACTTCGCCGCTCCGCGCCTCGAAAAGGGGCCGTTCACAGCGCTGGTTGTTGGGGGCGATCCGGGGGGTGGTGTCAATGGTGCCATCATCGATGGCGTCTATCGACATCAGTCGGCAGGCCGCGACCTGCGACTCACGACCGACAAGTCGGGCAAAGTATCGGCCGAGCGCGAGCTTCACCCGGTGGTGCTCTACGCCCACACGCCCGATCGCAAATTGGCCGCCATCGCCGAAATCGGTGCCGACGACAAAATCGCCTTCCTACGACTCGAGACAACAGCCTCGGCAAAGGGGCAACTCGTGAACAAGACCACTGGTACGCCACTTCCGGATGTGAAAATTTCGTGGGGGCGTCGCGTCCATATCGGCGACGACAACGCTCCTTGGCGGAACGCTTTCGGAGGCGTCGCGACGACCGATGCCGAGGGGCGATTCAGGCTCGACGGCATGGTGGTCGGCGAAACCTACGAATTGCGAACGTATCTCCAAGAGGAAGGGGTGCGAGGCATGCAAATCATCTCGTTCCCCAACGTGACCCCCGAGTCGACAGACGAAATCGACTTGGGTGAACTGAAAAACGAACGACTCGATCCTTAGCTGGACAGCGTGAAATCAAGAATCTAAGGAACGCCGATAGACGCAGATGGACGCGGATCTTCGCCGAAAAAAGAAGGAGCCACGAAGTTCGGCAGCGGCGAATGGCTAACGACGTGCGTCGACCGTTTCAAACTCCTGGTCCATCACTTCGATCGGCGTTTATCCGCGTCCATCTGCGTTCCCTGGATGGCAATACTTGACGTCGATTTCAAGTCGTTCGATCACTACTGCGGAATGAAATCAGTCTTGTCGTCAATCGCCAGCGCAAACTCACACAGCAAGTCCGCACACGCGTCGAGATCGTCGAGCGAAATCACCTCGACACAACTATGCATGTAGCGGTTCGGAATGCTCACCAAGCCGGTGGCGACTCCTGCTTTGTTGAGTTGCATCGCGTTGGCGTCGGTGCCGGTGCCGCGACCAATCGCTTGCCATTGCAGCGGCAAGTCAGCCTTGTTGCCCGCTTCGCGGAGGATATTGACCACAGCATGGCTCATGTTCGGTCCACGTGAAACGACCGGTCCGCCGCCGATTTTGATGTCGCCTTCTTGTGTCTTGTCGATCGTCGGGCAGTCGGTGGCGTGGGTCACGTCGACGGCGATGCCGACATGAGGATCGATGCTGTAAGCCGCCGTTCGCGCGCCGCGCAGCCCGATCTCTTCCTGGACGGTCGCCGCCGAGTGAATGGCGACCTTCAGCCCGCCACGTTCCTGAGCGCGCCGGGCTGCTTCCATACAAACCCACAGCCCGGCTTTGTCGTCCATACCGGGCGAGTTGGCCAGGTTGTTGCGCATTTCTTGATAACCGAGCTTTAGCGTCACTGGGTCGCCGACTTTGACGACTTCACTCGCCTCGGCTTGATTCTTGGCTCCGATGTCGAGCCAAAGTTCTTTTGTTTGGACCACCTTCTTGCGTTCGTCTTGATCGAGCAAGTGAATTGGTTTGCGGGCGATGACTGCCGGAACCGCACCGTCGGCCGTGTAAACCGTCATCCGTTGGCCGATTAATTGCTGAGGATCCCATCCGCCAATCGTGTTAGTGTAGATGAATCCAAATTCGTCGATGTAGGTCACTAGCAAACCGATCTGGTCGGCGTGGCCGGCGAACATAATTCGCACGTCGGCCTTCGGATTACAGGTCACAATCACGTTGCCGTGCGAATCGGTTCGCACCGCATCGGCCCAAGGCTCGGCATACTCGCGGACGAGCCGCTGCACGGGAGCCTCGTAGCCGGAAGGACTAGGAGTTTCGAGGATCTTGACGAAGAACTCTTTCGCAGAATCGTTCATTGTGCTTTCGGGTTTGGAATTGCGATTGATCAGACTTCGGTTGCTTGAGCCGTACGCGCTAGCGTCGGGCGATCGTAGTGAAACGCTTCGCAGCGTCTACCCGCGGCTAGCGCCGACGGCTCAAGGGGTTGTTTGTTGTTGGTTCAGAGGACTCATATGACCATCTTTTCAACATCTGGCCATTCACCCAGTTCGATCAAATTAAAATCGGGGTCGTAGAAGAACGCTTGTCGATAGCCGTGGTCGGGAAGTACCCGGCGAACGACTTCGATGCCGTGTTGAGCGAGTTGTTCAACCGCTTTTTCATAGTCGGCAACGCGAAATGCCAAGTGGTTTGTGCGAGTGCCGAGCGGGCTCATTTGAGGAACAAATCGACCGTCATGAATGAGATGGAGCATCATGCCGAGGCCATCGCTATAGAGCCAGCTACCGGCGAAACTAAAGTTGGGACGCGGCACCTCATAAAAGCCCAGCACCTTCGTATAGAAAGCCACGCTACGAGCCACATCGCTCGTATTGAGAGCGGCGTGATTGAAGCGTCCGGTTTCGACAGGGGCAGGCATGAATCGTGAATGCTAGCGTTGGCAACTTAGATCGGCTGAGCCGATTGTAACCGTTTTACTCAAGCGAGTGGATGGTGGGGGTCGATGTTTCTGCCGGGCGCGCTCTCTATCGAACGCCGCCACAACTTGGGATTTCAATGTTTGCCGCAGGGATCGCGACATGCTTCGAACGACTCTTCCGCTGATTGTTTTGGCGGCCATCGCAGGATTTTCGACCGGCTGCGCGACGCGCATCGGACAGCACCTCAGCTACGGAGTCATCGGTGACTGCGGTTGTGGCATTGAGCCTGGTTGTGCTGTCGAACCCGGTTGTGGTTGCGAACCGAGTTGCGGGTGTGAGCCAACTTGTGGCTGTGGATCGAGTTGTGGCATCGGCTGTGGCCGGTCTTACGCCGGTCAGGTTTGGAAAGGTTGCGGACCTTGCGAAGGTCCGAAGATTTGCGTGTGTAAAGGGCCAAACTGTTGTGCCAGCGAGCCAGGTTGTGGCTGCGAACCAACTTGCGGCTGCGAACCATCCTGTGGCTGTGAGCCAACATGTGGGTGTGAACTGGGCGGCGGCTGTGGATCGTGCTGCGACAATGGTGGCGGCGGCCCGCTGTGGGGCCTTCGCTATGCGGCGCGAAGCATCTTAAAGCCACTTTGTGGCTGCGGCGGTTGTGGCGGCGAGCTCTACTGGAGCGAGTGGCATAACGATCCGCCAGCTTGCTGCGATCCATGCGATCGCTGCGGCAATTTTATCGGCCCTAGTTATGGTGGTAACTACGGGCACGGTGGCTACGAAAGTGGCTATTCGATCGGCCATCAAATGCACGAACAACACGTCGCCCAGCAACCGCAGTCGACCCCGATGCCAGTTAGCCGCCGCTAGTCGGCTTGTAGCCGGCGGGCATGCCGACCCACGGGTTTTCGCGAATCTCTTCGGCCACGGTCGTCGAGTCGCCATGTCCGGGCAGCACGACAGTCGAACCAGGCAGCGTGAATAGCTTGGTCTGAATCGATTCGATGAGCGCTTCCGCGTCGCCGTCGAAAAAGTCGGTGCGTCCGATTCCGCGACGGAACAACACGTCACCGCCGACAACCACGACCGGCTCGTCATTTTCTTGGTCGTCGACCACGAATACCACGTGACCGGCCGAGTGACCAGGTGTCTCTAAAACAGCGAACTCAATGCCGGCCGATTCGTAGGTGTCCCCTTCGACAACCGTCGCATCGGCGGGCGGGCTGATAAGCTGGAGTCCGTATCCGGCCGAAAGGTTGCCCCTGGCATCGGTCAGCTTATACGCATCGCCTTTGCCAATCACGAGCGGGGCGTCGGGCCAGAGTTCTTTCAGCGTCCCGTTGCCAGCGATGTGGTCGCTATGGCCGTGGGTGTTGAGAATCGCCACCGGTGTGAGCGATTGCGACTCGAGCATCGCGACAATTTTCTGCGGCTCGAATCCTGGGTCGATGACCACACAGTCCGAGCGGCCCTGACGCCATAAGACGTAAGTGTTCTCGTCGAAAGGCATCGATACGATGCTGGTGATGTTGAGTTTTGTGGGCATGGGAGTCGGGGAGTAGAGATCGTTCCAGGGCCTCAATGCCCTGGCAACAGGATAATGCCCCTATTGGGACTTTGGCAGCGGCACAATGAACGAACCGAGGCGTGCGGGAGTCTTTTTCGCACGATGCGGGCGACACCAAAAGGGGCAGCGCACTGGCGCAAGAGACTCCCGACCCCTTTCCCGACGCCCCGAGTGCAACGGGTGGACGTTACGAAACGCGGCTCGCAAGTTAGACTCAGGTGACTGAAAAAAGTCGATTTCCGAAAACAGCAACCACAACCAGATTTTTTCCATGCGAATTGCCTATCTCGATTGCGCCAGCGGAATTAGTGGCGACATGACACTCGGGGCGCTCGTCGACGCCGGGGTCGATTTGGCCACGATTCAGGCCGGCATCGACTCACTTGGCTTGCCGAGTTGTCGGCTCGTTGCCAGTGAGGTCAAGAAACGCGGCTTTCGTGCGACACAGATCGTCGTCGAACACGAGCCCGAACATGCTCACCGCCACCTGCACCACATCACCGCAATGATCGACCGCAGCACGCTCTCGCCACGTCAGCGTGAGCTCGCCACCAAGATTTTTGGTCGGCTGGCCGCGGCCGAGGCCAAGGTACACGGCAGTACCATCGAAAAGGTTCACTTTCACGAAGTCGGGGCGGTCGACTCGATCGCCGACATTGTCGGGGCCGCGATTGGTTGGGATTTGCTCGGCGTCGAGAATATCATTGCGTCGCCCGTACCGACCGGTACTGGTTTTGTCACGATCGCCCACGGTCGCTGCGCGATCCCCGCGCCGGCGACAGCCGAGTTGCTTTGCGGTATTCCACTCGCCGACTTTGCGCCCGAAGGCGAACTAACAACACCCACCGGCGCGGCCATCCTGGCGGCGCTGGTCGATGACTTTGGTCCACTTCCCGCGATGACCATCCACGCGATTGGTTACGGCGCGGGACAGAAAGATTTTGAACACGCGAATCTCCTCAGGTTGCTCGTCGGCGAAACCGACGCTAACACAACGGGTGAACTCGGGCGCGTCGAGCGAGATCGAATCGTCTTGCTCGAAACCAATATCGATAATGCAACCGGAGAACAGCTTGGTCACTGTATCGAGCAGCTTTGGCAGGCCGGCGCGACCGATGTCTACTGGATGTCGATTGCGATGAAGAAAAATCGGCCCGGTGTGCTGCTTGCTGTGCAGTCGCCACCAGCGCTCGTGGACCAGCTCGAGGCAATTGTCTATCGCGAGACCGGTACGCTCGGCATTCGCCGGTCGCGTGTCGAGCGCGATGTCTTGTCTCGCGAGCCCATTGTGGTCGAATCGCCTATCGGTGAATTGCATGGTAAGCTGCGGACACTGCCCGATGGCAGCCAGCAGTTCGCGCCCGAATACGAGAGCTGCCGGGCGGCGGCCGAGCGAACGGGCAACAGCCTATGCGAAGTTTACGGCATCGCTCGCGAAGCATTCGCAGGTCGACAACATTGACCCGAGGACAAATTGTGTTCACGCTGCTGCCATTGGCATCGCTGTGGGGGATATTGCTGTTTTTAGCCGGCATTGCACTGCTGACGGCGACGCTCATGCGCCGCGCCTATCGGCAGACCGGTCGCCGGTCGCGCAAATACAACGAAAAGCCGATCGAATTGCAACCTCGGCCGAGCAACACCTGGGACGGAACTTGCGACGACCCCGCGGCTCGGCTCGCGCGCGAAAAGGTAGAGCTCGAAGATCACCGTCGCGAAGCGGTCGGCCAAATCGACGCGAAGGCACTCGTGCTGCGAGAGCTCATCGCCCAGAGCGAGCGGCAAATCACCCGGCTCGAAGAATTGATCGCGGCCGCAGAGCGTATCGAGGATTGAGGTTCAAATCGCATGGGAAGCGTTTAGAGGTAGGAAAGATGTCAGCAACCAACAATTGACATGTCCGCCATCCTCCCGCTCGCAGGTGAGAAACGGTTCCTGGCACCTTTTCGGTCCTCTCAGGTACAGATAGCCGCCCAAAAAGTTACTCCCGATGTGAAGCAGTGACTGTTCAGGTATGCCGATGCGATCCAGTTCGTCGTTCTTCAACAGTTGATCAACGGTCAATAGCTGATCGACAATGCCGGATCGCGGTGAGTTGAAGACCCGGGCAGGGTCCAAGGCTGAATTCGTGTGATTCTGCAGAAACTGCCGGTAGTCGTCAGGGAGACTAAACCCAAGCCGACGTTCCAGTTTTGTGACGAGATCGGTCATGGCCTAACGTAAAACGGTCAGTTGCCGACCGCCCGCGGAGTGCAGGCTTCAAACCGACAAGACAATTTATCCATCGCGGGCGTCGCCGGTCAAATGCATCCGGTGGTTAGCTGCCGCCCGCCTGCGCCGTATTGTCGAAGATTCTTTCTGCAGCCAATTCTGAGCGTTCTAACCATA
>JBGSWC010000273.1:0-4918 GCA_041752635.1 Pirellulales bacterium | reverse complement strand
TGGCAATTGCGAAAGCGATAACGAGGAGTGGTGCAGCAACGTACCAGGACCAAGAGACCCAGTTCTCTCCGAAAATGCCGATTGCGATGCCGCTGAACATACACCACATAAAGAGTGGGTAGCGAGTATATCGAATGATCTTGCGATTCTCATTTTCGTCAACATCAACGATGAATCCCACGTTGCTGCTCCTTCATGCCACAATAAATTTAACAGAAACAATTCTGCCTTAGCCATTCAGCTAACCGCCCCATTGTCGTCTGCAGTGCAGGCAGTCGCAAGAATTGCTACTCACTGCAATGACCTACGCTGATTTAGACAGACTCTCGTCATTGGAACTGAGATGTCGGTCCGCTCTAATCGCACAGGTGTGAAACGCCGACGCACGTTGCATCCCACATCCACCACCCCGCTAAGGAACCACAACATCAAAATCTACCCTACCGGCGTCGGCATCAACGACCAGTTTTTCTGGTAGATCGTAGATTACCTCTTTCCAGTCGGCCTCGACGTCCTTATTGCCGCCCGGCTTGAGATCGTAATAGGCAACCGTCACTTTGTATTCGCCGGGATAGAGTCCCTTGATGCCGCGGAACTCGGTGAGTGTGTAGTCGCCATCGGATTCCATGGTGGCGCTACCGGGGCGGACTTGGCCGGCTGGCTGACCGCCGACCGGTAGAAACGTCAGTCGGCATACCTTTGGCAGATCGCGACTCTCGAACACAACTTTGCCACTCACCGGCACCAAGCCCGAATTGTTTCCACAACCACACGTCATGGCCATCAGGCACGCGAGCAAAGTCGCCAGCGGCACGTAACAATTATTCGGAAGCAACTTCATTGCCTGCTCGCGTTCCCATCGCATTGAATAGAACATAATCGATAGTCTCATCGACGAAGTCAACACTACCGTCACCCAGCGCAAACATTGCACCACCAACGTGATCGCTTTTGAATCCACAGCCACGATTGTGGCACCCCGGTGGGCTGGGGCAGGTTTCGAATGTATTAAGCGGTATCGACGTGCTGGCGAGTGAGAAATTTGGAGCGAATGCTCCCCCATACACGCACTGCCGGGGAAGGGTCTCGCCTAGCATCCAGGTGTTACTGAGCCCATCGGTGACCTGTGCAAATCGCCTCGTGTCATTGAAGCGACCAAACATGCCAACCGACGACGCCTGCGACTGTCCTCCGTACGATTGAGTTCCATAGTTCCGTCCCTGGCAACAATAATTCCCCGCTGAGCCTGTCTGTCCGGCAGGGCAGAACCAACAACGATCAGGCTCGGTAGGCCCGATCGAAACAGGATAATAGAGACCGAGCGCCGGGTTTGGGTTGTTCCCCCCCACATCGGCCCGGTCACTAAATATCGGTTGATCGGCGCTTTCCGCGGCCGGGCAAATATAACCGGACACTATGTTGCGAGCGGCAAGAGAGTTCGGCGGGGCCTTTAGCAACACCGTAAAGTCGAACTGGTCGTACAGGTTTTGCTCTTCCATGTAGGGCAAAATCGACATGGTCCAGGTCGGACCTGTCTTCCACCAGCCGTAGGGATCGTCGGTGGCGTGATAAGCCGGTTGAGCTTTGTGTGCCGTGTGGTAATTGTGGATCGCCAAGGCGATTTGTTTGAGATTATTGGTGCACTGTGTCCGCCGGGCGGCTGCGCGGGCTGCTTGAACGGCTGGCAACAGCAGCGCGACCAAGATGCCGATAATGGCAATCACCACCAGCAGTTCGACCAGGGTAAACCCACGATTCGGACCATCACCGCGTGATGCACTCATGCCCATCTCCGAAGCAAGAAATAAAGTCAGCGCGTTGGACAATTATAGAGACTTTGTCACCGCAGCGATACAGCTTTCCATCGGTCGCGGCCACCGCCGTACAGCATTCAAAAAGCAAACGTGCCCCGGCACAATTGCGGGATGGGCGAGCCCCAGACGAATGTCAAGTTGGCTCGACGAAGCGCTCCGCGAAACTGGCGACGCGATCGGTCAGGCGACTGAGGAATTTCTTCCCGTCGGCCGCTTCGATAACGACTCGCTCTTGTGGCTTAGTGATGACTGTGGTGATCCAAGCTGCGTGACGATTGAGGTAACAACCGAGTACCCGTACATCGACAACCTTTTGGCTGACGGTCCGCAGTATCGAGACCATTGACTTGCCGGTTGGTTTCGCGAGTGCCGCAACAAAACCTGCGGCGACCTCGGGCGGCGTCTGGGCGTCGATGAGCGTCTGCACAGCACCTTCGGGATTCTTCGCTGCCACGAGCTGCCTAACTTGCTCAAACACATTCACGCGAACTTCGATCGGCAACGGTTCAACGGATGATCGGGCTGGTAGCCCCAGCATTTTGCGGACACCCTGCAAAGCGGTAGGAACATCTCGAATTCTGGTGAGCCGGTAAACATGCTTGTCGATGCGGATGACTTCGACAATTTCGACGTTGTTAAGAAACAGCGTGGCTTCGTATCGCCCCCCCTCTAGCGACTCACGCCGAGCTAGAATTATCAGACGGGGATCAGCGACGGCCGCTGTCATGCTCAATAAAGCGTTGTCGTAATTGGCATTCCCGCGACCATCGGGCACAATAAGTCCGCTGTCGATGAGTCGTCGCTGGCCTTCAGCGAGCACTTTTTGCCGAACATTGGCATCGGGTGGAAACAAAACGGTATTGGGCAACGCCGCGACTGAATCGACGCGCATGAGTGACAGCAGATAAGATAATTCAAAGACGTGTAAGTGATGTTGGCTCACGTCGTTCCCCCGGTTCGGTCTGATTATGCGTTATGCCGAATCAGCCGAACAGGGTTGTCAGCGTTCCCAGCTTCTCGCCGACCGAATCACTGGCGGCATCGACCGTATTGGCGATCGAGTCGCTCGTCGACTCGACTGCATCGGCCATTCCATCGACGACGCTTCCAGCCGCGTCGCGGATGTCGCGACCGGTTTCGACAATCTTATCGCCGGCATCGTCAATTTTGTCGGCCACGAAGTCCGCGCCGCGCGAGGCCGTTTCGCGCACCCGGTCGAGTTTGTCGATTAGGTAATCGCGAGCGCTGGCCGCCGATTCGAGCGCATCGTCGATAACAGCTTCGCCGACCGCCAGTTTCTCTTGAACCTTGGCCTTTGCCTCGTCGAATGTCTGGGCAACGGTGGCCTGGGCGGAGTCGATGCGCGCAGCGACCTCGCGCTTTAGCGCCCGAGCGTCTTCCATCGTTTCACCGTACTTGTCGACCCCGCGCCGCGCGAAATCAAGCAGCTCTTTGTCGTTGCCAAGTTCTACGAGCTTGTCGTGAATGGCCTCGCGGGTATCATCGGCAATCTCGGTGCTTCGATCATTTACGGCCGCTCCGGCTGCTTCACTCCATCGCTGCACATCATCAATACTCTTGCCTACGTACTCGCTGGCCCGATCGATGCCGCCAGTGATGTTTTGGTCCCACTCTGCGACTTGCTCGCGGACGGCGTCGAGTTGCTCGTCGATCGACTGCTGGGCCGCATCGACAGTCTCGGCATCGAGGCCAAGTTTCCTCGCTTTGTCGGCAAAGCCATCCGCGGCTTGGTCGGCCACATCAACGGCCGAGTTAACACTGTTGGCAACGCTGTGCGTGGCCTGCTTCAGTTCGTTGGCAGTCGCCCGATTCACGTTGCGAGCTTCATTAGCGACATCGGCGACATTGTCGACGGCGTCCTGCGTCAGGTCTTTCGCGAATTGCTCAGCATCGTCGACCGGATCTTTGAGATAGGCATCATGGGCCGAACGCTCTTTGTCGATTGCTAACAAATCCTTAAGAAAGATTTCAACTATAGCTCCATCGGGATTCTGTTTTTCGTACCAGTAGCTCACGCCCTCGACTTGCCCTTGAAACGGATCAGTGCCCCGGCGTCCGCTCTCGGGTTTCACATGCGGCAAGTAGGAATAGCCCGGTCCGGCATTTTGATGGTTGAGCAAGTAGCCCCCCGCATCATGGAAAATTCCGTGCCACACAACGGGCGAGTCGGCATCGGTCGGCGCGAGGTGATTCATACCGGGACCAACCATTCCCCCTGTGGGATTGAGCATGCCAGCGAATACCGGGTCGAGCCCCGTCGCTTCGCCAACGACTTGCCCAAATCGCAAGTTGCTCCGCGATCCGAGAAAGTCGGGGTGTTTGTCCTTAAAGTCGTCGCCGTTGTTGTCGTAGGTGTCGTCGTGTGGCAATCCGCGTGTTTTCTCCATCTCTCTTGAGATGGCCTGCAACTGCTGAAATCGAGCATACTGCTCTTCGACCTGCTGCTGATCGAGGCCTCGTAGGCGAGCAATGGTGGCCAGATGTTGCTTGGGGTCCTCGCCTGGCTGTGGGAAGACGAGCCCTTCCATGGCCTTGTTGAGTTCAATATTCCCTTCACCGTCGAAGTGCATGCCGACCACTTCGTCCATTCGCTCGGGCGTGAACAACTCCTTGGGATCGCCGTTTATGAGCGGATTCTGCCAATCTTCAAGGTCGTCGAATTGTTCGGGAACTATCGGGTTTCGTGGAACTGGACCCAGCAACGGATACTTTTTTTCGTTGGCTTGCGCGGGATTGGCCGCCTGCTGCAATTTGTTGGCCTGCATTTCGGCCAACTTGTAACGCTTGATTGCTGCTTGGTAGTCACGCTCGCGAGCCAATCGCTCGGCTTGCTCCAACTGATCGCGAATGGCCTCCGCATCGCGCGGCGATTTATCGCTCGCGGTGACCAGCGTCTCTTCGGTCGCCTCGACGCTCGGCAAGAACGATTCGAATCGCAGTTTGGCTTGCTTCGTCTGCGCTTTTAGTCGCTCGACATCAACTTGCAGATTGGAAGCGGCACCAAGCGCCTGGTCCTGCTTGGCTGACTGCTCCATCGCGAGTTGAAAAACCACGTACACCGCATCGCGGCGCTTAGCTAAGGG
>JBGSWC010000272.1:0-3494 GCA_041752635.1 Pirellulales bacterium | reverse complement strand
CTTTGGCCAGTTTCTGTTGCGTCGGTTTCGCGTCGTTGCGTCCGAAACTAAGACGTGTGAGCATGCTGGTTTCACAAGTCCGTAACGTTTACACTGAGGCACGGCTCGATTGAGTCGTGATTTATTCGAACGTGGCGGAGCTTATTAACGATGAAGTATGGTATGAACTTGCTGTTGTGGACGATGGAGCTTGACGACTCGGTCGGGCCGGTGCTCGATTCGATGAAATCGCTCGGCTACGACGGTGTCGAGTTGCCCCTGTTCAACCTCGATCTCGACTATGCCACCTGGGGCAAGCGGCTCAGGGATGTCGGACTCGAAGCGACCGCGGTGACGGTCTCAACCGCCGACGCCAATCCGATCAGCCCCGACGCAAAAGTACGCGCTGCCGGGGTCGACACTGTTTGCCGTGCGCTCGATTGCTGTGCGGCAGTGGGGGCGACTCACCTTGTGGGACCGTTTCACTCGGCCTTGGGCGAGTTCTCGGGCCAAGGGCCGACTGCCGACGAGTGGAGCTGGGGCGTCGAGAGCATGCGGAAGATTTCGGCGCATGCCGAGCAAGTGGGCGTGGTGCTGGGGCTTGAGGCGCTCAATCGTTTCGAGTTGTATTTTTTGAACAGTTGCAGCGATCTGGCTCGTTTCGTAACAGAGGTCGACCACCCGAGCTGCCGGGCGATGTACGATACCTTCCACTCGCATATCGAAGAGAAATCGACCAGCCAGGCAATCCGCGACGTGGCGCCGGTGCTGTGTCACGTTCACATTTCAGAAAACGATCGGAGCACGCCGGGGGCGGGCAATGTTCGTTGGGACGAAACTTTCAACAATCTGTTGGCGATCGATTACGATGGATGGTTGACGATCGAAGCGTTTGGCACCGCGCTCCCGGCCATCGCCGCCGCGACGAAAATCTGGCGCAAGATGTACGACAGCCAGGAGCAGCTTGCCAGCGACGGACTTGAGTTTATGAAAACTCAAGTCGCACAAAGGTGGACTTAGCTCGCTGTGGAATTTAATCAGTTTCTTCGTATTTGCCCAAAACTTTATTTGCATCTCGAACCCAAGGCGGCCAATCATGTACTCAAGAAAGTGTGTAGCGAGCGTCATCTGTCTGCTGGTCTTCGCTTCGTTTGCCAGCGCCCAAGAAGAGGGCTTCGAGCCGATCTTCGATGGCGAGTCGCTCAAAGGTTGGGATGGTAATCCGACGCATTGGCGTGTCGAGGAGGGGGCAATTGTTGGCCAAACCACAGCCGAGGCCCCGCTCAAGCACAATGAGTTTTTGATCTGGGATGGCGAAGTGAGCGATTTTGTCTTAAAGCTCGATTTCCGCATCGTTGGCGAGGCCCGGGCCAATTCGGGCATTCAGTATCGCAGCAAGCAGATGCCCAACGCTGGCAAGTGGGTCGTTGGCGGATACCAAGCCGACATTGATGGTACGAACCGGTACATGGGAATTCTCTACGAAGAACGGGGCCGCGGCATCCTTGCGCAACGGGGCCAAGAGGTAGAGTTATCGGCCGACGAAGGACGATTGAAAAAAACAGTCGTTGGCAGCGTCGGTGATGCCGATGCGATCGTCGCCGAAGTCCGTCCTGACGAGTGGCAGTCGTACGAAGTCCGCGCGATCGGCAACAAGCTCGAGCACATCCTCAACGGCAAGACAACCGCCAAAGTTGTCGATAACGACACCGCCAACGCCGCGAAGAGCGGCATCGTGGCCTTGCAAATTCACGTCGGCCCACCGATGAGAATTGAGTTCAAGAACGTTCGCCTCAAGCGAATGAATGACGAGTAGCCGAATTCACTCTTCTCACGAAGAGCCTCGTAATCTGAGAAGGAGCGTGGTAATGGCATACGACGTTGATAAAGGCAATGCCGGCGAGTGGCGGTAGCGACTGCTGGCCACGAACGGCAGCGTCATGGCCACCTCAAGCGAGGGATACAAGAACAAAGCCGAATGCGCGAGTGCCATCGAAGGGGTGCAGAAAAGCGCCGGCGCGCCGGTCATTGAATTTTCGTCGGTACCTGCCCGACTCTGTCGCGAATTGGTAGCATCGCAACGACGCCCCTTCGTGCGAGGATCCGATGGCCACCAGCCCGATGATGCAGCAGTATGAAGCCGCTAAGGCAACGGCGGGCGATGCGCTGTTGCTGTTTCGGATGGGCGATTTCTATGAACTATTTCACGACGACGCCAGGCTGGCAGCGAAGTTGCTAGGGCTCTCGCTCACCAGCCGCGACAAGGGCGAAAACCCGGTCCCGATGGCGGGGTTCCCTCACCATCAACTCGAGCCCTATCTAGCCAAGATCGTTGCCGCCGGTCGGCGGGCCGCCATTTGCGAACAGATCGAAGACCCCAAACAAGCCAAAGGAATCGTCAAACGCGATATCGTTCGCGTCGTCAGCCGTGGCACACTGACCGACGACGCCCTGCTCGATCCCCAGACGAGCAACTATCTGGCAGCGGTGCGATTCGCGGGCGACGATGATAAACAAGTCGGGTTGGCGTGGGTCGATATTTCAACCGGCCGTTTCACCGCCACGGTTGTCGATCGCCGCGCGGCCCATGACTTGATGACCCGCATCAACGCGGCTGAGATTCTTGTGCCCGACGATTCGCCGCCGCTGCCCCACGCCTGGATCGAAGGACGCACGATTACCAAGCGGCCCAAATGGGACTTCGCACCACGTGACGCGGAGCGCAAACTGACCGCCCACTTCGGCACCAAGAACCTCGAAGGGTTTGGTTTTGAGAGTGGCGAAGCATCGGTCGACGCCCCCGCCGTTGCCGCTGCCGCTGCTGTGATTGAGTATCTGAGTGAAACACAAAAGACATCGCTCGAACACATCGATCGGCTGCAGTCGCTCGCCGTGGGCAGTTCGCTCGACATCGATGCCGCGACGTGGCGGAGCCTCGAAATCACCCAGACGCTTCGCGACGGTGGCCGCGATGGGTCATTGCTGGGAGTGCTCGATCGCACGATCACGAGCATGGGGGCGCGTTTGCTGGCCGAGTGGCTCGCCTATCCGTTGGTCTATGTTGCTTCGATTGATGCGAGGCTCGATGCCGTGGGAGAATTGATCGAACAGACCAAATTGGCGGGTGCGATACGCGAAACGCTCGGCAATATCTACGACATCCAGCGGCTCGTCGCCCGTGTTACGACGGGCCGCTGCGGACCACGTGATTTGCTGTTTCTCGCACGCACGCTCGCGGCACTGCCGGCACTCAAAGCCAAGCTCGCCGGACGCAAGAGCGACTTGCTCACTGGTTGTGACGAGCGAATCGACCTGTGCGCCGAACTGCGGGCGAAACTCGAAGCGATGCTCGCCGACGATTGTCCGCTGCATGCTCGCGAAGGGGGATTTATTCGCCCGGGGGCCGACGCTCGGCTCGATGAGTTTCGCGAGCTCACCGCCGGCGGAAAACAATGGATGGCCAACTATCAGGCGGCCGAGATCGAGCGAACCGGCATCCCCTCGATCAAGGTCGG
>JBGSWC010000271.1:0-3274 GCA_041752635.1 Pirellulales bacterium | reverse complement strand
CGTATCCTGACGTTTATCCACAAATGAGTTTTGGCCGAAGGCCTTGCGACACCGTAGCCTAGGGCAACGCCCTAGGAATCAGGAAGGCATTGATTCGTTTGGCCGAAGGCCATATTTAACTAGCAAGGCGTGTCGGTTGAGACCGACCTTGGGCGATGCCCAAGGCTACGATGAAAAAGGCCTTCGGCCAATTCCCGTAACGGTCGTCCTAGCCAATCGCAAGATATGTAAAAACAACAGGGCGGGAATCCAGACGCCACGCTTTCCAACTCGTTGTCGTCAGGCGAAAACTGGCACTCGCTTTAGTCAAGGCAATGTGTGCCAACCGCCGGTCGTCAGCTCCTACGCCAACGGCGTTACGTCCAATCGCCAACCGAGCGACGCAGCCCCGGCGCGGTAGTGGGACATTTCCGCCTGTCACCTTGGGTAGCCACGACTGTGAGGTTGCGAAAAAATGAGTCTGGCTCTGCACATGACCGATTTTGCCCACTGAAACGGTTTGTCATGCGGTGAAAACGCAGGAACTCAACGATCCAATGGCGGTAGGCGTTCTCCGCCAGGGCGTAGTGAAGTGAACGCATCTTGTCGCGAACCTGATCGAGCAGCTTGCGGGGTCTTGTCGTCGAATTGATTGCTCTGGAATCTTTTCGCTGATAGAATTCCGACATTGCAACACCTCAAAGCATGAAAAGGGAACACCGTTGAGTGAACACTTGCTTACTATTCCTTACTCCGTTAGTCAAATGGTGTTATCCGCGCGTGTGAGTAATGCGGTCTTATCCACAGTTTGTGTCGAATAACAAGTTCTGCCACTGGCAAAGGAGCAACCGATTTCACAACGCGAGACCATAAATGACATACTCGACGCCAAGTCGCTAACGATACTTCGCTCCGTTACTGGTGGTTCTTGCGTATTGGTTGATCCTGACGACATTTCGATTAATCCCCGGCCGATAACGGATACCGTTGAACTCGCGACCGATGACTCACGGCTTCTCGCAAAACTCATGCTGGACGTGGAATCGTGGTTCTTTGCAAGTAAACGATGTCTGCCAAAAGGCACGGCGATCATTCATCTGAGCGCGCGTGCTGGTGACGCGAAACTATTGATTGGAATGTCATGCGAAAACTGGGAGATACGCGCCGGCGGTAGTCGTAAAGGTGGTTTTTTTGATCCTGTCGCGGATCAGGTTCGCGGTATACTCAAGCGTGCATTCCCGGACATCGCATCGTCTAACGCTCGTTCGATGTGGAAGGCTGGTGCAATATCGAAACTGAAGCAGGATGCCGCGCCGCTCCAAAACGTGGCAGAACAATGCGATGAACCGAAGTCGCGGTAGCCGGGCGATTTCGCAACGGTCAATCAAATCCCGCGACTCGGTTATCGCGGACGTTATCCGGTTGACTAATGGCAAACGAGAATCCTTATAAATCGCCGCACACGAGCACGAATCATTTCAAACAGTCAACCGTGCCGTTCCGATGGTTTACTCCTACTCTCCTGATCGCCGCAACGATCGCTTCCATTCCGTTCTATGGATATTTCGTTCACGCTGCTCGCGACTCGCAACTGACGGCACTCGTGATCTTTCTGTGCTGGATCTTGACTTGGTTCTTTGCGATCGGTTCGACCGCCGTCGCTCTGCTGCGTAAGTCGCATTCAATCACGTCTCGAAGCACACAGATCTTATTGATAGTCTATTTGTGGATTGCGGGAGCTGTTGGGTGGGGTGGCGTCAAGCATGCTTTTTTGGAACTGATCGCCGGATGACAAAATGTTGGACCAAAGCCCCCCGTCGGTCCGTTTCGAAACCACCGTCATGGGGGCCACCCATCCTTCACAATCTAATTCAATTCCAGCCGCCCATCCTCATAGTCGATGAACAATCGGCGGCCGCCGAGCAATGCGGTTCCCAATAGAGTCGTTGAACCACTGTTTGCGACGACTTGCACTCGATACCGATCGCCAAACCACTCGATTAGGCACGAGTACGACTCGAGGACGACCGACGTGCCATCTGCTAACACGGCATCCGTGGCTGCCTCTTTCGTGAGACCGATTTGGTCGATGAGCTGGCTGGGCATGACGAGGTAACCGTTGAATCCGGTGTCGATCCACGCGGCAACGGTCGTCACGGCCGATTGATTTGTTGCAGCGACCTCGATATCGAGCAATGCACGACGGACTGCATCGACACGTCCGATCAATGCCCCGCCCCCCCAATGTGAAGCGCCGCGGCATGACCGACGCGAATCACAAACGAGAGCTTGTCGGGGTGGGCGGCGCGTGCCGCTGCTACTGCATCGCTAAAGGAATCGGCGACGAAGAACGCCTCGCTATCGGGTTCGATGGCGACGTACCGATCTGTTTCGGTCGCTTCGAGCTGCGCCTGTAAACGCGACGAGTAGATTTCTTTGGCTCGACTGGCGAGCGACGCTGTTTCTTGAGAGACCATCTTTTATTCGTAACGGACAAGTACCTGACATTAAGTAATATAGCATCGACGACGGATCAATGACAGCAAAGCTATTTACTGAATCCACCCACATGATAACCATGACAAGTCGTACAACGACTCGTCGCGCCGTGGGGTTGGTGGCAACTCGTGCAGGCTGACTTTGTGAGCGTGACGAAGTCGCTGGCGAAGTTGTGGGGGTCGAATTGCAACGGGTCGGTCACCGCCAGCGACTCGCTGCGCGGTGTGTGGCAGTGCGAGCAGTCGCGGAGTTCGGGCTGAAGCGTATGCGGTGCGTGACTGAAACGGGTGAAGCCTCGCTGCTGGTCGTCACTCGATTTGTAATGCCAGTTGATTGCCAATTGGCCCGATTGATTGGGTTCGATGGAGTGACAGGTCAGACAGGTACCGACTGATTTGCTGCCGCCCAGCGCGACGAGTGTGTGGTCGCGAAGTGCCTCGTCGGGCAAGCTGACCGCGACGTCGAGCCACGCTTTGACGAGCGGATCGGCGTGGCTGTCGGGGCGATAGGTGAATCGCATGAGTTGGTCATCGCGCTCCCAACGTTGGTCGAATTTCGTCGCGACGTTTGCACCCTCGAACCAAGCCGCCCCGACTGAGTCGGTCTCGGGGGGGAGGAGTCGGACAATGTGTTCGACACTTGAGCGATCGGCCGCTTCGAGCGTTTGCAGTCGATCGATGACGGCCGACGACGCTTCGGTCGCGAGGTCACTCGCCAAACCACGGATCGCGCCGGCGATCGTCGCCACCGCCGCCATGTCGTCGGCGTCGTCGGGATCGGCGTCGAACAAGTCGAC
>JBGSWC010000270.1:0-19880 GCA_041752635.1 Pirellulales bacterium | reverse complement strand
CGCCACGCCCGACCCCAGAAAGACCTCCCAATAATGCCAATCGATCCCGCCCATTCACACCGCCAGCAATGCTGGACGACTGGCCGCTGCGCGGAGAAAATCGCATTAATTCGTATTCGAGAACGCTTGTTTAAGGGCTAGTTAAGTCGCTGGGAGCTTAGCCATGACGAAGACCGAGCCAATAAGCCGTTCCGGCCACTGACGAGATAGCAACTGTGTATATTCCAAAACTGACCGGGTCTGCTGGACTCAGAAAGAAAGCGACTGCCAGGCAGACGACGGCAATTATCGCAATCGATGTGCCATGGCTTGCCTTACTAGTAACGGCTTCCTCCACCTCAGAATGGGACGCAGGCGATTGATACGGATTGGTCTCTGTGTGTCTTTCCATTCAAATATCGCGGCTATAATAGTCGAGTCGTTCTCTTCGAGTCGCCTGCTAGCGTAACTGTATTGATAATTTCACGCCTGCCCAAGCTGACTTCCGCGTGAAACACCTACGCTACTCAAACACCCGCTCTGCGTCGTCGCCAAGCCATCAACCCACCTACCACACCAAGGGTGAGCAGCAGAGTGCTCGGCTCGGGAATTGTCTGGATCGTGATGTTGTCGAGTAACAGGTAGTCGTTGGGGTCGGGGTTGTTGCTGAGGTCGATTGTGTCGAGCCAGACGTTGAAGCTGTCGGAGAAGGTGCTGTTGCCGCCGATGTTGGTGCTCAAGATTTCCTGTCCGTTGTAATGCACGATGGCATCATGGGTGGTGTGGTCGATTTGTATCGAGAACGACGCCCACTGGTCGTAGGCGATGGGGACGCCGGTGTTGGTCGTACGTCCCCCCGCCTGAACAATGATGTTGCCGTTGTCGCTCCAGTTGAGCGAGATGCCCGACATCGAGAACCACGCGTCGCGCGCTGTGCCGTTGCCCGCCGGGTCCGGATTCAGATGGGCGTACGCCATGCCGCTGAGGATGAAGTTTTCTGCCTGCGGGAAGAACGCGAGCATGTCGGCACCGTCCGATTGCATGACGCCCGACTGGGGCTGGGCCAGCTCGTCGACACCCAGTTTCGCGGCCTGGGGGCTGTTGTAGCCGCCGGCGACGATCTCGCCGGTCGAGTCGGCGTTCCACTCCCACCAGACGATGCCGCCCCCTTTTTGGCTGGTCCATGGCCCGAGGTTGTAATCGGACTGCTCGAAGTCGACGCTCGCGTTGGGGCTGCCTGGCGGAGGCGAGGGACCCGGCGTGAGCGTTGACGGAGGGTTTGCGCTCGGTCCGGCGAAGTTGCTATCGATCGTGGCGATGCCCAGGCGGCCCATGCGGTGGCCGATCTCCAGGTAGCTCTCGGCCGTCTCGTGGAAGTGATAGCCGTTCGGGCGACTGTCGATCAGGTCGTTGTTGCGAAAGAACGCGGCCGAGCTGGGGATCTCGGAATTTAGCGTCGCCACTGCCGCCTGGCGGGCGTTGTTCAAATTGGTGTTCAGGTCGGACGACTCGGGGATGATCGCGCCCAGGTCGCTAGGGATACGCGAGTCGGCCGCCCGAATGTCGTGGACCAGATCGACAAGGTTGGCGGCATATTCGGCCTGCAATTGCGCGGCCGTACGGCTGCCGTCGTTGAACTGCTCGTTAAAGCCTTGGAACCACACCATCCCCGACACTTCGTAACCGGTTGCGTTGTTGTAAGTGTTGAGCATGCCATCGTCAGCGAGATCGGCATCGAGTTCATCGAGGAACGACGTGAAGCGATTGATGGTGTTGCTGTAGTGGGAGCCAACGGTGCTGCCGTTCGCTGGGCGATTGGCCACGGCCGAGGGGGGCCGCCAGTCGACTCCCAGCGTGGTGCCGCCGGTGTCGGACTTGAACAGGAATATCGGGTCCTCGGTCCGGTCGGCGAGGTAGTGGCCGAATGCCAGCTCGGGTCCGATCTTCGAGAGCGTGTTAACATCGTTGCCGAAGCCCGGTCCCAGCGGAGCGACTCCCTGTATCCACTGGTCGGCCCCACTGCGCGGCGTCGGCTTGATTACCTCGGTGCTACCACTACTCGAAGCAATATGGATGCCCCACGCATCGTCGCGCGGCAGCATCCAGTTGTCTTCGAAAGCATCCTTAAACGAGTACTTCGCATTAAGACCGGCGACGAACGCTGGGGTGTCGGCCAAGTACTCTAGCTGGTAGGGGAAAGTGCCGGTGTTCGGCGGACCTTCATAGAACGTCCGCGCGTGACCGACGTTGTTCGACTGTCCCGCCATGAGAAAAATTTGCAAGGTCTCCTGGGCGCGCGACGCGCTGGGCACCAGACACGCCCCAACGAGCAGCACGGCAATTGCTGCTGACCGGCAGCGAGTGACCAAGGCAGCCGACGTAATGGTAATCAGTAACATGGGTGTGACCTTGCTGATGAACAGGGAAATCATTCTCTGCAGTCTTCTCCGTCATCCGCCAACAAAAAAACCACCGCCCCGTTGCACTCCACTCCACTCTTGTGGTGAGGTGGGAATGTGCAAATGGACGGTGGTTCGTTAGCGGTAACTTCTGAAAGGTTGCTAGGGATGTTGTTGACAACAACGACCATAATGTAGCTGCCGCGGTCAATGATTGCAAACTTGGGGCCAACGACGCCGAAGGCGCGGAGGGGGCTAACAGCGTCCGCCGATGAATCCTCTGCAGTTTTCGGAATTCCCGGAACTGACCAAGGTGAGCTGCGCCGATGCAGCTTACAAAATGGGCCGAAGGAGCCTCATCGTGTCGCGCTTGGGCGGCGTAGCGGTCGCTAACTTTTGTTGTACGAACTCGACATACTCGTATTGCCGTACCAGGGGGACAGCCACACTGGCGACGTGCCGTTGGCCCGACGCAAGGCATTGTCAGCCAATAAATTGTGGCGAGTCGTTGCGACTTACAAAGTGGGCGAGGCCGTGCGGCTCACTCCGACGGCGCCTCGTTGGGGTTGCGTGCCCCCATTTGGTGTCTCCGCTGGCGTTGGGTGTTCCTGCTTCGCTGCTTCGACGCGTGCGCGACCGACCACAACTTTCTATTTGTGACCGTCGCCGGTCAACTGCATCGGAGTTACAACCGAAGGTTTGCGAGGCGGCAGCCGAACACATTCTCGACCAGACTCTAGTTGAATTCGCTCGATCCTCGCGAATAGACGTTGAAGGTCGAAGCCATCGTCCGCGCCAAGCTGATGTCGAATCCGCTTAATCTCAGCAGTTGGGTCAGGAATCATCGAATGCCTCGAGAATTTGCTGGGGAGTACATATCGTCGCTGGCTCGTAGCCAGCTTTGCGACAAATCGAGTCAATCAAGTGTTGCGTCGCCGGATTGAGTATATGCTTGAAGTTCCATGTTGTTAAGAAATCGATGCCGTTGATCGCAGCAATCGCGATGTGTGTAGCGTCCCGAGGTTCGGACTGAGGGACAGCTTTACCGTTGAGTAACAGTTCAGCGAGCACTATCGCGTCTTGACCGGCATCGGCCATCGGAATTCCATCGATTACTTCCATGCGCTCGGCTGCGGCAGTGGGATCGCCGCCGGCGCATTCCTCAACGACGAGTGCGGAAATGAATAGCTTGTATTTTTCGGGGGCGGTGTCCCACCAACGGCGAGTCACCGATTGTCGGGCCGCCATTGCCAAGTCGGGGTGGATTCGCCCGGCGATGTTGCCGATTACGGTCGTTTCTAGGTAGACGCTTTGCATTTGTGCAATATAGCGAATGGGACGTACCAGGGGGACAGCCACACTCGCGACGTGCCGTTTGCCCGACGCTGGGCATTGTCAGGCAACAAATTTTGGCGAGTCGTTGCGACTTACAAAGTGGGCAAGGCAGTGCGGCTCACTTCGACGGCGCCTCGTTGGGGTTGCGTGCCCCCATTTGGTGTCTTCCCATTTGGTGTCGATGTCGGGCTGATCGATAGTTCATCGCTTCGGTGCGAGACTTCGACTCTCACCAGCAGACAAGTCCCAAACGCGTGGCAACGTCCGATCAATTACCTCGTGCCCACCCCCAGGTTGATCATAGTTTACGTACTTTTCGAGACCTTTCGGCATCGCTTTTAGTTGAATTGTGGCCGATCTAGTCACTTTATTAACGGTGATACCGCCATAGCTCTCGTCCGCACCAACGGCCCTTAAACTCATCGTCCCGTAGGGAACCGGCATGTGGGAATGCTGAAATACGACATTCCCTGGATTGTCGGTACTCCCATAGTAAACCTTTTCTACATCGGCACTGCCCACATAGAGCACTCCGGCAACGCGAGCATTCTCTACCGGACTCCCATTCGCATCGACTACATGAACTGTAACTGACACATATCCGAAGTAGCTCACGAAAAAAATGAGAATCGCAAACGCGACCGCGAATGACACAAGTCGTTTTACCGGTCGTTTGCTCATCTTATTAATCCGCAGCTTAACAGCATCTCCGCTGCATTAAAACGCCCCGAAGGGGCATCCAGACGACAGCCCAGGGCAACGCCCTGGGTTTGTGATTAGGCAAGGACCGCAAGCCCCAAAGGGGCGGCACATGGCTAGTCCCACACGTAACGTTCGTCGAATTCGATGCCGTGCCGTTCAAATAACCCGCGCAATTCGTCCTGAAATGTCATTGTGCGATGATGTTCACGCTGATTGCGTATGTACTGTTTTACCTGTGCCACGTTCGATTGGCTGACGGAGAATGCGGCGTATCCGTTTTGCCAATAGAAATCGAGATTCTTCGGCCCATGCGTTTTCATCCACTTGGAACTTCCCTTCTTGACTTCTTCAACGATCTTTTTCAGTGCATAGTTCTTTGACAGCGAAAAGAGGGCATGAACGTGATCCTCGATTCCACCGATCACAAGGGCTGGACTTTCCCATTGCTTGAAAATACCCGCTTGGTAGGCAAATAGGTCATCTTGGAACTCTTGCGGGATGAGCGGTCGCCGATTTTTGGTACTGTAAACTAGATGGAGTAGATTGTTGACGAGAGATTGGGGCATCGAAGTCACGATTTAGCGAATTGTTTCGCCCTTACAGGGCTGAGTTGTGCGTAACACTCCCAACCCAGTGCGGCGACCAAGCTCGCGATGCTCCCTTGGTCTTGCACTGGGCTATCGTGTTTTGGCCCTTTGGGCCAACTAATTCGTCGCCCCGAAGGGGCATCCATACGACAGCCCAGGGCAACGCCCTGGGAAATTGGTTACGAAAAAACAACAACGCCCTGAAAGGGCAAAACTGCTTTTGTGCCGTCCTTTACAGGGCTTGGCGAATAATTTCATCCACCACCCAGTGCGGCGACCAAGCTCGCGATGCTCCCTTGGTCTTGCACTGGGCTATCGTGTTTCGACCCGTTGGTCCTTGGTCGTGGCACCCGGCTCAGTCGTCCAAATCTCCCCACACCTCCACCATCAGCGCGTGGCCGGCCGGGTCGTGCTGCTTCAACTCGGCATTCAGAAAAGGGTAAAAATCGTTTCGGTAGAAATAGGCCTCGGTCGCTTCCGCGAAGTATTCCATCTGGTTGTTCGTCGCGTAGGCCTTCACCGTTCGCCCGCGGTGGTCCATCACCTCGTCGTAGAGGTCTTGGTCCATCGCGTTGTTGTAAGCCTTAAGGATGACCTCGTTGCGGTAGCCATCCTCCATGAACTGATCGTGGTGGGCGTGGGCCAACTCGTGCAGAATCACCATCGGGTGCTTGAGCATTTGCCCGCGGTCGAGCAGCGAGTCGGCGCGGGTGATATGCACGCAGTCCCCCATCCGCACGTCGTAGCCATTTTGCTTAAGCCACCCAGGGCTGCCGTGGTAAGGGCCGGGGACGACATCGGTCAAAGGGTTGTCGACCTCGATCCAGATGCCAACCTTGCGGAGCTTGCTCAGCGCCGGCTCAGGCACGAGCACAGCAATCCGCTCCAGATGGTTGCGAAGCATCGCGATCGACTTGGCCCCCACTTCGGCATGTTCCCCCTCGAGCAGCGCCGGCTCGATAGAGATCTGCCAACCCTCGATGTCCTTGACCACCGGGTCGAATCGTGCACCGGGATTGTTGGGGTCTGCCTGGTAAGCTTCGGTTGGTGGTTCGGCTGCTTGGAGTGAGAGTAGTGACGTGGCGAATAGTAGTAGTGCGGTGACGAGAGTTTTTGTGGGCATTGGGGGGAGTCCTTGGGGGCGTAAAAGGCTCAATTATCGGCCGTCTGCGGAAATAGGCGTTCAAGCGACCACTGTGTTATGCATCGCCTAAGTCGCCGGTCAACTGCAGCGGCTGGTTAGCCGCCTTCGCGGTTCCATTCGTAAAGACCAAGGTGGTCGCGAACATCTTCAGCGAGAGCCTGATTTGCGCAGCCAAGCTCAAACTTTGCAGTGTCAACGTCGCCAGCCTCGAGTGCTTGCAATGCGGTCTTGATTGATTGCTCGACACTATCGACCCCGGCGCGAACGGGCTGCCGCCATGCACCGATGAAGTTTCGCACCGCCCAATCTGTTGCGTCCGTGCCCTCCGGCAATGACCCAATCGGATCGCTGGCTTGACGAAGCCAGTTGGCAAGCATCTTTTTGAGTTCGTCAGGATGACCCGATTCAAGTTCGGACATGGGCAGATTATTTGGTAATAGTTTGGAAGTTCCCAAGTAGCACGTACTTGGCGGGAATCTCCCAATATATCACTCTGAAACCAAGCGAGAACGACAAAAGTTGGCACAATTTGACCGAGAAGTTGGGACCCCACGCTTTTCATAGTGCAAGAGCCATGCAGGTGTGAGCATCACGATTGTTGGTGATCGTGCGAGTCGCGAGCTCGGCGGCACGCTGCGGAATTATGCTGCGGACGTTTAGAGAAACGGCGTCGTCATCTCCTACGCCAACGGCGTTGCGTCTGTTAGCCCGGGGTTGCGACGGCGGAGCCGCCGCTGCCCCGGGTCGGGTGACCCGCGAAAAGCTTACGCCAACGGCGTTACGTCTTTTAGCCAAACGAGCGACGCAACCCCCTTGGGGTAGTGGGGCATTTCCGACCGATTACCCTGGGTAGCCACCGCTACGCCGTGGCAACCCAGGGCTGCGTGACGCAACGCCTTCGGCGTAAAGCTCAAGTTCCGACGCACTTAATTGTCGGAGAACGACACCCACAATCGTGACGCTCGCACCTGTGGCGGGTGTTGCCCACGACTTGTCTTGACGGCAAAGCCACAACCGAGGCCCGAAGGGCCGGAACACGATAGCCCAGTGCAAGACCAAGCGAGCATCGCGAGTTTGGTCGCCGCACTGGGTTGGCTACCCCCGCCGTTTTCGCAGCGCAGCGAAGCCGATCACCAGCATCGCGCCGATGCACACTGTGCTTGGTTCGGGGACGACAGATGGGTCGCGTGCTGCGAAGAGCCAGAGGCCGTCGTCGCCGGAGAGGAGCAGGTGGATTTGACCTTCGGATGAGGAAATGTCGGTGATGTAATCGAAGTCGATTGTGGCGAGTTCGGGGAAAAGATTGAAAAGCGGGACTGAGCGATCAAAACCGTTGGGATTGATACCTGGAAAGTAGGCAAATTTATCGAAAGAATTTCCCAAACCCCGAATCTGCACGACGGTAAAGTCGCTTTCCGACGGAATGACAATGTCAGAATTGACCGAGAATCGATCGATGGATTCATCGATGTTTACGTTGAGTCCGTTGCCATATTGAACAGTGTGATACTCACCTGAATACCCATAGTTGAAACCTACCCCATCCAGTCTATCTTTAATTCCTCCCTCGGCACCGTCCAGTGTGATGAACTCGGCGATTCCATCCAGATTATAGAGTGCTGGCGCGCTTGCCGTCGTATTCGGGATATTCCCAAAACCAATCGCCGTTCCGCTTGGTGTGAGGTCGGCTGGCTGAAAAAAGAGCTGCTCTGCACCAATTAGTTGAGCGGATCCATCGGCCAAAAGCGTAAAAGTATCGTCATTGAATCGAAAATTCCCACCAATCGCTCTCAATGACGAGTCGATGCCAATAACATAGTCCAGGCGTTGCCAGGTAATTATAGGAGTCAGAAGGTCACTCAAATTCAGGGCGAGTGTTCCTCCTGACGCAACTCCGGCTGAATCGAAGGAGGCTGCGAAAATGCGTTCTCCAGAGGCAGTCTCGACCACGCGGGTGAGCCCGGTACCAGTGAGTGGCCCGAAGCCTGTTGGAGCAGGCACCAACAGTGGCTGAATGCCGGAAGCGTCAACGCGATAGATTCCAACATCCGTACTCACATAGCCCGTTCCGGCAATCACCGATAATTTAGCAAACCGATAGTCGTGGGAGCTAAGTTGCGTCAACCCAAGCGGCGGCAAAGCAACGCTTGTCGAACACCGAAGTAATCCAACAACAATAGCAACTGTTGTGGCAACTGATCGAAGCGACATCATGGTCATTCCTGTGGCAGGCAATATTTCAGCTTTCATCGTAATTCCAAACCGGCCATTTAGCCAAGCGAATAGACCTTGTGCGGACTGAATGGTAACAGTCATCTAAGCCGCTGCGCGAGAGTTGTTCTTGAGCCACCCAGCGAGGCGAGCGAGGCCCCTTACCTCGTTAACTCGAACGACGGCCGGCCAACTTTTGTTGTCGCAATTGGCCGCGCGGTGTGGTAGAAAGGGTGAAGTAAAAATCTGCTCGATGTGCTGCACTGGATAAGCCAGCAAGTGGCACCCGGCCATCGTTGTTGATTGCTCGGCAATCAGCATCGTTTCGCGGAGCGAAACGCGACTAGGCTGCCGAAACTGCGGCTGTCGCCTTGTGGCGGCCTTCGATCTTGCTTTTGGCCGTCCACCGTCTGGCGACGGTAGCTACATTTTTGTTTTTGATGGGTTTTGTCCAGAATGACACCAACTGGTCAGACAAAACCCAGGTACGAAATTCACCGACGATGATCGAAATCGACAGTAAAACAAGGTGTTTTTGAGATTTTCGAGCGAGACAAAATTCGGGGTTTTGTCCCCTCCAATCGTGTTGGCTGTTTCGTGGACAAAACGGTCAAAACGAAGCGAACGCCCGAGCGTCGGATTTAGGCAGCGCTAAGCAGCGTCAACTCGCTCGCGACCGACTCGATGAGTTGGCCGTCGATGTGGGCGGCGCCTTCGGCGAAGCCGACTACCAGCGCGAGGTCCATCAGCCGGTTCACCAGTCGTGGCAATCCGCCCGAGAGGCGGTAGAGCGTTTCGAGTCCGTTATTCGTGACGAGCGAAGTGGCGACGCCGGCTGCCGCGAAGCGGTGGGCGACGTAGTCGTTTGTTTCGAGCTGGGTGAGTGGTGTGAGCAGGGCCACCTGGGCGATTCGCTGGGCGAACGCTGGTTGGCGGCCGAGCATCGACAGCAACTCGGGTTGACCAACCAGGAGCAATGTGCTGAGAGGATGGCGCTGGTGCGAAAGATTGGTGATGAGCCGCAGCGTTTCGAAGAGTCCGAGATCGTCGAGCATTTGGGCTTCGTCGATCACGAGCAGCGTGTGGCGATTGGCTTGGGAGCGATCGATCAGTTCGGATTCGATCGCGTGGAGACTTTCGTCGACGCGTTGAATTTCATTGCGAGCGGCACAGCCCAGTTCGACAGCGATCCAACTCACCAACTCACAAGGCGAGAGCTGGGGGAATCGCAAATGCACACAATCAACATCGTGATCGGCGAGCGAGTCGGCCAGCGAATCGACCAAGAATGTTTTGCCCACACCGCTCGGACCGGCAAGCGCGACCGCTTCGCGGCGGCCTTCGATCGCGTAGCGGAGCTTGTGAATCACACCGGCGTATGCACCCCCTTCGAACGCGGTGCCGCCGGGCGGCGAGGCATCGAAAGGGCGACAATCGAGTTGCCAATAGGCTGTATACAAGGTTGTGATCGATCGATGAGAGGAAAGGAGATGGTGGTTACGAACGCGATTGCACGACGCCGAGCACTCCCGCGAGTTGCGATGCGTGGGTGGCGAGATTGGAGCGCAAGCTGACGACTCCCGCCTCGTCGCCCGCCGGAGCGAGCGCGAGAATCGAGTCGACTCCGATCGCCGAGAGCAATCGACCGGCGCGAGCCGATTCGGTTGGCGAGGTGATGACTCCTAGGTCGACGACGATCGCGCGGTGTTTTTGTCGCAGTGTGCCACAGATACTGCCCAGCTCGAACATCGTCGCCGAGTCGACTTGCGCGGGAAGTGGGGCTCCGGTCGGCAGCACCGCTACACCACTACGGGCATCGAAGCGTATCGCACGCAGCGGCGAATCGCGGCGGGTGGCTAGTTGCCACCAGCCATTATCGGCACTCATACCGAGTTGTTGGCCGAGGTGCGAGTCGCTCGCTTCGAGCAGCAGTGGCCGCATGCCGAGCGTGGCAGCGCGAAGCGCGAGGCACATGGCCGTAGTCGTGCAACCGAGCTTGGGCCGAGTCGCGACAATGGCGAGCACCAGCGACTCGGGATGGGCAGCGACCAAATTTCGTAGCGCTCCATCGTATTGTGGGGCGGCTTCGGCGAGCAGGTCGGCACAGATTTCGGGCCACACCAGTTCGCCACTCGCGGTGGAGGCGATTTTCTTCGCCACAGCGTCGTCTTTCGGTCGGCTTTCGTGGCGGAATCGCTCGGCAGCAATCTCCGAAAGCCGGCGACGGACTCGTTTCGCTTGAGGCGTTTCGAAATGCGGCGCTTCGACATGGGCGGCGTCGATGCGTGTCCACGAAGTAGCTTCGTGCGTTGCCACGTCGGTTGCTGGTCCCTCGGTCGCTGGCCCCTCGCTCGTGGGCCCGTCGCTAGGCAAGTGCCAAGTGGCGATTTCGGTGTTTTGCCACGAAGGGAGCGGGCTCGCGACGGGTGCGATGCGTGCAACGGGCTCGGCCTTCATGTCGGCGTTCGCGTTGGCAGGACGGCTCGCTTGCCGATACGCATCAACGAATGCTTGATTGGTGGTCTTCATGATGGGCTTGCTCAGTAACCGGAGAAATTTGTTGCGATAATCGTGCGACGGGCGCGAACGAGGCCATCTGGCTCTCGCCAGTAGTGGGATAGGGCGAGGCGGTTGGCGTCGCCGAGACGACGGACTCCGCCGCCGACTCCCACGCCGGCAACGGTTGCTCGATGGTCGCTTCGACGGTGCGAGCCGCCATTGTTTGGCGACCCATCGCGCTGGGGCCCGAAAGCCTTGGCTGGGGCTTGGTCGATACATTCGTCGATACATTCGTCGATACATTCGTCGGTGCATTCGTCGGTGCATTCAATGCACGATCGCCCCCGAGTGTGGTGACGATCGGCGCCGAAGCGAATTCGATTTCATCGCTCATTTCATCACTGGTTTCATCGTTGGCAAGTTGCGAATCAAACAGTGGTGGTTCTTCGAGCGATGTGCTCGTCGGCAATTCGACATCAGCCATCGGTACGAAGTCGTGGGGCGGCGTGAATTGAGGGGCAACTCGTGCATCGCGAAAGGCGAGCAGAATCAACCCCGCTGCCGCGAGCATCGCAATCAGCAGCAACCAGCGCATGTGAGGCGCGACGGCAGCGTGCAACGCCAGGGCGATCTCGACCCAACCGGGAGCGAGCATTTCGTCGTCAGTAAGCCCGTGGATAGGCTCGTTGATGGCCAAATTCTCCGATCGACGAGTCTTGCCTGGCACCGCTGTGGGAGCGATGTATTCTTCGAATTCTTCGTAGCTGGGTTCGTCGTAGCGGGCCGGTTCGTCGTGGTATTGGGGTGCTAGTTTGGTCGACGTCTGGTCTTGCGAAATGGGTGGAGGCAACTCGGTTGTCGATTCAAGTTCAATGGCCGACGCGCGGTCGATTCGCCAGCTCTTGTCGTCTGTGGCAATCGCGGGCCGATCGCAGGTCGCCGTCGACTGTGGCGTCGACTGCGGCAACGCATGGTCGGCCATCACATCGCGATCGGGCGTCGCATCGAGCGAGTGGGGAGCGAAGTCGAAGAGCGGCGCGCGCGGAACCACCGCGGTCGTCACCGTCGTCTCCATCGCCATACTGGCCGGTGCGAGCCAGGGCAACTCGCCCAACATCCGCAGTTTGCTGGCGGGTGGCCCTGTCGGTAGCGATCGGTCGGTCGTTGACTCTGTAGTATCGTGCATGATTTGCTAGCATCCGTGCCAGTCGGTGGGGTCCGTGCCGTTGCGATCCGCTCGCACAACGCGACTTTTCCGAATTCATCGGTCGTCCGACCTTTGTATCGGGGAATGATTAGGCAAACCTTGAGGACCGTTTGCCAGTCTCCCTTGTCGAGCACGACTGCTAGCGAACGAATCGGCGATAAACCCAGTCGATTGGCTTGAGTAGGCGCAGGAGTGCGACCAGCGACGCTGGCATGAAGCGGGGCTCGTTCCGCTTATTCGACGGCCAGTAGTGGAGCGTCGAGGCGGGCGAGAGCTGTGTCTGCCACCACCGGGCGAGGCCACTAGTGCGCCAGAGCGTCGGATACTCGCCCATCAGTCGAGCGAGCTGATCGCAATAGGGAAAAATTTCGACGGGATAAATAGGCTGGCAGTCGATTTGCGAATAACGTCGTTCAAGGTGCGGTCCGGTATAGATCGCGTGTGAATAGACAACGAGTGAAAATGGAGTCGGATAAATGTGTTAATGATGGTCGGCGTTCGCTGCATTGCCAGTCGAGTCATATTCATTCGCAGAATTCGACAGACAATTACTCTTGCCGGCGATCGAGCCGAAAGTAGTAGCCGCTTTCGCTACAATGCAGCCCTCGGCGAGCGACTAGCTCCCGGCCCGCCAAACTACTATTGTAAAACGATGTCCAATTCGCCTCGCAATTCGATCTTCGACACGGCCGCTATCGACACCGTGCGGCGGGCGTTGCGGATCGAGCCGGGCCATATTCGCAGACTGCGAACAAAGCTCTGTAAGCACTTTGCCGGCCCCGACGCGGCGCTCGCCGAGCTGCCGGTCGAGATTCGAGACGAGTTTGCCGCACGCGTCGAGTTGCGACAACTGGAACGCGAACGCCGCTTCGATTCCGAAATCGATGGGGCCTCGAAGCTGGTGTTTCTGACGCGAGGGCAGCGACGGATTGAGTCGGTCTTGCTACGCGCCGGCACAGGCCGGGTGGCGCTCTGCATTTCGAGCCAAGTCGGGTGCGCGGCGAATTGCGACTTTTGCGCGACCGGCAAGATGGGATTGCTGGCGAATCTCACTGCCGACGAGATGCTCGACCAAATCGTGCAAGCGGGCGAACAACTGGCTCTCGAAGATCGCAAGATTCGCAACATCGTGCTGATGGGAATGGGCGAGCCGTTTCACAACGAAAATTCACTCTACGCGACAATCGAGGCCTTGCTCGCTCCCGAGGCCTTTCATCACCCGGCATCGCGGGTACTGGTTTCAACGGTCGGTATTCCTGTAGCCATGCGTCGATTTGCCAGTCGCTTTCCGCAAGTCAATCTGGCGTTGAGCTTGCACTCGGTCGACCAAGGAATTCGCGAACAAATCATTCCGCTGGCGAAGCACCACTCGCTCGAAGAATTGCGCTCGACGCTGATCGAAATTCAGCAGGCGAATGGTCGCTCGGTGATGATCGAGTACCTGATGCTGGCGGGTTTGAACGACTCGCTCGCCGATGCCAAGGCGCTCGCCGAGTGGACCGATGGTCTTGCGGTGCATCTCAATCTGATACCGTTTAATTCAATCGCAGGAGCGTCGCACTTAGTCGGCAGCGACCGGAAAACTCGCGAGCGATTCGCGAGCGTGTTGAAAAATGCCGGCAAATCGACGACACTACGCTACTCGATGGGTGCCGACATCGAAGCTGCGTGTGGGCAGTTAGTTCAACAACTCGACCGCGAAGGGGTGCGAATGCCGGCTTGAATAATATGAGTCGACCGGGTCACTGTCCCGTTCAAGAGCTAGTGTCGATCGAGCTTAGCAATCGGGCGAGAGCCCCCTACTAAGACTTGCGAAATCCTCTTCTATCTACTCATATCTACTCATACGAAACAAAGAGCTATGAAACAGCTTCGCGAAGGTGCCGAAAAGTTCTCGCGCCACGTCTTCCCGTTCAAACAGCGGATGTTCGAAGAGCTGTCGAAGGGACAGTCTCCCGAGGTGTTGTTCATTACGTGTGCCGATTCGCGTATCGACCCCCAGCTCATCACACAGCAAGAACCGGGCCGGCTGTTCGTGATGCGGAACGCGGGTAATATTGTTCCGCCTGCGGGCACTCCAATTGGTGGGGCGCAAAGCACGATTGAATTCGCGGTCACCGCCGTCAAAGTCAAGCACGTCGTGATTTGTGGTCACAGCAGTTGTGGCGCGATGGGGGGGCTGCTTCATCCCGAGAAGCTCGACTCGCTGCCGATGGTGAAGGCGTGGCTGCATTACGCCGATGAGCTTAAGTCTCGCCTGCCAGACGACGTGACTGTCGACGAAGCGGCGCGCGCGAACGTGTTGCTGCAGATTGAGCATCTACGCGAGCAACCGGCGATTGCCGAGGCCGTCGCGCGCGGCGAGCTGACGATTCACGGTTGGTTCTATGATATCGGGACCGGCATGTTCGAAGAGTACAACAAGAAACTCGAAAAATTTACCGAGATTTGCTCTCCCGCCGAATTGCTGAGCACCGAGAAGATGGAGGCCCACGACGCGGCCGAAGCCGTTCGCGAGGCGGCCGAACCAAAGTCGAGTTGGTTCCACTTTAGTCCGTCCGATTGGTGGGCATACCACAAGCCGTACCTAAAGGACGACTTTGTCGCTTCGATAGTGGTGTTTCTTGTCGCGCTGCCGCTGTGCTTGGGAATCGCCAACGCGTCGGGTGTGCCACCAACGGCGGGGCTCATCACTGGCATTATTGGTGGCATTTTAGTTGGCATGATCACCGGTGCTCCGTTGCAAGTGAGCGGACCGGCGGCGGGGCTCATTGTGATTGTGCTCGATATGATTCGCAGCTTTCGCGAACACTTTCTGACGAACAACGGCATCGACGTCGCCAATGCCGAGGCGCTGGCGGCCATCGATGCCGACCTCGAAGCGAGCGCGGGGGCCTATGCTTTGACCGGGCTTGGCATCACCGTGCTGGTTGGCGGACTCATCCAACTGGGCGCCGGTTACCTGAAAATGGGACAGTGGTTTCGCGCGGTGTCGCCGGCGGTAATCGAAGGCATGCTGGCTGGTATTGGCGTGCTGATTCTCGCGAGCCAGTTTCACGTGATGCTCGATGACCCCAAGCGGGGCGATGGGCTGCATAACTTGATGTCGATTCCCGAGGCCATCTACAACGGGATTTTCCCGCTCGATGGTAGTCGTCACGAGTTCGCCGCGATGACGGGAATTCTGACGATCGTGGTCATTGTGCTCTGGACGAAATTCGCTCCGAAAGCACTCAGTTTTTTGCCACCGGCGCTCGTCGCGGTAATTGTCGCGACGATATTCGCCGACTTCCTCGCGGGACTTGGGCCGGAAAAGCTGGTTGTCCCCGAGAATATTTTCGCCGATCTTACCTATCCATCGGCTGCTTGGGGGGGCATGTTGTCGTCGGTTGCGACGCTGCAAATCATCGCTGTCAATGCGATCGTCATCGCCCTGGTTGCGAGTGCCGAGACGCTGCTCTGTTCGACGGCGGTCGACAAGATGCACAATGGCCCGCGAACCAAGTACGACAAAGAAATGGTCGCTCAGGGAATCGGTAATGCCGCTTGTGGACTTGTCGGTGGGCTTCCCATGACGGGCGTCATCGTGCGAAGTGCCGCGAATGTGAACAGCGGTGGCAAGACGAACCTCTCGCCTGTGTTCCATGGTTTGTGGCTGTTGCTGTTTGTCACCACGCTCCCCTGGCTGCTCAACTACATCCCGTTGTCGTGCCTTGGCGGATTGCTGGTCTATATTGGGTTCAAACTGGTCAATGTGAAGAACGCTCGTAAGTTGTGGGAAACCGGCAAGATCGAGTTTTTTATCTACCTGGCGACGCTGGTGACGATCGTCGCGACCGACTTGCTCAAGGGTGTCATCACCGGGATCGTACTCGCCGCCATTCACTTGCTGTGGAGATTTACGCACCTCGAAATTGAAGTCGAGAAACTGGGACCGAAGCACCGTGTGATTCGCCTTTCTGGCGCAGCGACATTCTTGCGGCTTCCTTATCTGGCCGAGACGCTTGAGTCGATTCCCGACGATGTGTCGCTCCATTTAGACCTCGAGCATCTCGAAAACATCGATCACGCCTGCCTCGAATTGCTGGCCAGTTGGGCACAACAGCATGAGTCACAGGGGGGCGTTATCGAAATCGACTGGGGCACCATCGATGCGTCATTCCGGCAGACGTCCCGAGAGCGGTTGGCGAAGCTACGAGCGTGATTCCATCGGGGCGAGTTCGTAGGGGGCTCGGCGCATGGCGGCCGATGTGACTGGCAGCGCCTGGGGGCCATTTTCGTGCAACTGCTAGCACGTGATGGTGACTGCTGTTGACATACCGTGCCAACGGTTGCTAGCGTTCTCGCATCGTCCCTATCAATGTCGTTCGGTAAAAATGGCCGCGCAGACCTTCTACGTTGCCCGACGTTTCGGCCGAATGGCCAACCGGTTAGTGCTCGCAGCCCATCTCGCTGCCTATGTGCGCGAACATCGACACCGGGTCATCAATTACACACTGCACAGCTACGCCCACTTGTTCGAGCATTTGCGGCACGACCTTGCGTGTCGGTTTCCGATGCCCGCTACACGGTGGCTCGGACAGCCAACGCTTATACGATCGTCGATTCGTCGTTCGAGGCTGTGTTATCACACCGTCCGCTATATCGGACGGATTGCACCGCGGCTTCCAATGCTCGGTCGCCGGTGTGTGTCGATAGACGACAAGGCGACCGATTTAATGGACCCCAGCGGTGTAATATCGCTTGACCATCCCGCGATACAATTGCGACTCGCCAACAAGTCAATGGTGTTTGTCGATGGCTGGCACTTTCGCGCTTCCGGTTTGCTTGCGAAACATGCCGCCGAGGTGCGTGACTACCTCCGACCAGTCACATCGATCGCCGAAGCCGCACAGCGGCACGTTGGCCGGTTGCGTGAAGGGGCCGATGTGGTCGTCGGAATCCACCGCCGCAAGGGAGATTACCGCACCTGGCTCGGAGGTCGGTACTATTTCGATGACGCATGTTACCGTCGTTGGATGGATCAAATCGCCGCACAGCATGCCGGTAAGAGAGTCGCGTTTTTGGTTTGTAGTGACGAGGCGTTGCTTGGCTCAGCGCTCGCCCCCCACAAGGTTGCCGCCGGACTGGGGAGCCCCCTTGCCGATATGACAACATTATCGCTTTGTGACAAAATCATTGGCCCAGTAAGCACGTTTTCGCAATGGGCTTCGTTCGCTGGCGATGTGCCGCTGATGCTGCTAACGCGTGCCGAGCAATCGGTCGAACACGTCAATTTCCAGGTGTCGCGACTCGATGTGTTGCCTGGCATCACTCCCGACTCGCTGGTCGAGCAACCAAGGCCACTCGCCGCTTGAGTAGGCTTCGGCGAGTTTTTAAGATCGAGCCGGCGGATGTCTTCGTGCATTACCAAGGCAAATTCAGTTCGCCCAACAGTTCGTCCCATTTGATTTCGGTGAGACGCCCCGACCCCGACTTCTTGGCGAATGTCACCCGACATGTGAATCGCGGCGCGACCCACGTCCCGGTGCGTGTTGTGCTCACAAAGGGCCGCGTAGTTTGGGCCGCTTCGAGTCGATCGCGTAGTTCCCGCCTCGCGACTTCGTCGAGTTGTGGTTCGACTCGTCCGACGTAGATGAGTTTGCCATTGTGCTCGGCGGCCAACAGTAGTTCTTCGATCGAATCATCGCCTTTGGGATTGAAACCGAGGATGAGACAATCGCATTTTGTGCGCACCACTGGCTTGTCGCCATCTGACTTGCGGCGCGACTTCTCGTCGCCCCCCGTCGCGTCGCCAGCGAAGCCCGTTATCGCTTCTTCGAGTGTCTTGTCGTCTTCAACTTCTTGAGCGTGTGACATGACTGCACCCATCAGGTTTTGCTTCGGCGGTTGTTTGAATTTCCAGTCGAGCAGCACATACCAAGGTATGCCACCAACGATGAGCGCTGCGCACAACGCCGTCGTCAAACTGCTGAGTTCCAGATTCACAAGCGTCAGCTTCGCAGGCAGTTGCTGGATATGCTTGGCCCAGATTTTGAATGGTCTGACGACAACATCGGCCACGCCCATGTCGACATCGTCGGCCGAGGCTATGACGAACCCCACGAAGTGACACACCACAGCGACCAACAGCCCCACAATGAGTTGCGACGAACCCCACCATGCACGCATCGTTCCCTCGACCGGCAACATGAGTCTCGCTGCCACGCTGGCGGCGATCACCATGACTTGCGTTCCAATTAGCACCCATCCCCAAACGGGAACGAGCGCCCCCCAGACTTGCCAGAATGTCTGCGGCGCGACTTGCTTCGTGACACCTGTGCGAAGCTGTTCGGCTTCGTCGGCGTCGACTTCGACGTAAATGCCAAAATTTGCATACCAGCCACAGCACGCGCACACTTGCATCGCGCGACCGGGCGTCGGGGCCCGGCATTGTTCGCACCGCGGCCCGTCCCAATCGGGTTGCGGCAAGTCGTCAAGCAGTTCTTCTAGCGGGGCTTCCGCTGGCGGCGCGAGCGTTGAGTTCATGGCAATAGTCGTGGCGGCAAATGTAGCAATTGACGGGATGTCGGAACGACGCTGGTATGTCGACAACCATAGGTCGCAATAAAGAGGGCTGTCGCTAAAGTGTCCCACTTGTATCGATTGCCGCAAAAATTCGGGGCTTCATCGCGATTTGCGTTCTCCGAATCGCTTTTCGCGGCCATTCGCGCTATAATCGGACAGTCGCTTGCCCTCCCCACGGCCAACAAACTGCGGTGTTGTCGATGGATGAATTTAACGAAACCCTGGCTGACCGCCCCTCGTTCGACAGCGAGAGTCGGATGTACCCCGAGACGCCCCCGAAAAAAGTGGAATCTCCGACATCGAACCTGCCGCGATTGGTCGGCATGTTGGTGCTGTTGTCGATGGTGGCGATCGCCCCCTTTCTGGCCGGTCAGTTTCAGTACCATTTGACTCGCGGGCGCATTCGAGCCGAGGTCGAAGTCGCGACCGAAGCGCTCGGCGCAGCCGGCCCGCGACTCGATGATTTGGTCATCGCTTCGCGGATGGTCGCCAAGAAAATGTCGCCTAGCGTCGTCAGTGTACACAGTGCCGATCGTCGTGGACTCGAAGGTCAAGGCTCGGGCGTGATCGTCGATCCGGCGGGCTACATCGTGACGAATGATCATGTGGTCCGCAATGCGAGTGATTTGCACGTTACGTTAATCGACCGTCGAGTTGTGCCGGCAACGCTGATCGGCACTGATCCGCTCATCGACGTGGCTGTGATCAAAATCGATGCGGGCGACTTGGTCGCTGCAGAGTGGGGCGATAGCGACAAGATGGATGTCGGCGATCTCGTGTGGGCGGTCGGCAGTCCCTTTGGTCTTGAATGCTCCGTTACATTTGGCATCGTCAGCGCAAAGAATCGGCGCAGCGCGAGCGGCGTGACCGACAGTCTTTACCAAGAATTTCTGCAAACCGACGTGGCCGTCAATCCGGGTAATAGTGGCGGACCACTCGTCAATCTGCAAGGCAAAGTCGTTGGCATCAACACCATGATTGTCGGCGAGCGGTACGCCGGCATCAGCTTTGCCGTACCGAGCAATCTCGCCCGCGAGACCTATGAGTCGTTGATCGAGAACGGCGTTATCGAGCGCGGCTATCTGGGCGTTGAGCCGCTTGAGGTCCCCGCAACTCTGCGCAACGAATTGTCGATTCCGTCGAGCGAGGGGGTTTTTGTCGGCTTGGTCGAGTCGCCCAGCCCAGCCGCCCGTGCCGGGCTTCGGCGGGGCGATGTGATCATGCGATGGAACGACGGCGTCGCCAGCGAC
>JBGSWC010000269.1:0-8935 GCA_041752635.1 Pirellulales bacterium | reverse complement strand
GCCTCAGCAAGGACTACGAAGAGTTGGTAGAGAACAGTGAGGCAATGATCCAAATCGCCATGATTCGACTCATGCTTGGCCGCCTCTGCCGAACCACCAAGCCGCAACAGAGATGACAGCAATTCATAAACACCTACTAAGCAAAATTCCCCGGCGTGATACCCGGCGATTCCCTGGGGACAACCGCGCTTGCGTCGTGGCAAACGTGTCACCCAAATCGGTGCCCGGCAACCGCTAGCGGCGCTTCTTGGAGATTTATCAGAAGCGACTCAGCGCCGCTGGTCGCTGCTACCGCACCCCCCGCTAGAGTTGGCTGTTCCTGTTTAGCGTTTGTTCCCGTTTAGGTTTTAGCGCTCGGCTCTGCCCGCCTAGCGCTATACAATGAAGTTGGTCAATCGCGTCGACCGAGTAACAACCAACCCTTTTCGCACGCGGAGTTTGCCATGCAAGATCGACGACAGTTTTTCCGAGGTAGCCTTGCTGTTGCCGCCGGGAGTGCGGGGCTTTCGTGGTTGCCTTCGCTCACTGCAGACGAGCTCACGGTGTCTCCTTCGTGGGTAAAATTCAGCGCGGAAATCGAGCCGCTGGTTCAACTGCTCGAAAACACACCGCGACAGGAAGCAGTGCCCCGGGTCATGCAGGAGATTCGCGGTGGGACGAGTTACCAAGAGTTGTTGGCGGCGTTGTTTTTGGCTGGTATTCGCAATGTACAGCCGCGGCCCTCGGTGGGATTCAAGTTTCATACTGTGTTGGTCGTTCACTCGGCCCACCAAGCGGCAATGGCCTCTAGCGACGTCCACCGCTGGACCCCGCTGTTGTGGAGCATCGACTACTTCAAAAGTGCGCAACAATCCGACGTCGCCGAAGGCGACTGGACGATGGCTGCCGCTCCCACAGGCAACTTGCCAGAGCCACACAAGGCGCTGGCAACTCTCGACCGAGCGATGACAAAATGGGACGTTGAGGCGGCCGACGCAGCGGCGACGGTGGTGGCAAGAACGGCATCGGCAGGGCAAATCTTCGATTTGCTATCGAAGCACGCAGCTCGCGACTATCGCAGCATTGGCCACAAATCGATCTATCTAGCCAATGCCTTCCGCACGCTCGGCGTTATTGGCTGGCACCATGCCGAACCGGTGGTGCGATCGTTGTGCTACGCGATCCTGAATCACACAGGCGATCCCAATCCCGCCACTGCCGATCTCGAAGTCGATCGCATCGGTCGGACCAATTGGGATCGCGTCGGGAAGCTATCGAAGCACTGGCTCTCGACAGAGCGGAAACCAGTCGAGTCGGCGACGGTTGTCAAGGCGATGCGAACGGCGACTCCCGAACAAGCTTCCGATCTGGTCGTCGAACTCATCGAGTCGGGCACCCACCCCGATAGCATCTACGACGGGGTGATGCTTGCCGCCGCCGAAATGGTTTCGCGTCAAGCCGCCATCGTCCCGCTACACGCGGTGACGACTTCCAACGCGATGCGTTATCTCTATCGGCGCGTCAGCAAACCTCGGGTCCGACAGTGGTTGTTACTGCAAAACGCCGCTTTCATTCCGCACTTCCGCGACTCCGCGGAAGCCCGTGGCAAACTTGGTGATGGCGACCTGTTGAGTATTGAGCAACAACCCGAATCGTCGACCGACCTCGACCAACTCTTTCAGCAGATTGGGTCGGAGCCGAAAACGGCAGCCGAATCGGTACTGGCGCTCGCGCAGAGTTCTGATGGTGCCAATCGTGTGATACGTCGCGCCCGAGAGATGGTGTTTCTCAAAGGCAATGACGCGCACGACTACAAGTTTAGTTCGGCTGCGCTCGAAGACTATTTCGAGATCGATCCTACTTGGCGAGCCCGTTATCTTGCCAGTTGCTCGTATTTGTTGCACGGCGACAATCAGCCGACGACCAATTTGGCGAAGCGGGTTCTTGAGGAGTTCTAGGCACATTGCGTCGCAACCTTCGGAGTCGCGGCACCTATGCACCAGTGCGACTTACGAAGTTGCGGCGACGTTAGACATCGAGCAACGGATGTCCAACATACATCTGCAAAATCTGGCTTTGCACTTTGATCGCGCGAATCAAAATCCAAATCTGATCCTGGCTGAACTGTGTCGGGTTTGAGCTGGCGAGTTCTTCGAGTTCGGCTGTCATCGCCGCGTGTTGGTCGGTAGCTTGTTGCAGCCGCATTCCCATTCGCTTCCATGCCTCTTTAAGCATCTGGCGATCGCGCAAATGCGTGGTGTCGTCAAAGTTATTCGACAGCAAGAGACAAAGCCGCGCGACATCTTGAGCCGACGCTGTGGGTTGAAGATCGAGAATGTTTTTGGCTAGTTCGTGGCAATTCATCGCTTGACTCGTGAGGAGGCCAGTTTTTGCGGTGCCCGTGTCGATCGGGCTCAAGTCGGAACTGGGTTGGCTGGTTGACGATCGTTTCATCGTGGCGGATGCCTAGCTCGAGGGCGAGTTCTTGGTGTGCTAAAAGGTAGGTCGTGACTCACGCGACGGCCAATGGCTTTAGGTTTTTTTGTTGTTTCTTTTGCGATTTCCGTTGTAAAAAAGCCACATCACCAGCGCCGCGTGTCGATTTTGAGTCTGCTAATGGCTGTCGCCCCCACTACAGTGCTGTGACGAGAGGGTTGCGTTCTGCTGGACAACTGTACGTCGCGAACGGAAAATGACAGTTAGACGTGACGAACCGATGAGAATCTCCACTTCTGCGGATCACCGATATGACAAATTGCCCCCATTGCAATCAGCCATTCGAATTGGTCGCCCCGACGACGAACGCCGTTGAACCGAAGGGTTGGACTAATGTGGCACGTATCGCCAACGTAGCCGAAGCGGGTTATCTGGCTGTCCGCCTGCAAGAGCTGGATATTGCGGCTCGCGTCGTTGAGTTGCCATCGTTTAGTGCTGTGGGTGGCGATTGGCGAAGTGGCTACGTGCTGCAAGTCGATGGTGATTGTCGCGAAGCGGCGGTGGAGTTATTGGCTCGCGAGGCCGAAGAAGTCGCCGCCGAGTCGGAATGGGATGCTGCCGTTGATGCGCCTGCCGCGGCGAGTCCAACGTTGCGGGTGATGAGCGTGGTAGCACTCGCCGGCTTCGCCGGTTTTTGGGCTGGTACTCACACCGATCAACCACCCGCCGCGACTCGGCCATCGACAGCCGCGCGATTGGCTACCGACATCGAGAGCATCGGCGAGCCGCTGGTTGTCCACGATGCAAACGGCAACGTCGTTCATCGTGTCACTTTCGACCGACGTCAACAGGCACTACTCTGGCAAAGCGATGGCGACGGCGACGGACGATGGGACCGCACAAGGCTTTATCCTTTGCGTGATCTTCAGTAACCTGATTGGGCGTCTGTTAGTCAAGTAGTCAAGGAATGACAATCCCGTAGCCGGATTCGCAAGAAATCAGAGCGCTATCGAAGACGCCCCGAATTCTCGCGAATCGGGCCACAAAAAATTCACAGTCACTAAGTTTCGCGGGAGGGGCACTTGGCTAGTCTTGGAGTCAATATCGACCACGTTGCGACGGTCCGTCAAGCGCGCCGGACCAACGAGCCCGATCCGGTGTGGGCCGCGACCCTCGCCGAGCTTGGCGGAGCCGATGGTATTACGCTGCACTTGCGTGAAGATCGTCGGCATATTCAAGAACGCGACGTGAGGTTGCTCAAAGAGACGGTCGCTGTGCCGACTAACCTTGAATTGGCTTGCAGCGACGACGTGCTGCGAATTGCCTGCGAAGTGGTACCCAACCAAGCGACGCTTGTGCCCGAACGACGAGAAGAGGTGACGACCGAAGGGGGCCTCGACGTCGCCGGCAATCGCGACTTGGTCGCCGCCGCTGTCGACCGACTACAGCAAGCCGGCATTGTGGTGAGTCTATTTATCGACCCTAGTTTCGAGCAAATCGCGGCGAGCCAAGCGGTGGGGGCCGATGCCGTGGAATTGCATACGGGCTGCTATGCCTTGGCCCCAAACCCTCGAGCAGCGCAAGCAGAAATCGCCAAATTGACCGTCGCCGCGGAGCATGCCCACGAAGCGGGGCTCGACCTGCACGCGGGCCACGGTTTGACCTACCGAAATGTCGCCGCTGTCGCCGCATTGCCCCATGTCCACGAGTTGAATATTGGTCACAGCATCATCGCTCGGGCGATTCTGATCGGCTTACAGCAAGCTGTGCGTGACATGAAACAACTCATTGTTCAAGCGTCCGCACGTTGAGCCAACGTTACCGGGTGGTTGCGGGCATTCGTGGCGTCGCGTAAATTCGGCGTCTGAGGGCAAGTTCGGTTGACGGCCCAGCGCCACAGCTAGGAGAAAAAGAGTCGATGGCAACCAAGGGAGAACAATTCGCCGGCGTAGCAGTGGCGCTCGTCACGCCATTCAAGAATGGCCCACCTCAACAACGTGAAGTTGATTACGATCTGTTTCGTGAGCAGATCGAATTTCAGATCGCCGCTGGCACCAATTGTCTTTGTCCGGTCGGCACAACGGGCGAGTCCCCCACGCTGACCCATCCCGAACACGAACGGGTGATTGACTTTGTCGTGCAAACAACCGCCGGGCGTGCGAAAGTGATGCCGGGAACTGGCTCGAACAGCACAGCCGAAGCGCTGCGACTCACAAAGAGTGCCGAAAAAGCTGGAGCCGATGCCGCCCTGCAAGTTGCGCCCTATTACAACAAACCAACGCAGCAGGGCTTCTACGAACACTACCGGATGTTGGCCGAAGAAACTGGGCTGCCGCAGTGCATTTATAACATTCCCGGTCGAACCGGAAAGAACATCGAACCGGAGACGATCTGCCGACTAGCCGAACTCGAAAATATCGCGATGGTCAAAGAAGCGACCGGCTCACTCGATCAAGCCTCGCAGATCGTCAACTCAACAAATCTGACCGTGCTGTGTGGCGACGATAGTCTCACGCTACCGATGTTGTCGATCGGTGCCAGCGGTGTGGTTTCGGTGGTCGGCAACTTAGTGCCGGGCGATGTGATTGCGATGCTGGCGGCATGGAACGCGGGCGATGCGGCGCGTGCTCGCGAAATTCACCACAAACTGTTTCCGCTCTGCCGCGACATGTTGGGGCTGGCAACAAATCCGATACCGGTGAAGGCAGCGATGCTTCTGCTTGGGCGCGACTCTGGTGAAATGCGACTCCCCATGACGCCGCTCGACGAGGTCGGTGTGGCATCGCTCCGCAAATCACTGAACAGCTATGGGCTGCTTTAGGCAAAGAACGCCCTCATTCCGGTGTTGTCGGGCGCGGCGACCTCAACCAGAGCGTCGCTTGATTTGCCCAAACCATCGACAATCGACTGCGCCGCCATTGAGGTGGGTGCCATTCCGAAGACAGTTGGTCCCCAAGACGACTGACCGACGCCACGCGCGCCAGCTTCGGCAAGCTGACTGGCGGTTCTGGCAATGTCGGGCGACGCAAATAGTCCGCCTTGGACATTGGCAAAACAGCCACCGGCGATTTTGCCGTACTCGCCGACCGCGTTAGCAAAACGATCGAAGTCGCCCGCTTGGCAGGCGGGAGCGATCTCATCGGTTGCCAACTGCATTAAGTGACACGTTGTCTGCGCTGCGATTGGGGGTAGTTTTGCGAAGGCCCGGGCTTCGATTTCGCCCGACACCCCCTGCCCCATTGGCGGACGTGCGAGCAAGAACCGCCAATCGGCGGGCATGGCGACGCGCTGAGTGAGACGACCGATGTTTTCGCCTACTGCTTTTCCGCCATCAACAATAAGTCCGCCCATTAAGTTGCCGTAGGTACCGACAGACGAGCGGCGACCTCGACCCGTTAGCCTAGCCAATTCGCCGGCATTGAGGGGGGGCCGCTCGAGAAAAGTGGCCAATCCTCGAGCGACACTCAACGCAAGTTGCGTTCCGAGGCCAAGCCCGGCGTGATGACCGGGCAAATTGGTAACAGTAATACGCAGGTTGGGATCGCCGATGTTCCACTCGGCCAGGCAATTTCGACATACTTGCGCCACTCGCTCGCGAAGATTACCACTAATCTGTAACCCTACGGCTGCTTCAAACGTCAATTCCACCCGCGACGCAGCGACCATCGCGCCGATGCCGCCATATCCTCGAGTGCTCGTTGTTGGTGCGAATGCCGCGAGTCCGAAATGCAATCGACTGGGCGACGAGACCGTAAGGACTCGACTCATGCTCCCACTCCCTTCGCAGCAATCCATCGTTGAACGAGAGCAAATGCGGCTCGTTCGTTCGGGCCCGCGGTCTTTTCGACAACCGTACTCAGTTGGCTGAGCGACTGTTCGACGTCGACACGCTCCAGCATGTGCAACCGCGAAGCGATAATCGCCGCTTCAATCACGGCATGCTGCGCCCGGTTCCAGCCCACAAAGTCGCGGACTCGACCGCAGTCGGCAACGCGACAGACAAGCTCGCTGCGCGATTGGCTCGTATCAACCTCTTCGACCACAAAGGCGTACCATCGACAGCAGTCACGCAACCTCGCACAGCCCGCATCGGCTACTGGTATAAAGGCGGGCAAGCCGGTCGGCCAAATATCGAGCGCAGCTTGCACCAGCAACTCGACATCGTCGCAAATGTGCATGACGCCATGCGGGTCTGCCATTAAGTTGTCGAGCGTCGCCGAACCACGAAAAGGGCGAAGCAGCAGCCACTGAAAGTCATCGCTAACACGTGGGCCCATCGCCGCGATGTTTGTTGTGCCTAAGGAGTCGCGTGACGTAACGAGGGTTTCCAGCAGACGCGACTGGCAAAGGTTTTGGTATTCGGGATGGGATTTTGTCATGAGCTAAAACGTCACTGGCCGAGCAACCGCCGGACGGGTGGGTGAGATATCGAGTTGCAGCTCGGTTGCGAATTGCCCATGATTAGCCAGATGATCGATCTCCGCCATTGCTAAGAAATTTGCCAGCAATTGGTAACCACCTTGCGTGAGAATCGACTCGGGATGGAACTGAACACCGAAGAGAGACGCATGTGAGTTTTCAATCGACATAATCGTGCCGTCTTCGGCCGTCGCGGTAACCATCAATTCCGCAGGTAGTGTTGCCCGATCAATCACCAGCGAATGGTAACGGCCCACTCTCAGCGGATTCGGTAGGCCTTGAAACAGCTTGCGAGCGTCGTGGGTGATTGGGGAACTGCGACCGTGCATCGGATGGGCTGCGCGAACGATCGACGCTCCCAGGGCCTGGGCAATGACTTGGTGTCCGAGACAAACGCCGAGCATCGGCGTCGAACCATAAAACTCCCGCACCACTTCGAGCGAAATGCCCGCCTCAGTTGGTGTGCAAGGCCCCGGTGAAATCACAATCGCCCGGGGAGCGAGGCGACGAAGTTGTGGGATCGTCATGGCATCGTTGCGATATACCGATGTCTCGACACCTAGCCGCTCGAAATAGCGGGCGAGGTTGTGGACAAAACTGTCGTAGTTGTCAATGAGTGCGAGCACTGTGGTCGATCGAGCGGGCGACAAGTTGTTGATCTCGCTATACTAATGCTGCCCGTGGCAATTCACTAGCGTGTCCGCCAATTTCTATGCACTACGACGTCGTCATCATTGGAGCAGGTGCCGCCGGAATGATGGCGGCGGCGATCGCCGCGCGTCGCAATCGACGGGTGCTCGTGCTCGAAAAGGCGAACAAAGTCGGCGTGAAAATTTTGATGTCGGGCGGCACCCGTTGCAATCTCACTCACGCGACAAACGCTCGCGGAATTGCCGATGGATTTCCACGCGACCAAGGCCGATTTCTACGCGGTCCGCTCGCGGCGTTCGACCCCGACTCGCTGGTTGACCATTTCGCAGCGCTCGGTGTCGCGACCAAGGTCGAATCGACCGGAAAGATTTTTCCCCGCAGCGACAAAGCGCTCGACGTTCAGCGAGCTCTCGCAAACGACCTCGTTCGAGCGAGTGCTGAACTCTCGGTTGGCGAAGCTGTCCTATCGCTGCAGAAGCAGGGCGAAGTGTTCGTGGTCGAAACTGTCAAACGCACGATCGTTTGTGAACGCGTCCTGCTCACAACCGGTGGTCAGTCGTATCCTGGCTGTGGCACCACGGGCGATGGCTATGCATGGGCCAAGTCGCTCGGTCACACGATCTTGCACCCCCGGCCGGCGCTAGTTCCGATAAAGACTTCCGCCGGCTGGATGACCGAGCTACAGGGCATCACGCTCCCGTCGGCCACCGTCACTGTGGGCTTGCCCGATTCCCGCAAACCGCTGACAACCAAAACCAACTCGTTGCTCTTCACCCACTTCGGTCTGTCTGGTCCTGGTGTGCTCGACGCGAGTCGTGAGCTCACGATGCCCAATCGCCCAATAAGCAGTCTACAGACAACTCTCGATTTGTTGCCGAACTCGTCGCGTCAGCAACTGGACGACTGGTTCTCTCAAGCGGCATCGCACGACGGCAAGCGTCACGTCGTTACCGAAATCGCCAGTCGACTGCCGCGTCGCGTCGCCGAGTCGGTTGTTGCAGAGGCCAAGCTGCCACTTTCGCTACCGCTCGCTGAGTTTTCCCAGCACCAGCGCCGCCGACTGATCGAAATGCTCAAGCAGGCCGAGGTCCCCGTAACTGGCACCTTGGGGTTTGCAAAAGCCGAGGTCACAGCGGGAGGTGTATCGCTCGACGAAGTCGATTCGCGCAACATGCAAAGCAAAGTTTGCCAAGGTTTGTATCTCGCCGGCGAGATACTCGATCTTGATGGACCCATTGGCGGCTACAATTTTCAAGCCGCCTTCAGTACTGGTTGGCTGGCGGGAAACTCTGTTTAGCTCGAGTGCCGTTTGAGCGTTGATCTTGAGAATCCCCTGCTCGCGCAGCGCATCGTACAGAGTCTGAGCCGCTAGTCGATGGAGGTCGTGCCGCTCCATAGCCGCACGACAACACACCAACCAGACACACGCCTAGTGTTTAGCCGTAGCAGT
>JBGSWC010000268.1:0-5592 GCA_041752635.1 Pirellulales bacterium | reverse complement strand
GCCTCAGCAAGGACTACGAAGAGTTGGTAGAGAACAGTGAGGCAATGATCCAAATCGCCATGATTCGACTCATGCTTGGCCGCCTCTGCCGAACCACCAAGCCGCAACAGAGATGACAGCAATTCATAAACACCTACTTAGGGCAGGTACATATCGAGCAATGTCGCATCACCCCGCGGGGTAATTGATACATCTTGGCTGCAAGCCGGCAGCAACACCGTTTGGCCAAGCGTCAAGTCGACGCTTCCTGCCGATGAATGGAGTGCCACGCCTGCTCCGCTACAGAGGGTGAGGATGTGAAACCGGTTGTCGATTGGCAGCTTGATCGGTGAGCGGAGCTTGAAGCGGTCGAGCACAAACTTATCGCACTGCACCAGTCGCTCGCGATAGTCGTCGCCGGTCGTTTGAGGCACTTGGCGGTCGACGGGGCCGCGCGCGAAGTTGATTGTCGCGAGCGATTGTTCGATATGCAGCGGGCGAGGTTGGCCGTCGGTGTCGACGCGATTCCAATCTAACAATCGAAACGTGGTGTTGCTCGCCTGTTGGATTTCGGCAATCACCAGTCCTTCGCCCAAGGCGTGCACAGTTCCGGCCTCAATGAACACACAGTCGCCGACGGCCGGCTCGAACGAATGCAGACACTCGTCGCAACGCCCCGCATCAATGGCGGCGGCTAGTTGTACGCGATCGACGCCCGGTTTCAGGCCAGCGTAGATCTTACTGCCCGGTTCGGCCGCAAGCACCACCCACGCCTCGGTCTTGCCAAGGTCGGGTGGTTCGAGCTTGGCCCCTTGCTCATCGTCTGGGTGAACCTGAACGCTGAGCGTTCGCTGCGCGTCGAGATACTTGAGCAGCAGCGGGAACTGGAATTGCGGCGCGTGTTGGCCGAACAGTTCTTGCGGAAATTGAGCGACCAATTCGCGCAAAGTCATCTCGGCCAGCGGGCCGTCGGCGACGACGCTTTGATCGTCGCCATGGTCGACCAGTTCCCAGCTCTCGGCCCAGTGAGGGCCGTCGCCCAATGGCTTGCCGAGCATCGACTCAAGCCGACGTCCCCCCCACAAATAATTTTTGAACAGGGGCCGAAAACTGAGCGGGGGCAGCATGGCATTCTCGCGACGGTACGATATCGATTCAGGTCTACTCGGATTATCGCCAAAATCGTCGCGACCGCTACGGAGCCGTAAGCGACTAATTTCTTGACGCAAAGACGCAAAGCCGCGCAAAGAAAAAAAGGGGAGAAGAGGAAATGAGAGGGGGGGTCGTTTCAAGATCAACATTGAAGTTGGACTATCTGTAACCGACGTGCTGTTCCATCTTGTCTCGGCGCTTCTCTGCGTCTTCGCGCCTCTGCGTCGAAATCAACCGAGCCCCAATCATCTCAGCGAGTCCCCAATTGAGAGTGTTACACCCGACGGCTGGTTGATATAATAAGGGATTCCGCCCCTTTCCCAGCCCTTGCCCGACCGTGCAGAAAAAGTACGACGACCTGTTTGAGTCGAGCAAGATGTCGTTTGGCGAACATCTCGACGAGCTGCGCGTGGCCCTATTCAAGGCACTCATTGCGCTCGGAATTGGGTTTGTCGTCGGGCTCTATTTTGCGCCTGATGTGATTCTCTTTGTCAAAAAGCCGCTGCAGCAGGCACTCGATCGCTTTCAATCGAACCGGGTGCAAACCAATTATTTGGCCGAGCTAAAACAGCGGATTGCCGATGGCGAAGTCCTTGACTTGCCGCCCAAGCCCGAGGGCTATTCCGATGATCAATGGCTCGAGGAATTCGCCAACAAATACGCGAAAAACGGCCATGTGCCGCGGGTCATTTATCTCGATTACGATCCCAATAATCCGGCCGACCAGACGCTCGCTGCCAGTTCGGGTACGGTGCTGCGTACCATGCCCGACGGTCGCAAAATGCTGGAGCAAACCCAGTTTACCCGCATTGTCGACGATCCGCGTCGCGATTTGATCAGCACTCAAATCACGGGCGGGTTCATGGTCTTTATCAAAGCCGCGCTGGTGGTCGGCATTGTGGCGGCGAGCCCGTTAATCTTTTACTGCATCTGGAACTTCGTTGCCGCCGGGCTCTATCCACACGAACGGCACTACGTCTATATCTTCTTGCCCTTTAGCATCTTCTTATTTCTCGCCGGAGCGGCACTCGCGTTCTTCGGGGCGATTTACTACGTACTCGACTTTCTGTTTATGTTCTATGAGTGGCTCGACGTGACTCCCTATCCCGTCATCAACGACTGGCTGGGGTTCATTTTGATACTCCCCATCGGATTCGGCGTCAGTTTTCAATTGCCGCTTGTCATGCTGTTCCTCGAACGGATTGGATTGTTTACTGTCGAGATATTCTTGAAACAGTGGCGGATGGCCGTGTTGGTGATCTGTATTATCTCGACCGTGCTGACGCCGGCCGACCCGCAGAGCATGATTTTGATGGCGGTGCCTTTGGTGTTCCTCTATTTTGGTGGTATCGCCTTGTGTCACTATTTCCCCCGTCGCCGCACTCCGTTTGGCGATGTGATTGCCAGCCAAGACTAACCACAGCGAGGATCACGATGAATTCGCCCCCCCTTCGTTTTGGAATTCTCGGTTTGGTCGCAACGACGTTGCTGTGCGGTTCATCGTTCGCCCAAGAAGCGGTAGTTCCACCCACCCGCACCGAGTATCTCGGACGAACTATCGCCCAAACAATGCACTTCGCTGGTGCGCCGTGGCTAGTCCGCAATTCCCGCGAACGGCAAGAAGAGTGCAGCAAACTGCTCGCGGCTCTCGACTTGAAACCGGGGCAAACCGTCTGTGACCTCGGTTGTGGCAACGGGTTTTACACACTCAAGGTAGCCGGCAAGGTGATGCCCGGTGGACAGGTTCTGGCGGTCGACATCCAACAAGAAATGCTCGACATGCTGCGCGAACGTGCCGGCGCACGCCGTGTCACGAATGTGAAGCCAATACTTGGCGCTTTGCACGACCCTAACTTGCCGGCGGGCGAAGTCGATTTGGTGTTGCTAGTCGACGTCTACCACGAATTTTCACATCCCCCCGAAATGTTGACCGCCATTCGCAACAGCCTCAGCCCGACCGGCCGAGTCGCCTTGGTCGAATTTCGCACCGAAGACCCGGCGGTGCCGATCAAACCTTTGCACAAAATGGCCCAAGCGCAATGTGTCAAGGAATTCACCGCCAACAAGTTGAAGCTGGTGGGCCAATTCGACGAGCTCCCCTGGCAACACGTGTTGTTCTTCGCCCGCGACGATTCGCCGCTCGAAGAACACGAACTAGTACCGTGGAAGGGGGACACATCAGCCGGCCCCCAAGCGACCGAGCAGTCGGCCGATTGACGAGGCGCGAGCGAAGTTTAAGCTATTCACTTCAACTACTAAGCCGGAGTGGCGGAATTGGCAGACGCGCTGGATTCAAAATCCAGTGACCGCAAGGTCGTGAGGGTTCAAGTCCCTCCTCCGGTAGTCTTTGGCGGCAACGACTTACGTCGATTTGGCGGTGTCGCAGCCCAGCGGTTGTTAACCCGCCTGGTACTTCAGCGCCTCTGCGAATACGGGTTCTCCGGGCGTATTGGACCTCCAGGCGTAAGCCACTCACATTAGCCGCCCAATTAAGGTAATAACGCAAGAAATAGCCGTTTTTTCGACAATCTCTCAGATATTCCGGCTTATTGCAAATTTTTTACGTCAATCTGATTGCAAAATATTTCTCGCTTCGTTACTTTGGGAGAGAGTGGCGGTTTCTAACGGTGGGTTCTCTCTTTGTTCTCATCCTCGCGGGCAGCAGCAAGAAAAAAGGGGAGCTTCGCTGGCTAAAAATCGGTAGCTTACGCGCTTCGCGTTTTCCGTCCTTCTGTAACTTTTTCCGTTTTTGTTTGATTTGGAGGTTTAGATGTTTGCGAATGTTTCTTTCTACACCAAGGGCCTCATGGCGGCGGTCGCCATTGTGGGCACCGGGTGCCTTAACAGCGCCTTGGCGGTGTCGCCCTACGATTTACCGTATGGGATTCAGTGGTCGCACCAAGCTGGTAACACGGGCGAAAACAGGGGCAGAAACCTTGCCGTCACGTCCGATGGCAATATCCACATGCTTACCCGCGCGCAAAACTCGGCGACCTTCGGAGAAGGCTCGACCAACAGTATCAATAGCGACGTGGCCGGTTTCACTCCACAGGGTGATCTGATCTACGGCACCACCATCAGCAGCCTGCCTGGCATGTCGGCCGGTAACCAGAACTATGCGTCCGGTGCTGCCGCCGTTGGTGACAAGGTGTACTTCACAATCTACAACAACTCGGCCAACAGCTTCTGGCAAGGCCTGCCCGACCCCAACAACCCGGGCAACTTCATCGACGAAGATGGCAAGACGGCCAACCACCCGATGGTCTGGTCGCTCGACTCGAGCCAGATCGACAAGACCGGCCAGCTCGCCGGAAACGCGAGTTTGGTTAATGCGATCGGCGACCGTCGCAGCCTCAGCACTCTCGGCAGTTCGGGTTTTTCGCGGCTCGACCCCTTTGCCCCGATCACGACCGGCCTAAATTCGCCTGATGCTCAGATTCGCCTCACCGACTCGGCCATGCGGACCTCGACGCTCGATTTGGTGATGACCAACGACATGGTCAACGGCGACTTCGGTACAGCCGGTGACTACGGTGGCATCGGTCAGCGTCTCAACGGTACCAATGCCTACCTTCCTGGTATCGCCGTTTACAATCACGCTACCAACACTCTCACCGGCCCGGCAAAACAGCCGACCCTTGGCGGTACTGACGTCTTCGCTGGTGGCTCGAATATGGGCGTTTACAGCGATGCCGAAATCGACCAAGGCTCTGGCTGGTATTACGGTGGCGGTCTCGCCCACTCCCGTGCCGAATCGACCTCGACACTGTGGGATCCCGACGGCTCCGGTCCAGCCGCAGCTATTCCCTTTGTTAATTCGTTCGGCGGTAGCAACTCCGCCGGTATCGGCACCGCCTATGGTGCCGACAACAGCCTCAAATATGCGGTGACGTGGGACTCGTCTGGTTTCGACGCCATCAACGCTATTGGAGCCACCAACGACGGCACCAACTCGGTGATTTGGGGTGGCGAGCGAAACGACAACGCCTATTTCGAGAAGCGTGACTCGACTGGTGCCATGCTCTGGGGTGTCGATCTCGACCTGTCGCTCGGTACCGATGCCGAACGTGTGACCACAATCGCAGTCGACGACGACGGCGATATTTGGGTTCAGGGTTACTTCACCAACACCGACGGTTTCCTTGACTCGTTCATCACCAAGCGTGACTCGACGGGTGCCGAAATCTGGACGAACTTGGTGAACCTTGGCACTTCCGACTCAGGTCTCGGCTACAACGACCAGCCGACAGACGCTTTCTTCTCGAAAGAGAAGATTTATCAGTCGGCGGAGACCACCGGCACATGGACGAACACCACCGGGCACTTCAATCCCAACACGGGTTTCGACCTGCTGTTGCAGAAGCTGGTCCCTGGCGACTTTAATGACGACGGACTTGTTGACAGTGCTGACATCACCCTCGCCGAGGCGGCCCTCGCTGGCGGACCGCTTGTTGGCAACAA
>JBGSWC010000267.1:0-15082 GCA_041752635.1 Pirellulales bacterium | reverse complement strand
AATCGCGTTTTACGGGCTTGGGCGACGCTTAATTGCGACGCTTGCGAAGTCCCCACAGACCCAAACCAGCGAGCGACAGCAATGCCATTGCGGTTGGTTCAGGAACAGCACCACCAGTCAAGCTGCCGGCTGTCAACAAAGCCACGAAAGGATCGATATCGAGGGTGTCGACTACCGTGTCCGTGTTGATGTCGCCCACGGCGAGCGGGTCGACGCCAGGGAAAGCTGTCGCATAGCCAGCCGGATCGGTGAGCAGCAATACGAATGGGTCGATGTCGAGTGTGTCGACAGTTCCGTCGTTGTTGGTGTCGCCCAATAGAAAGCCGGGGCCACCACCGCCAATCGTTGTTGGAACGGCTCCACCCGCTAGGGCGATGATATCGGCTTCGCTGAGTCGCTCGTTCCAGATGGCGATGTCGCTATAGAGCCCCGTGATGTCTTCGGCGAACTGAGCGCTACCGCCAAATTCAAAGGGACGATTATCGTTGGTGTTCACGACAATCGTCGTATCTGAAGCGATCTCGGTACCATCGAGGTAAATTTTGCGACCGGTCGTGTCACCGACATAACCGAAGTGATGCCAGGTATCGTCTGCAAGCGTGCCGGTGGAATAAGGCATCGTGCCATTCCATGCCGAAGTGCTAACTAGGTCGACCTTGTGCCAGGCGGTCGTTGAGTCTTGGGCAGCGTTGCCGCTGCGGGTGCCGATGACGACATCAGCGTTAGGGTCGGTAATGTTAGAGCTGTTGATGTTGAACCACAGCGACCAAGTGAAGCCAGTTGTGAGGTCGATGTCTTGGACTCCGCCGTTAAATCGCGAGCCCTCGGTAGTGCTCAGCACGATACGATTGCGAGTAGCATCGAAGACCCAGGTGTCGTTAGTCGTAAGGGGGTTGTTGACGGTGGCGTCGGTAATGCCGTGAGAAGGGTCGTCGATTATATCATCGGCGGTCGTGGCAGTGGTGCCATCCGCGCCATCGGTAAGCGGGAAGTAAGCAACTAGGTCGGCCTGCGCCGAGCCGATTGTGAAAGCCGCCACTATCGCCGCGGCAATTCGTCCGACGATTCTAAGATGCATGGTAGGCCCCTTTTCGTTGATGAATTGATGTATAGCTTTATCGGACCGGCAGGTCCGGGATTTGACAGCCATTAAGCTCTGAATCGCTACCGTTTTGGCTAATCCTCCCGAAGTCTTGAGTGAAGCATCTCGCGGTGAGCCCTAAAAATCCCCCCGAACCACCGCCGCCCGTGGCGGTGTTGCGAGGCATACGTAATGACCAGCATCGGGCATCTGTTCCGGCCAACTCATTTTCGACGTACCACAAGGGCGAGGCCGGCAGCACCAGCCATGCCGAGCAGTACGATGGAGCCGGGTTCAGGAACGGCCCCCCCCGTCAAGCTGCCGGCGGTCAACAAGGCCACAAAGGGATCGATATCGAGGGTGTCGACTACCGTGTCCATGTTGATGTCGCCCACGGCGAGCGGGTCGACACCAGGGAAAGCTGTCGCATAGCCAGCGGGATCGGTGAGCAGCAGCACAAACGGGTCGATGTCGAGTGTGTCGACAGTTCCGTCGTTGTTGGTGTCTCCCAACAGAAAGCCGGGGCCACCCCCTTCGGCCTCGAAGATGGCGGCGTAAAGTGCACCCACATTGTTCGACAGGCGGAAGATCTGCGGATTAACCGGGCCGGTGACGGTGACTTCTTGGTAGGCGCTGGCGGCTGATGCTCCGTCGATGCCTGATGCGTAGAACAATTCCGTCAGCGGCGCGACGACCCCGATGCCACCGCCGTTGTCGAAGTTGTTGCGGGCGAGCCCTGCGACGATGAAGTCGCCCGCCGACGCGGTCATTTCCATGTCAGCGATGTTGGTTTCAGACTCGGAGGTGGCGGTGGTGCTCGCGGTTTGTCCCACGCCTGCCGCAGTTCCGCTCAGCGCATAGGCCCCGAAGCCCAGCCCGCTGGTTGCCCCGGCATAGGTGATGACGAAATCGCCGGTGACTGCGACGTTGTCGAGGTACCAGATTTCGCCGCCACGGTTACCGTTGCCGTAACGTTCGATCGCCATCGACATGGCCGCGCCGCCGTAGGTGACACTGATCACATCGTTCGACTGGGCACCATTATCAAGTCCCTCTGAGCCGATCGACACAACGAGTTTGTCGACTCCATTGGCGTCGAATGATCCGCTTTCGACCGAGGTGATTGTGTGGGTGGAGTCGACAAAATCAAAGTCTTCGGTCGAGCCAATGTTCGAAGCGTAAAAGGCCGAACTGACGAGGCTGACCTGCGCCTGCGTAGTCGGAGCCAACATCAAGCCGGTGATGACAACTGCCAGGCTCGATACACGCAAAATGTGACTGTTCATCGAATGATTTCTCCTTCAGTGTCGAATTGATGAAGCGAAACGGCTGAAAAAATGACGTTGAAAAGAAGGAATCCCAGGAAATCAAATCCATTTACAACGGCAAATCCACACGACTTACAACCAAAACATCGAGCACACAAAAAATTGAGTTGAACGTTAGTAGCGACGTGCCGCGAAAAGTGGGTTCGAGATACCGATTGTCGATTTGTTTAAACTAGCTGCGACACCGCCGCGCGAGCAGCAGCACGCCGAGGCCGAGTATCACCAGTGAGCTCGGTTCGGGAATCGCGACAGCCTCGAAACGAGCGGCAAAGAGCGCGCCGACATTATTGCTTAGCCGCTGAATGTCGGGTGTCACCGGACCATCGGCGGCAACGATTTGATAGCCGCTGGCGGCCGAGGATCCGTCGGTATCGCCGTAAAATAATTGCGTGAGCGGAGCGGCCACGCCGATGCCACCGCCGGTGTCGGTGTTATTGCGCGCGAATCCAGCGACCACGAAGTCGCCTTCCAAAGCAGTCATCGTCATGTCGGCGATATTGGCTTCGCTGCCAGATGTAGCCGTTGTGCTCGCGGTTTGGGCGACGCCCGGCGCGGCGTTATTGAGTGCATAGGCTCCGAACCCGAGGCCGCCACTTGACCCGGCGTAAGTGATCACAAAGTCGCCGGTCACGCCAACGTTGTCGAGATACCAGATCTCGCCGCCACGGTTACCGTTGCCAAAACGCTCGACCGCCATCGTCATCGCAACGCCACCATAGGTGACACCGGTGACATCGTTGGAAAGCGCACCGTTGTTCAATCCTTCGTTCCCAATCACCACGACGAGCTTGTCGGCGCCGTTGGGGTTAAAGCCGCCCAGGTCGCCGGCGGGAACTGTATGGGTTGCGGCATCCGCATCGCTGTCTTCAGTCGAGCCGCTCGCTGAAGTGAATCCGACGGAGTCGACCAGCATGATCGCAGCATTTGCGTTATTAGCCGTCAGGGCAACGGCAATCGCCATGACAAGAAAAGTTCTCTCGAAGCAGTTCATTAGACTACCCCCCAAGAAATCGAAGAAAGGAAAAGCGTCAGGCTATTTCGTTCCAAGGTGAACCGAAAACGAACGCTTCCCACAGCCCCACAATCGGCAGAATAACCGAGCGGTTGCTAAAAGTCCACAATTCTTGGATCGTTTTAACCATATTTTTATGGTTCTGACGCCCGTGAGACGGCGACAACAGGCCGGGTGGCTCGTGGTCCCGGTCAATCGGCGATTTCTGTTCGCCCCAAAATATCGTCGTAGAGTTCGTTCGTTTTATAGTTGCCTACGCGAGCGATAAATCGATCTAAACGAGTTTCTTTGCATGGTTTGTGCTATCAATTGCGGACTTTGCGAAGTCCCCACAGACCCAAACCAGCGAGCGACAGCAAAGCCATTGCGGTTGGTTCAGGAACAGCACCACCAGTCAAGCTGCCGGTTGTCAACAAGGCCACAAAGGGATCGATATCGAGTGTGTCGACCACCGTGTCCGAGTTGATGTCGCCCACGGCGAGTGCATCGACACCGGGGAAAGCCGTCGCGTAGCCAGCCGGATCGGTGAGCAGCAGCACAAACGGGTCGATGTCGAGGGTGTCGACAACGCCATCGTTGTTGGTGTCGCCGAGCGATTGAAGTATCGCTGTCGATTCAATCACAATCGAATCCATCACGGCGGCCATATCCATAGTGCGATAACGGAACTGGATGCCGTAGCCATCGGGCAACGCGGACAGGTCGATCGATGCCGGGTCGACGGAAAAGACTTTCGCGAAGCCGTCGATTCGGCCGTAGGTCTCGCTAACGTCTTGCCAGTCGGTCCAAAAGCCGAAGACGCCCATGCCGACTTGCAGGGCACTCCCATTGGCAATGCCCTGCTGGACGAAATAGCCAGATTCGCCGAGCTTCACCCCAATATCGACTGCCTTGGTCAGTTTGTAAAGCTTGCCTGCTTGGTTGCCGTACTTGGCGGCATTAAACGCATAGCCAAAACCGGGGATCGCTGCACCAACACTGAATGTTGCGTCTGTCCAATTGCCTTCGGTGGCGTACCAAACGCCGTTGGCTGCATCTGCGGGAACACCTACCACCGGCACGAGACCCACCACTTCGAGGGCTGCATGTCCAAGTGGAGCATAATTCCCGGTGCGGTACGCCTCTTTCGCTTCAGCAATAAGCAGTTCGCTTGCTTCGGCTACGAATCTCACCGACCAGTGGAGGTCAGCCGTCGAACCGTAGACTTTGCTCCAGTATTGTTCGGGATCGACAGTGAAAAGGCCGCCCACGACTGAGTCGTGAACGCCCCCACCAATCAGCACGGTGGTGGTCCACATCGCGGCATCGTCACGCCAGCCTATCTGGGTTGCTCAAGCACTATTACCGCGACGCGGCATAGCTGCCTGTCTTTTGGTTTCGGTTGTAAAAGATCGAAACCGCGCTGGTTGTACGCGCGGGCGCTATCGAAGTGGCGTTTTCCGCTGTTGTCAATCACCCGGTTGTGGTGTTTTCATCGTTTTCTTTTCGCAATTGGGGTCTCTGCGGGCTGCTGTTTTGTGCTTCTGAAGTCGGTGTTTGTAGTTGGCAATTGGTTTGTACAGAGCGCCCCTTTTCCATTCCCAGGGCCTTACTTTTTCCGTGTGAATGTTTGCGGAAGCACTCCGTTTTCCCATTCTGCATTCAACCGTTCGAGTAGTTTCGGTTCGACAATTGATTCGATTTCATCCTCCAACGGATCGTCGTAAAAAAAATCACGCTGCAAACTTGCTCCGGTGAATGAAGCGTACTTTCTGCAATCTGCGCACCAGAACCACGATGTGCCGCTAGGGATGGGCGATCCAGAAGCCCTGTAATCGTGATAGTAATGCCTGATCGTCGCCTCTCGACAGACGGGACACTCCCTAGTTGTTGCGTCATCTGGCGGCTGAGGCGTACGCGTCAAGCGATCAACTTGGTCACGTGAAAACAATTTCCAACTCATCAGTACCTCCCCGCCCTTTGTGCAGCTCTAAAACGCTCAAGCATTCGTGCAGCGAACGCGTTTGCGTGCTCTTCCATTGACACGACCCCGCTTCCTAACGCACTGCGAACATGGTGGACCTCGTGGAAGATCGTGAAAGTCGCTTGTTCCATTGACTCAAGCCCAAGGTCGGTGACTTCGATGAGAGGCTTACTACCTGGACCTCGGATTAAGTTGCCTGCCCCATCAACCCCCATTCGACCGAAAACAGGACGCCCATAAGGATCGGTGAGGTTCGCAATCCGAACGACTTCGTAGTCATCAACAATAAGGCCAGCTTTACCGAGATTAATCTTGGCGGCTTTGATCGATACCGGCTTCCCACCAACAATTACTGGTAGGCCCGTTGTACTGTTGGTGAAGACTCCCTTAACTGGGGCTACAGCCGCCACTCTAGCCAACTCATCCGTCTGCGCCAACAACGCCTTCTGCCCTACTCGGGCGGCCACGCCGCCGGCAATGCCGGCTCCGAGCCCCAGCCCAATATCGGTGCCAATCCCCACATAGTTGGCGGTGGAGTCGCTGTAGCCAAGTTTATTCGCAGCAGCAAAGCCGATTTGGTACTTGACCGTCTGGGTGTTGGTATCGCCAGCGAGAACACGGCTACCAGTGATAATATCGTCGATGCCGCTAGCGATGGCGAAGCCGCCGCCAACAGCACCTAAGCCAGTCCACTACGAGCCGGCGGCTACGAAGATCCCCCCACCAACTTCGATGATCCCATATCCAATCTGGGCCGAGGCAACGATCTGCGTTCCGTAGTCCCGCCACAGTTCGAGCGCCCAGTGCAGTTCTTCTACATTTGTGTTGTCAAAGGTCAGGGACGCAATGGCCTCGATGGTCATTGAGTGATCCCCAAGTTGCCCACGCATTCTGCCCCCCCAAAAAAAGGGAACTATCGCGGCTGGGCGATGCGACGGTGTGGTCGCGATTCACGAATCAAGGCGCATGTCACCAAATCCGACGCCATGCGAAATTAGCCCGGGAGGGACTCGAACCCCCGACCAAGGGATTATGAGTCCCCTGCTCTAACCAACTGAGCTACCGGGCCAAGAGCCGTTGCTTCATGGCGAATTGTTGCTGTAATTCTCGCGGTCACTCGTTGATTGATGTTCGAGATACCGGCGAACCGACTGCTGGTTAGGCAAGCCGACTTGGCAGATTCTAACACAACCGCCGCGCGAGCGTAGGCGTACCTATACCCCTTGGACGATAGACACTTTCTTTGCGAGGCAGGTTCCGTCGGTTCCACTTAGTTTACCCATTTTGTTGACGTCGGACTCTCAACGTGCGACGCGAGCAGAACGGCCGGCGGCGAGTTTTTTCACTTCGTCAAGTGTTGCCATCGATGTGTCGCCGGGGGTGGTCATGGCGAGTGCTCCGTGGGCGGCGCCATACTCGACGGCCATTTGTGCGTCGACGGCCGTCATCATGCCGTAGATGAAACCCGAGGCGAAACTATCGCCGCCACCGACGCGGTCGAAGATGTCGAGGTTCTCGCGATGCGTCGATTCATAAAAATTGCCGTCGTACCAGGCGAGCGCACCCCAATCGTTGGTGCTTGCCGATCGCACCCGACGCAGCGTAGTCGCAGTCGCCTTCAGGTTGGGATAGTCGTTGACGGCTCGCTCGATCATTCGTTTGTAGCTATCGAGCGGAAGTGTGTTGTGGTTTTGGTCAACTCCCTCGACTGCTAATCCAAGGCAGGCCGTGAAGTCTTCTTCGTTGCCGAGCATTACATCGACTAGTTTCGCAATGCGACGATTGACTTCTTGAGCGCGAGATTGACCGCCGATCGATTTCCAAAGCGATGGGCGGAAATTCAGATCATACGACGTGACAACGCCATACTGCTTCGCCTTCGCGAGCGCCTCTTCGACGACCTCAGGCGTTGTGTCTGACAATGCGGCGAAGATGCCGCCGGTGTGAAACCAACGCACGCCTTGTTTGCCAAATAGTAGGTCCCAGTCGATATCACCTAGCTTGAGCCGCGAAGCGGCTGTGAGTCCGCGATCGGAGCAACCGATGGCCCCTCGAACTCCAAATCCTCGTTCGGTGAAATTCAACCCATTGCGTACTGTGCGTCCAATTCCGTCGTACGGAACCCACTTGAGGTAGGAGAGATCGACGCCCCCTTGCAGCATGAGATCTTCAATCAGCCGGCCGACTTCGTTATCGGCCAGTGCCGTGACGATTGCGGTCCGTAGTCCAAAGCAACGACGCAAGCCACGAGCGACATTGTATTCGCCGCCTCCCTCCCAAGCGTGGAACTTTCGCGTGGTGCGAATGCGTCCCTCGCCTGGATCGAGTCGCAACATGACTTCACCTAGCGAGACTTGATCAAAGACGCAACTCTCGGCCGACTTCGGTTCGATCTTACTCATTGCTGCGCTCTTGCCTCAATCACAACTTGCTGAATGAACTAGCTGACTAAAGTAACCGCTTGACGCACAGCGTCGCGGACGGCGTCGAAGTTGCCGTTGGCATACAATTCGGGCTTGACCATCCAACTGCCACCACACGCCACGACGCGATCGAATGCGAGGTAGTCGCGTACATTCTGGCGACCGATGCCGCCGGTGGGAATGAAGCGAATGCCACGATACGGTGCAGACACGGCCATGAGTGTCGAGAGTCCCCCCATTGCCTCGGCGGGGAAGAATTTGACCACGCTGAGCCCGTGTTCCATCGCTTGTTCGATGTCGCTTGGTGTGCACACTCCCGGACAAATCGGCATACCAACCTGCTTGGCGTGTTCGACTACCCTCGGATTGAATCCAGGCGAGACGACGAATTTAGCGCCGGCCGCTTTAGCCAGATCGACCTGCGTGGGAGTGAGCACCGTGCCGGCACCGACGAGCAAGTCACCTCGCTCGGCCATACGCCGAATTGACTCGATGGCCGAGTCTGTACGAAACGTGATTTCCGCCACCGGCAAGCCACCGCTGACGAGTGCCTCGGCAAGCGCGTTGGCCTGCGACGCTGCTTCGAGCGTGATCACCGGCACGAGTCGATGCAACTCGAGTCGCTCGAACACTTCTGCTTCGCTCAACATTTCCGCACGCACCTTGTAAACCATAAACAATCGATGAGCAGTATCGCTCCCGTCGCAGTTGCCAACCACCCTTCGGGCGATCGAATGCTAAATTGACCGATCTCAGCGCTGTTGAAGGTGACGTTTCAGTATCCCCATGAATTCGGGCCAGTGTTCGGGCACTTCGAGCGAGTCACGCGAGTAGATCTGGTAGTGGTCGGGGAAGTCCTGGTACACGACTGCGACCGTCGGATCGGCACGATAGCCGTCGAAACGGCTCCAGCCGAAGAAGTTGGTCATGTCTTCGCCATTGATGTGGAGGCCCGCTTCGTCGAAGTACTGGTCGACGTTGTGATATCGCTCGACGATGTATTGGTGGTATCGCTGCCAGGCGCGACGAGCCTCGTTCAATTTCCACAACCACAGCCCCGCACCCACGGCTCCCATCACCGCACAGATCGTCGCGAGAGTGCCATCGCCCAAAGTGATTCCGTAAGCCACACCAACAAAAAACACGACGACGGCCGCGCGGAACCAATTTTCTCCGATCATCGTGAACCAGCGATTCCACGTTTGGCTGGTCGCCAGCGCGACACCCACTGCATAGGTCTGCTGTGAGTGGCCTAGCTTGAGCCGGATCATCCCCTCAAACGGCAGCACCTCGTTATCGGGGGCATCGTCGTTGACGGGGGCATCGTCGGGGCCGACGAGGGGCGATTGATAAGGGTTGAGATCAGCCATCTGTTTGCCCATCGACTCTCGGTCGACGACTCCGGCAAATCCACACGCGAAGGCCGATTGCGACAGCCAGCACCGAACCGAATGTTAATAACTCCATCAAGAACACCCGCAAGTTATGGGGACTCAGGATGCTTTCTTGTCGGTGGCCCGTTTGCAACCACCAAACCGGCAGTGCGAGTCGACGTTTGTCGAACGGCCAGCCGACGATCAACCCGGGCGTCCCGGCGTACATCGCGTCGAGCACGATGTGGCTACACCAACAGAGCGCCAAGCAGAGCGGCAACCACTTGGGTATGGACCTGAGCCCCAGCAACCGGGCAAGGCTCAACGCTGTCGCCAGCACCGCCGCTCCCGCGAGCGTGACCCAGAGGCTATGGCTGACAAAATACCTGTCGTGGCCCCAGCCGCGAACAGGGAAATCGGGAATGCTGGCCGCGACGATGCACGCGGCGACCACGGCAAGAGCGGTTCGCTTCGTCGCTCCGCTTGGTATGGCGAGCACCGCGATCGTCGCGCCGGTCAAGCTGTGGCCAATGGGGGTCATTGAGTAATGCCAAGGCGCGTCGAGAAGCCAAGTTGTTGTAAATCACTTTATTTACTCAGCATGCATCGAGCGATTCTTGATCTGTTTGTTCCCGTCACTCATTTTTTCGGTTTGAATCGCACGTAAAGTGTCAAAGCCTTATTTGTTATGCTACTCGACTGCCAACGAGTTGCGAAACGGCCTCAATGAAGTCGCCTTTATTTGATGCGTAAAGGTCCGAACAAGAAACACTTCCGATCTCGAGCAGCCAGAGTCGGGAATCATCAGTTTGACAAACGTCGGCAGTCCAAGCTCTGTCCGGCTCCCAATCGATCGAGAGTACATTGGAATTGAACCAGTCGACAACGTCGTCCGGCAATGCCCGCGATGGCGCGAGTGCGCTGTGGGCCTTGTACAGGCAACCAGTGACGACCTTTCTGTCGACGACCACCAGGCGCCACTCCGTAGTCACCAGCTTCGGCTGACTAATTAAGACCAAGGCATCGACGCAAACATCGTAAAAGCCCATCATTTCGAGGTCACCATCGAAGGTTGCTCGCTTGGCGACTTGGCCGGTGAAACTCTTCCGACAGCTATTTGGTCTAATGAAAACAGTGTCGTCGACGCCGAATGAATCAAACACCCAATCGCGCCGTCGCGACAGTTCGCCAAATGGAAGCATCGCGTAATCAGCGTTCAGAAGCACCGACGAGAAGTGGCAATAGTACTTTGCGCAATCCAAATTCTCCCAGTTGCAGAATGTGGTGTTGTTCCAGATTGAGTGCTTTCGGAGCTCTTCGGCCATGCCGATTGATCCGTGGAAGATCACGTTGGATTCTGACGGAAAAAGTCCTTGAATCGCGCGACGTGAGTCGTCCCAACCGTAACCGAATCCGATTTCGGGCGTGAGTTTCAATTCGTATCCTAGCGCCTGAGCGGCGTCTACGAATTCTTGCTCGTATGACTCGAACATGTTTCGTTCGAGCAACCACTTAACGGTCGACATTATTCCCTTACCTCAATCCTGCCATTTCATCTGCTATTTAATCAACTCTTGCGTTTCCACCAGAGCGAGCCCCGTTTTCGACAATTTTGGATTGTCGTCGACAAACCAGATCATTGCCTGCGTATCAATTAACACCGGGTTCATCAACGATACACGGTAAAGCAATCGAGCGGTTCGTCGAAGTCGTCGCTGACGATAAATGTTCCCTTCGCAGGTCCACGCAATGAACGGCGCGGTGGGGGCGTTTCCGTCGATTCTCGCTCGATTGTGACGCGGAGCTTATCGCCCGGGGCAAGACCGACGACGGGTTCGTCGGGAACGCACGATTGACCGTCGAAGTGGGCGAGGATGGTTGGTGTCATGACTTAAGTATACCCCCGAAGCGAGGCGGCACAAATCTTTGGCGTTTGGACGTCGGTGGCTCAATCCGGCCGTTTCATTTGCTCTTCAATCCATCCCTCAAGCTCCGCCAAGTCGACCTGGGGAATATCACTGAGGTCGGGACGGAGTCGCACCGCGTCGCGGACATAAATGTGATGGACATCGCATTGCGGCTTTTCGGTATTCCAGTGCATTAAAATCCGAATACACCGGGGCAGCGAACCAGCGACGCTCACCTCGTAGCCACATAGCAGCGGCACTTCGAGCCAGCCGATCTGGCGGGCGGCCAGGGCGGGAAATTCAGCGTCGAGGTCGCGGGTGACCGTGAATGTCGCGCTGGCGACGTCTTCTTTGGCGATATCGTTGCGGCGGATCATCAGCGCCAGCAACTCGCGGGTCGCCCGCAGAATCTGTTCGCGGTCGTTGATTTCGACGGTTGTGGCCCCTCGGACCCCACGGCACGGCATGCTGACGATTCGGTCGTTGAATTTAGAGGTGAATTGCCCGGAGCCTTGTTTTTACTCCCCCGACGGGCCACAAAAAAGGCCGGGAAAGATACCGATCCCCTCGGTCGGTTATGAGCAATACTTTTGCCAGAGATCGACGAAACTGTTCTAGATACCCATTTGACACCAAAAATCCGTCGCCGACGGCACAATCAGACCTGCATTTTAGCGGGAAACTTGTAGCGTTCGGGGACGTGGGCGAATAGACTGAAAGAACTGGGCGGCCTCTCCGGTAGAGTCCTCCGAGTAAATAACGTAAATTTTTGTCGGCGCGTGACTACGGCAGTTGTGATTCTGCGGTCGCGTTGTCCGTTTCGCTGGTACATCCACGGAGTACCCCTATGCTGTGCGCTCGTCTGAATCAACTTAAGCGAAAAATTGCCACCGGCTCGGCCGTGGCAATCGTCCTAACTTCGGCTCTCGTCGCCCATGGTGCGACTGGCGAGGTGGGCTCTGTCAAACTCTACAAGTGTGGCGACGGTACGGCCGTCGTTGCGGCGAGTCTGACGGCCGATATCCAAGACAAAGGTGAGCCACGCGACATCGTTGTCGTCGTCGACACGTCGGCCAGTCAGGCCGGCTTCTATCGCGATACCGCGATGGCGGCAGTCGAGCAAACCCTCGCCGGTCTCCAACCGGGCGACCGCGTTCGTTTGGCGGGGGGCGACCTTGAGCTCCGCGAATACACCCATGGCTTCGCCGCTGCCGATAGCGACGACCTCAAACAAGCGATTGTCGCACTCCGCCGCGAAGCGCCGCTCGGAGCGACCGATTTGTCGCTGGTGTTGCATCAAGCCGCCGAGTTGTTCGACAAAACTTCAGAAAACGCGACGCCCCGCGACCGCGTGGTACTGTATGTGGGCGACGGTATGAGCGCAGCGAACCTGATGCCGGCCGACGCGACCCGCGAACTGGTCGAGTCGCTGGTTGCCGACCACATTTCGCTCACCAGCTACGCAATTGGCCCCAATCGCGACGCCAATTTCTTGGCGGCACTCGCTAATCAAACCGGCGGCAATCTTTACATCGACGAAGGTGTTGTTTGGCAGAACGAGCAAGAGAAGATCGACTTTGATCGCGCTCTCGCCGAGAACGAACGACGTGGCCGCGCGATTGGCAATCAACTGAGCCAATGGCTGCATGGCGATGTGCTTTGGACGAGTGACGTTTTGCTGCCAGAGTGCATCACCGCAATTTATCCGCGTACGCTGCCACCATTGCGAACCGATCGCGATACGGTGGTTGTCGCTCGACTCGCTAGTGATTGTCCCGCCTCGTTGACGATTGGTTGCGACCTCAATGGCACAGCTCATAGCTGGGATATTTCGTTGCCCGAGTCGAACGAGGCCCACACCTATTTGAACGAGTTGGCGAAGCTCGCCGATCAAGACGGCGGAGTGATGATGCCGACACTCGGCGAGGCAGGCCTCGCAGAAACCGCCCGTATGCTGATCGCCAACAGCGAACATCTCGCCGATCTCGCCGAGCGAGCCGTCGCGATCGGCGACATCGATGGCGCTCGAGAAATCGCGACGAATGTCTTAGCGAGCGACCCGAATAACATGCGTGCCGCGACCGTCCACCGGCTCACGACCAAGGGCGTCAAACCGCGCGTCAAATCGGCCGAAAATGCCGTGCGTACGCGTAAGGGCGATCGCGTGAAAGCGATATTTGTGCAAGCCGCGCGGCCCGCGCCCGAAGCGGGCGACACGCTCACGCTTCGGGGCGATATGGTCGAGGGCGTGCCGACGCCGGGCGAAGTCTCCGACGGCACCTACCTCGGCGAGATCGAACGCGGCAATCGCCTCTTCGCTGAGATGCTCGAAAAAGAAGTCAGCGTCGCCATCGACCAAGCCCGCAACGGCATGCGAGAAGATCCTGAGTCGGCGCGCCAAGACCTCAAGCTCACGCTCGAAAGCGTGCGGCAAGCTCCCGAGCTCATTGCCGAAGTTCGTGCGCAGCTCACCAACCGTTTGACAGCCGCACTCCAGGAGGTGGCTCAGGTCGAAGCAATCAAAGCCGACCTCGATCGCGAGATCGAAGAACGGGCCGCAGCGGTTCGCGAACAGAAGTTGATTTACGATCGCTTGATGCGTGAAGAGGAACGTGTCGATCAACTCATGTCGCGATTTAACGCGCTCATGGACGAACAACGCTTCCAAGAAGCTGAAGAAGTGGCCCTGATCGTTGAAGAGGTCAAGCCCGAAAGTGTGATCGCGCGGGTCGCAACCGAATGGTCGGGTTTTAGGCGGCATATCTTCTTGCAAGAAGCAACTCGCCGGATTCGTCATCGCGCGTCGTGGGAGACTTGGTATCAAGTCGAACTGTCGGCGATTCCGTTCCCCGACGAACCGCCGATCGTCTATCCCGACGCCGACGTATGGGAAGACCTCACCAACCGCCGCAAGAAGTACGAAGCCGTCGACCTCAAGGGCCAAGGTGGCGCGCAGGAAGCAATCAGCAATGCCTTGTCGTCGCCGTTGTCCAGCTTCGGCCTCGAATATTTGGAAACGCCGCTCGAAGAGGTTATTTCGTCCTTGCGCGACGAATACGACATCGAAATCCAACTCGATCGGCGTGCGCTCGAAGAACTCGGTATCGCTCCCGATGAGCCGATTACTGTCAATTTGCGAAATGTGACGCTCCGTTCGGCTCTCAAGCTCATGCTGAAAGACCTCGACCTGACCTACGTCATCGACGACGAAGTGTTGTTGATCACCAGCGTCGACGAAGCAGCCACGCGTTTGACCGTGAAAGTCTATCCGGTCGCTGACCTGGTGCTACCAATTCCGCAAACGGGTGGCGGCATGGGCGGCGGCATGATGGGCGGTATGGGTGGTGGAATGGGTGGCGGCATGGGGGGTGGTATGGGCGGTGGTATGGGCGGCATGGGGGGCGGCATGGGGGGCATGGGCGGCGGGATGGGTGCTTTTAGCGTCGCCGACGAAACAAACGAAGTGACCGTTTCGGCAACCGACGCTGTTGAACAAACTGTCAGCGAACCGACCAACAAACCCGCGCCGCGCGTTGAGCAACGTTCGGTCAAAGCACTTTCGGCGACCGTTACGGTTGACGAAAGTGTCACGCCCGAAGTCCATTGGGATCGCTACTTCGCGGCCGACCGCCGCGACTTGGCAGTCGTTCGTGGTCAAGTTCGCGATCTGATGAAAGCGGGTCGCTACGACCATGTCGTCGCGCTCGTCCAATCGGCCTTGCGGCACGGACAGCCTCAGCCGTGGATGTACGAGTCGCTCGGTATTGCACTGCAACTTGAAGGAATGCCGAAACTTCAAATCGAGCGTGCTGTCATGTCGGCGGTCGATTTCAGCACATCGGCCGACGAGCTGATGTTCATCGCTCAGTATCTGCAGAAGCTCAATCTCGACGAACGAGCCGGCAAGCTCTATCACCAAGTCGTCAAGCTCGATCCCCAGCGAGCCGAAGCTTACCTGCTAGGCCTGCGATGTGGCGAGCGAACCGACAATATCG
>JBGSWC010000266.1:0-4953 GCA_041752635.1 Pirellulales bacterium | reverse complement strand
GTCGTAAGTTGCCTGAGTCGACGCCCGTCTTTGCAAGAAATTAGTGAGCGCGAAGCCAAAGTGCCATACCATGCCAAGCAACACCAACATGCAACTCACATAGGGCAACATGTAACCTTCGTTCTTGGCGACTTGCAAGATCGTGGTCTTTTCGGTTTTATCGAAACTTTGTTGATAGAAGGTTTCGCCGCGGTAGCGTAACGGGTTGTTCATCCAAATGGTGACAGTACGCGAAGCCAATTCGGGATCCTGCACTTCGACGATCGATTTATAGCTCTTCGGCGTGTCGGTTCCCGCGTACCGGGTGAACTCAAAATCGATGAGCTTAAGGCTAAATGGGCGATAGATACGCCGGAGCCGCAGACCAACCTCATATTGTTGGCCGCTGACATCGAGTGGCTGAAGGTTAAACTCGGCCAGCCGCGCTCCGGGCACGGTAATCCAGTCGTCGAAATGCGTTGAAACGAGGTAAGTTCCCAGCGAATCGCCTGATTTTTTGTCGAGCAATTCGACATAGGCACTCGGAAAATCGAGATCGATGCCGCTGCTGCCTGACGCTTTGGGAATAGCGGAGGCGGCGATTGATTTTCCAACTCCTTTGGTTGCCGGTGTTTGCTGTTTGGCAGAAGCGATATTCGAGTTAGAGAAGTATTCGACAACACGGATGTCGACTGGCAATTGCGGATCGCTGATCACCTGGCCCGAGTCGAAGGCGTTCGCGAGCCGGGCGTCGTCGACGACGATGTGCCGGTCAGCCTCTTTTCCGCTACGATCGACCAACACCAATTCGGCGTTACGGCTATCGACGCTAAAATTGACCGATTGACCTTCGTCGATTCGCATCTGCGACTCGTCGGCGGCCATACCGGTGTAGAACTCGTGTGCCATTAAGACCAGCACGCCAGCGTGTAGCAACACGACACCGGCACGACGATTAAAAACCAGCCAACAGCCCCCCAAGACAACGGCTCCCGCGATGGTCGCTTGCGCCAACATCCAAACGATGCGCATCGCCTCGGGCGGAATCGTCCAGTCGCCCACGACCAGCCCGCCCGCGACGATCGATAGCAACAGATTCGCGGCCGCGAGTACCATCCAGTCGCCGGTGCGGAGTTTTCCCCAACGCGAGGCGAGCCAAGCCGCCCCGCCGGCAGCGATAACGATTGTCGCGGCCTTGACTCCGAACCACAGCGAATAGGTCGCCGACTCTGACAATTTGCCAACTTGTGTCTCGTCGAGCCAACTTAGCGTCACCCACCCCAACAGAAGTGTGCCGATGGTGGTCGTCGCGAGTCCTGCGAGCAGCCGCGTGCCGCTGGCGGTGACTTTAAACCGGAGCGAGTGGGCCGCCAGCAAGTTGATCGCCATTGCGAAGCCAATTAGGTAACCGCCGGGAAACCAGAATCCCGCGTCGGAGACATAATCGATATGATGCTCGGCTGCTCGGAAAGCATTGTAGAAATCGGCGAACGCTTGAAATTCGATCCAAGCCCACCACACGCGAAAGTAACCATCGCGAACGACGTACCAGATACCGTGTTCGACTTGCGCGATCGTCCCCGCGAACACTAAAAAAATCAACATCGAAAGCAGCACGACCGCCAGCCTTAGCGATGCCAGTGTTTCGCCGATCGTCGCGAGCGGCGACTTGGCTGTTCGGGCGTCGCTCGGTGGGGCCGGGGCGAATCCTTCGCGACTCGAAAGTCTTGAAGTGGAAGGTTCGGTCGTTGCCATGCGTGGCTATTCCGCTGTTTGTGGTGGGAACTTGATAGTGGCGAGCCAGTTCTCGAACGATTGCCGTTCCGCTTTCACGGCCGACGCTTTGCCGTTGAGTTTATAGAACCAGATCATGTCATCTTGCTCGAGCATTGCGACGACTATCGCCAATCTGTCGTCACTTTCAGGAAACAGCGCAATCAACCTCGCTGGTTGGCCATCGATCTTCATATCAGTCATCGACTCGTCGACTTCGTCGGCCGTGATCTCAGGCAGCCCGACTTGGCCACGCCAGCGGTTGATGTTCCACAGCTTGTCAGACATTTTGCCAGCCGCGGGGAACTGCGAGACCGCCACTTCGGCGTCGGGTTCACTCGTCGCGTAGATAGCCATCGTCATCGGCCGAGTTGCGGCGCGGCTCCAGCCTTCTGGCAAAACACTCTCGAACGGTTCCGTAGCCGGGGCTCGTAGGGGGGGAAGCGTCCCCGAAGGCTCAGTCGCTAATGGCCCAGTTGCTAAAGGCCCAGTTGCTAAAGGCTCCGCCGCTAGCGGCCTAGCCGGCACAGCAGCCGTGCCCGCGAATGGTGGCCGCGCCATCTGTGCTGGGGCGTCGCCAGTGAGGTCGACCATCAAAACCCGCGATGGCGTTTCGACGAGTTCTTCCGCATGGGCCGAAATTTCGAGCGACTCTTCTGCCGCAATTTGCATCTGATCCCGCCAACGGTTGACGTTGTCCTTGATGTATTCGGCAAATTCCTCGTCCGACTCACCTCGGTAGGGAAGCTTGCTGACCGAGACTTCAAGTTGTTTTTCGCCCGCCGGAGCGATTAACGTCGCGAAGCGAAACTGATTGCCCGGCTGTTCGGTCCAGCCATCGGGAAGCGTCCACTCGATATCGTCTTCGGTGGGCTTGAGTGAACGGACGAGCGCGTCGAATTGCTCAGCCACTTGGCTGACATCTTCGGCATCGCCTGTGAGCTTCACAAACCACATTTGCGAGTCGCTCGGCAGCATGGCGGCAAGCATCCGCTGTTTGGTTGTCGTCGCGGGCACTTCTAGTGGCTTTGTGTCGGTCGAATCGTCCTTCGAATCTGCCGTTTTGGCCACTTCATAGCTGCGAATCCCGTCGTCGCCCGTGCCACAGCCGGCAATCGACGAAAGTACGAGAGTGAGGGACAAGATCGCGGACGACATTGCAAAAGTCATAGCACAAAAACGCATATCGATTACCCCGAGGCAGGATACGCTGATCGCGCCGTGGCGGGCGTATGGGATGGGCCGAAGACACTTCGATTATACGGGCCGCAACGTACGCGGGTACACCCCGAACGCGATTGCTGCGACCATCTGTCGCAGCGAGAACGCCGTTGCCTTTGGAAATCGCTGCAGCGAAGTGGAAACTTGACTAGAAAAATAGCCCGGTCAATCCGTCGATAAGCGTACTATTGAGCGCGTACGGTTCGTTCCAACTCCACATGTTGCGGATAATATCAAACACCATAATGCCGCACAATGCGAGCAGCACCACACAGGTGCTCAAGAAACAGACGACTCCGACACCAAATTGCACCTCGGCTTGAGGCTGGCCCGAGGCCCCCAATGCGGCCGGTGTGGCGACAGCCGCTGGGGCAAGTCCCCCGCCGCCGCCGAGCAAATCGTCGGCCTGCTGCGACTCTTCGAATGCGTCGAGAGCGATGACTTGCGAGCTGTCTTCTTCGTCTTCGCCCGCTTCGTTCTCACTAACGGGCGAAAGCTCGAAACCTTCGTCGCCGAGACCGGCGTCGCTTCCCCCCAGCGACATCGAATCGCTGCCAATGGCGGAGCCAAGGTCAAACGAACTGCCGATGGCCGAACCCGCCAGCGACGGATCGTCGAGCGCGAGTCCGCTGTCGGACGGTGCGAGGTTAATGCCGCTGTCGGCGCTGCTGAGTGTGATGTCGCTGCCGTCGCCGAGCACGAAGTCGTCTTCGTCGTCGTCCAATTCTAAGGCGGACAGGCCCGTCAGCCCCGAACCTTTGTTCTTACCGCTCCCTTCGTTGCCGAGATCGATGTTGCTCGCGCCGGTACCGCTCCCTTCGAGTTCCAGTGCCGACAGGCCTGTGAGGCCCGCGTCGCTCGTGGAGGCGAGACCCAGATCGCTGGAGGAATCTTCGCCAAGCCGGAGATCGCTCGTTTCGGGTCCCTTTTGCTGTGCCTGGGCGGCTTTTTGTGCGGCGGCGATATCCTCTGGGGCGAGCACTCGACTCGACTCGGCTTCGAGGTCGAGTTCAAGCTCATCGAGATTTTCGAAACCCGAGTCCGAGCCAGAATCACTGATGCTGGCGAGTTCGATGTCGCCCGCGTCCACTTCGTCGGCGAGTCGCACATCGCTGACGCTCGATTCCTTGAGCTTCAGGTCTGAGTCGTCGTCTTCCTTATCGAGTCCCAACTCGGCTTTGCCAATGATTGTGCTCGGCGGACGGTCGCTATCGCCAAATTCGGGCTCGCTGAGCAGAATCGACTCTTGGTCATCGTCGTTATCGTCGTCGTCGACCGACAACTCGAGGTCATCAGTCATACCAACCGGTTCGGTGTCGGTCGTGTCGCTCGGCTCGTCGGAGGCGACGGGCTCGAGGTCGAGACCGCTCATCTCGGCCAAGTTGGGGCTAGAATCGGCTGGATCAAGCTCGAGATCGACTCTGCTATCGTCTGCTGCTATTAGTTCGTCGTCGCCCGTTTCGGCCAATTTCAGTTCGCTGGGCGAGTCGCTAGTCTTCTCTTCGTCGAACGAAAGTTCGCCCATCTCGATGTCGCCATCGAGATCAAAATCCATATCGAGACTACTGCCCGCATCGATTTCAGGCAGCCCTTCTTCGGATAGCCGCTCGATGTCTTCGCTGCGAAATTTCCAGCTCGCGCCGTCTTTGTAGGCACGCAAATTTCCATGCTCGCGGAGCGCGTTCAGCTTGTCTGGGCTCACGCCGAGTTGCTCGGCGGCTTCGTCGAGTGGTACAAACTTCGGAGTCATGCGTTGTTTTCTGTGCAAAAGATCGAATTCGAGACGGCCTGCCGTGCCCTGCGTGCCTCAATGTATTCTAAATACCCACTCACTGTAATCAAGCTAAATCCCCAAGCCACACTAAGTCAAACCGGCAAGAACTTCTGGAAAAATCGACAGAATCGTAGCGGCGGTGGTCTGCTGCCGAGGGCCTTACTATCGCGAAACGCAGGGGCGTTCCATTCTTGAGCCGACGGCGC
>JBGSWC010000265.1:0-2884 GCA_041752635.1 Pirellulales bacterium | reverse complement strand
GCCCGTTGGTTTCTTGCCAAAGACCGCGAGTGCTTTTGACTCAAAGAAGTGAGTATCTGAGTCGTTAGGAAAAGCGTAAGCACTGCCGAGTTGAACGGTGTCTTTCTTGACACGGCAAGCGACATCGAAGATCAATATTTGTTCGCAAAAAGATTTTGATAACCGAGCGCCTGGTGGATATCCCAAAGGAGAACTGGTGGCTTGAACACTCAGGGACCAATGACAGTCAGATGTCGCGCCAGTAAGGAAAAGCGTTTCGCTTTGTCGGTGAAGCTCCGTCAGGCAGGGGCTCGGAGGTGAAAGGTTATTCTTAGCCCCTTCAATCGACTCAAGAACTACCCATTCGTTGTCATTCTTGATCCTGAAAAGCTTGTGAAAATATCGATCGCCTTGCCTTGCGAATTCCACACGCACACCCCGCCCTTGGCTGTCGAGAGCCACCAGCTCCATGCACGGCGAAGACGTACCCACTACTCGTCATCCTCATCTGAAACTGGTTGCCCGGCACGCCACCGCAGGACCGCATCCAGAAAGCCCTGGATATCGCCGTCTAGCACCGCATTAAAGCTCCCCATCTGGTACTTCGTGCGGGCGTCTTTCACGCGCTGATCGGGGTGTAGAAAGTAATTGCGAATCTGCGAGCCAAAGCCCGTTTTGGCCTGCTGCTGATACTTGATCGCGTCCTCGGCCTCGCGTTTTTCTTCCTCGATCCGAGCCATCCGCGCCCGCAGCATCTTCCAGGCGGTCGCGCGGTTTTTATGTTGGCTGCGCTCGTTCTGACACTGCACTACGATGTTTGTCGGAATATGCGTCAACCGAATCGCGCTCGAAGTTTTGTTCACGTGCTGCCCACCCGCTCCACTCGCGCGGAAGGTATCTTCGCGGATGTCGTCGGGATCGATTTCAATGGCCACGGAGTCGGCAACCTCGGGTGACACGTCAACGGCCGCGAAACTGGTTTGCCGCTTCCCTTCGCTGTTGAACGGGCTGATTCGCACGAGGCGGTGCATGCCGGTTTCGCCGCGTAGGTAGCCGTATGCCATCGGACCTCGAATTGTGATTGTCGCGTTGTTGATGCCGGCTTCTTCGTTGTCCTGTCGGTCGACCAGTTCCACGCTGTAGCCGTTCTTGCTCGCCCATTGCATGTACATTCGCAGCAGCATCTCGGCCCAGTCGTTTGCGTCGGTGCCACCATCGCGGGCATTGATTGTCATAATCGCGCTGGCCGCGTCGTGGGTACCGTTAAGGAGAGCCTTGAGTTTCAGTTCCTCGACGACTTCTTCCAGTCGTGTGACTTCGCCTGGCACCTCGGCTGCGAACGATTCGTCTTCCTCCGACATTTCGAGCATCGCCGCCAGATCGTTGCTTGCGATCAGAGCATCATTGAGAGGCCTGACAACCGAATCGAGCGATTTACGCTCCATCACCGTGGCTTGGGCCTGTTCTTGGCTGTCCCAGAAACCAGGGGCGGCCATCTCGGCATCGATGTCGACGATTCGCTGGCCTTTGCTAGCGACGTCAAAGAGAGTCCCGCAGCTGGAGAATCGCCGTGCGAATCGCTTCGGTGCGATCGTACCATTCTTTTTCCAGTGCCATGGTGGGACTCCAAAAGTTTCGTTTGAGTGAGCCCGGCATTATACGCCTTGCACGGCCTCTTTCCTAGCCGAGGGCGGTAGCCCAGGGTCTGAATTCGCCGTAGACTCAAAATATGTCGAGAGTTGTGTTAGCCATGTCCGGGGGCGTTGATTCCAGCGTTGCGGCCCATCTGTTAATCGCGGAGGGCCACGAGGTGATCGGCGTCTTCATGCGCCACGGCCACCAATCCCCCGTCGCCTGCGCCTCAGGCGAGCCCACTTCAGTGGGCGGTGAAGTGGGAAAAGAAACCGCAACACTTCCCATTATCAACCGCCTCGACCACAAACAAGGCTGCTGCACCGCCGCCGATGCCGCTGATGCCCGTCGCGTAGCCGACCGGTTGGGGATTCCGTTTTACGCGCTGAATCTCGAAGCGGAATTTGGCCGCATCATTGATTACTTTGTTGATGAATACACGGCCGGTCGCACGCCGAATCCTTGTGTGCAGTGCAACAACTGGATCAAGTTTGGCAAGCTCTTCGACTATGCCGACAGTGTGGGGGCTGAATTCGTAGCGACGGGTCATTACGCTCGGCTCGAACCGACTTTCAGTGGTGTGCCGGCTCTCCTGCGAGGTCGCGATGATGCTAAGGATCAATCATACGTGCTGTTTGGTATCAACAAAAAATACTTAAATCGCATGTTGCTTCCCGTCGGTGATTATGAAAAACCGGCGATCCGTCAGATCGCGGCTGAGCTTGGCATGAATGTGGCTGAGAAAAAAGACAGCCAAGAAATCTGCTTTGTGACTCAGGGTCACTACTCCGAATTCATTCGCGGCCAGCGTGAGTCGGTCGATACCTCGGGAGATTTTGTAAGTACCGATGGTACTGTGCTGGGCACACATGGCGGAATTGAGGGTTTTACCGTGGGACAGCGTAAAGGGCTTGGCATGGCCTTTGGCGAACCCAAGTTCGTTGTGCGGATCGAACCCGCGACCCGTCGGGTGGTGCTGGGCGACCGCGAAGAACTCGCCCGTGCTTCGCTCACCGCCTCGGCGACGAATTGGCTGGTCCCCGCCGAAGATATTCCTCGGCACTGTGAAGTCCAGATTCGCTACAACACCGCCCCCGTCGGCGCGAACTTACAAATTCTGCCCGGCCAGCGTCTGGCGGTCACGTTCGACGAACCCCAACCAGGCGTCGCGCCCGGCCAAGCGGTCGTCTGCTACGATGGCGAACGCACTCTCGGCGGTGGCTGGATCGATTCGTAGAACCGTGGGCTACCGCGCTCGGCTATTATTTTCTGA
>JBGSWC010000264.1:0-2984 GCA_041752635.1 Pirellulales bacterium | reverse complement strand
GTTAGAATCCGAGTCGTCCGGATTGTGATTCCGGAGGTCGTGGGTTCGAGCCCCATTAGCCACCCTCCATAAACCCCGCGAATCGGCTTGTTTTCGTGGGGGTTTTTCTGCGCTCGCCAACTGTTACCGAATCGCGTTCGTTTCGATAGCATCTTGCAGATGGTCCCAAATTTGCCTCAATCGAATGGCTTCGTCCGGCGATGCGTGCCCCGCGCCGTAGGCGATGCGGCTATAGAGGCGCGCTAGGTGGCAGGCTTCGCGATGCAGGGAATCGTCGTCGTTGGTCGCCCCATCGACAAACTCCTGTGGGGTTTGGTCGACTCGACGCAGCGTGCCACGGTCGGCAGCCCACGCTTCAAGTGCGTCGAATGTAAAACGAACGAGTTCGTCGGGCTGCATCGCCTGGGCACCATCATTGGCGAAAGGATTTTGGAAGTCGCGAAAGCGTTTGCGTGATGACGCTCCCCGATTGGTGGGGGCATCGGCTTGGCGGACCCGATCGTCGCTACTCCCCCACAGTCGCCCGAGCCAACCGCGCAACTCACCCAGCAGATCGCGAGCCGCCGTCAGCAACTCGCGACGATACTTCCAGAGCAAGTAGCCACCCACGATCGCCAACGCTAAATAGAACAGCCACTTGATAGCATTGCCCAATCCGCCGAGCGTGTTTTGCACAACTTGGGCTAGATCGAACGATCGCTGACTGCTGGTTTGCTGCGGCGATTGTGGAGTTGGCTCGGCCGGCTGTGATGGCGACTCGGAGGCGCTCGAGCCGCTTTGCTCTTTGGCCCGACTCTCGGACGATGTCGTGTCAGCCGATGCGGAAGACTCGTTCTCTTTGTTGTCCTCGTTCCGATTGGCTGAGTCACTGTTCTCGGGACTTGCGTCCTCGCTCGGCGGCGCATTGTCTGGTGGTTGTCGAGCCGATTCGGAACCGCCATTGTTCGTTGTCGATTGGCCCGACTCCTTGGACTCTTTTGACTCTGCTGTGCTTGTCGACTGATTACCGTTGTTCGATGGCTCGCCCGCGGGACGCCCCGTTGCTTCGTCGCTGGTCGCATTTCCCATGGGAGCCTGCGGGTCGTCTTTGCTCGCGGCGGTGGACGATCCATCGTTCATCTCAGTGGGGTCGCGGGTGCCGTCGTTGCCGCGACCGAACTGCGACGATTCGAGTCCCCCCGGCGACGTGGCCCGCCACGGGGGTTGGGCGATGGCGAACTCGGCAAGGGGCCGCGGCAGCAGCATGGCGATGAGCAGTACCATTGCCGCGATCCCACAGCCGAGGCCCACCCAAGTGGCGACCATCTGGCTCGGCATCTCGATTTCGCGCTGCCGAAGATAACGCCTGATGCTCAGAAAACTGGTCGTCATCAGCAGCAGTAGTCCCGCCGCGACGTAAACCACCAGCAGCATAAACGCATAGCGGCGACGCCCCGTTTCCGCAACAGGAATCAAGGCCTGGCCAATCCCAAATAGCGGGAGCGCCGCGAGCGAAAAATACACCACCCAGGTACCGGGCGAATGCGGTTTCGATTCGGTCGAGAAGTGCCGGTTCGCGAAATCGGGTCGCGTCGGACCGTCAACCGCAGGCTTGATTGGCGTCGTTGTTGTCGTCTCCGGCAGATCGGCCTGATCAATGCCGAGTCGTTCCATTAGCCCTTCCCCCGAAGCATCGACACTGTCGTCAATCATCGTGCAGTCCCATGTCAGCTTATGGGCACACCACCACACAATCGCAATGAGCAACAAGTTGAAGAGCGGGCTCAGCGGGCTCGAAAACTCGACGAATCGCAAGAGCACGACAAACGTCGCGAGCCCCAGCGGCACGCTATACAGGGCAGCCCGTTCGCCCCCCGACTCAATGGCAATCCGAGCGACCAGCACTGTGGCAAACACAAACAGTCCGAATACATAGCTCAGCCGGGCTTGATACTCCCCCGCGTAGGCCACTTCGATCAAGAAAAACACCAAGCTGCCGACCAGCAGCATAATGAGGGCCGGACTGATGGCAATCGCCAAATAGTCGGCATTTGTCATTCGCAATCGTTGAGCCATCATCGCACCACGCAATTCGTACAGATGGTGGGGATCGACGCACGTTCTTTGAGTTGCCGCACTTCGATTCTCTCGGCCACCAGACACCCGGCCAGCTCCGCATACCGGTAGTCGTCAAATACGTTTAACAACACCGTCACGGCGTAACCACGATTTTGTAGATTGCTGAGCGCAATGGCGTCTTGCGGCGTCACCAGCGAGACGATCGCCACCACTGTCGCGCTGTGCGGCAATCGCGAGGTGGTCTCTTGCAATAGCTGGGGGAATGTAAGTCCGTCGGTTTTTTCCAGTCGGGCGAGCGTTTGCAGTATCCGCATCAACTGGCCGTCGTCGCGTTGGGTCGGCACGACCACAGGTCGTAGCCGCTCGCTCCGCTCGCTCATACCGGCCGATTGAGCCTGCTGGCGGGTCCGCAGATTTTGGTGCTGCCACCCTTCGGTGCGAATCCGATCGACCGCATCGCGGCCGTTGCTGACCAGCCCCACTTGTTGGCCCATTTCGCAAATGGCACCAGCGATCGATGCGGCCGTTACGACGGCTAGCTCCGACCGCACTGGTTCGTCGGCCGGATCGAAGCCCTGTTTGTGAAAGTCCATCACGATGCTCACACCCGCCACCGTCGATGGTTCATAAACCTTGCTGTGCAGCGTGCCGGTGCTGGCGGTCGCTCGCCAATGAATGCGATTGAGCGGATCCCCCGGCTGATAGTCGCGAACTCCTCGAATGCGGGTCGGATCTTCGAACAAACGGTACGACATTCGCACTTCGCCAATCGGCCGACGCGACGCTATGTCGAAACCGATCAGCGGCACCACTTCGGGCAGCACCGTCAAAAAACTCGGCTCGGTGAGCACCCGATAGCGTCGGTACAGGCCAAACACGTCGCCCGTCTCGACAATCAGCGGACCGATCTGGTAGTAACCTCGCCG
>JBGSWC010000263.1:0-19593 GCA_041752635.1 Pirellulales bacterium | reverse complement strand
CGCCACCGGCGAGCAGTTGGCGATCGACCATCGGCCACGGTCCCCGCCAGGGGGCGAGCCGCTCGCGCCCCACGCCCGAATTATCGAGCTGTGTACGCAACTGATCGATGACAGCAATACGCTCAACCGGCGACTCGGCAGCCGTTAATGAGGTGGTCATGGGGGTTTCTCCTTCGGCGGCTTTGTACTGTACATTTGTATCGTCGTGTGTCAAGGGAGAAGTTGAACGTCGGCCAGGACTTTGCGGCTTTGCCCACGGCTCGCGTATAATTCAGAAGTAATGCCACCACCCCACAGGTATAAAACCATGACTAGCTACGAAGCCATATTCACCGCAGCAGCGCGGTTGCCAGCCGACGAGCGCGTTCGTTTGATCGACGATCTCTCAACAATCGACTCCACCGAACCACCGACCCTGTCGAGCGCTTGGCTGAGTGAAATTGAGCAGCGGTCGAAAGAAATCGACGCTGGCACGGCCAATCTGGTGGCTTGGGACGAAGTTCGCACCCGAGTAAGAAAGAAAGTTGGGCTGGACGGTGCGAATTGACTTCCACCGGGGCGCTGTCGTCGATCTCGAACAATCAATCGATTGGTATGCAGTTCGGAGTACGAAAGCCGCGCGCGACTTTGCAATCGCCTTCGAGCGTGCCCTCGACGAGCTTGCCGCCTCGCCTCATCGTTGCGCAACTATCGCAACTGGCTTGCGTGGCTACTCGCTCAAACGGTTTCCGTTCCAGATCGTTTTCCGCGACGAGCCATCGCGGATTTACATACTCGCAATCGCGCATGTAAAGCGCGACCCTAGCTATTGGCAACTGCGCGTCGACAACTAAACGGCTCATGGAAATAATCCTCGACATCCTCGGTGCCGCCTGCGTGGGAATCCTCCAAGCGATCGTCGGTATTTTGTGGCCAAGTGTCGATCCGAGTATTCGCAGATTGCAACGAGTTTGTGCCGTGGCGGTGCTATTTGGATTCATCGCCGCAGCGACTGGAATACTGATAATGACCTACTCGCACAGCTGGCACTTCTTGACGCTGTACGTTGTTGCGTTAGTACTGTTTATCGTTGCCGGAATGATTGGCCGACAGATCGAAGAAGCGTGTCGGGGAGAATAGAATGCGCGGGCTCGTAGCATGCTCCAGTTTTCTCGTGCTGCCAGCTTTTGTGATTGCGTTTGTAATTACGTTGTTCAATCCCGACATGACTTGGATTCAGCGACTAGCTGGTGCAGGTTGCATGGCGGCCACGGTGTTCGTCGCAGCGTTCATGTTGGGCCTACGCGACCACCAAAATCAACGCCGGGCGTCAACGAAGGTGCGGAAGCAGTTGCTGGAATCTCCCGACACATCGGACAAAGCGTTCATCGATCAACGACCGACCGATGAGCCTGAGCTTATGATCCGCACCCGAACCGCTATTGCCAATTTCTTCGATGTCCCAGCGACCAAGATAAATCGCGACGTGAACCTCGTTGCCGACTTGCAAGTCAACAACTTTGAGCCAGGTTTCCAATTCGCAGTCGTTGACTCGGTGATCGCCCAGCAACCGGTTGAACGGCGAATGTTTGGGTTCTCGATGGCTGGGCTTGAAACCATCGACGATCTCGTCATAGCGATCCGACGAGTTCTCGACGACTTTGAGAAATGCAGCGATGATGTGCCTTTGCCTAAATGAAGCCGCGCCGTTGCCAATCCTCATTCATACCAGTGGTTCAAGATCGATCACCTGCACTGGGTTGATAGCAAGTCGCCACTCTAACCAGCAAGCTAACGCCTATTAACGAAAGGCGCCAATTATTCACTCAGACAATAAACTGTGCCACAATGCACGAAGGGTTCTTGGTTTCGAGGTTACTTCGTTTCGAGAACTGTGAAAGCAAACTTTTCCTATCGCTATCGGATATGTCCAAAAAACGCAAAATCATCATCGGCATCGTCTGCCTGCTGCTCGTTTTCGTCGGGTGGTTCGTTTATCAGCTAGTAGGTCCCAGCCCCGGGATCGTCGTTTCAAAGCAAACGACTTGGCTCACTGAGCCATTGGCCGACGATGGGTTGCCCGACTATGCGACGTGGCTGCTCGATCAGCAGCGCGAGGGGGTCACACCCGACAACAATGCCGCGATCCCGTTTTTGCAGGCAATGTGGCCAGCGGAACTGTTGCCCGAGCATCAGGGGGTGATTTGTGATGAGATCGGGATGGAGGTGCCGGAGCGGGATGGGTTTGATGAGCCCGGGTATGACACCGCGCGCGACAACTCCGTTCATCGAAAGACTGTGCTCATGTTGCTCGCAAAGCATGACATCGTGCCACCCGGTCCGATTGAAAACAACGAGCAATTCCAAGTGTGGCGCAACGAGTGGATGGCGGAAAATGGTTCGGGCGACAATTTTGCGGAGCCCTTTGACGAATTTGGAGGCTTCGCGGACGGATGGACCGCCGCAGAGCGAGCCGCGCAGTGGAAACAAGCTCCTTTCGAAGCAGCCGATAGCGAAGCCGAATTAATGATTGACAATGCTTCGGGGTATCCTTGGACAACCGAGCAACTGCCGCCGCTGGCCGAATGGATAAACGAAAACGAGGCCAACTACGACCTTTTGCTCGAAGCGGCGAGTCGGCCGAAGTATTACTGCCCGTCGTATTCACTGCTGAAAGAACCGAATACGTCTTTCGTCGCTATACTGCTTTCGGATCTGCAAGCGTTTCGCAGTGCGATTCGCGTGCTTAGCGTCCGGTCGATGTACCATCTCGGCCAGGAAGACATCGCCGCCGCGTGGCGCGATTGCGAGGCGATGTATCGGTTGGCCGATTTGCTACCCGGCGATTGGCTGGTTGGGGAACTTGTCAAAATCGCTTGCCATGGCGTCGCCGACAGCGTGGCAGGACAAATCATGGCCGACCCGAAGCTCGAAGTGCAAACTGCCACTGCCATGCACCAATTCTTTGCGAACCGGCCGCTGCGTCGCGCGATGACGACGAGCATCGACCAAGACGAGCGGCTGATGATGATTACGTCACTACTCAATATCGCAGGCGTACGAATGCCGGAGGGAGACAGCGACAACAGCGCCTTAATGCCCGACGATATGCTCTCGGCGCTCAGTCGCGCCAACATCGACTGGAATATCGTTCTCACACAGCTCAACGACTACTATGACCGAATGGCCGGGGCGATGGCGATCGACGACTTCAAACAACGCCGGGCAGCACTCGAAGATCTCGACGCCGCGTGGAGCGGCGTTGGCCCCAACCCCAGCAAATTGGCTGTGAGCATCCTGAGCCGCAATGCGCGAAGCGAATTGATGGCCGACACTCTCGCCTCGCTGTTACTTCCAGCCGTCTCAGGGGCTCAGAATGCCGAAGATCGGAGTAACAGCAACCTACAACTCATGCAAACCGCCGCCGCGCTGGCCCTCTATCGCGTCGAGAATGGCGACTACCCCGACACGCTCGACGAGTTGGTCGACAAATACCTGCCTGCTGTACCGGTCGATCTGTTTCACGGCAACAAGCTGAGCTACGAAAAAACGGCCGACGGCTATTTGCTTTACTGCCTGGGGGCTAACGGCATCGATGACGGTGGCAGCCATCACTTTGGGTGGTACAAGGGCTACGACGACGTCGGCGGCGACGAGGCTCAAATTCGCAAAGCACTTGGCATGCCCCCACTCGGTGACGGCGACGAAACGCTCGACCAACTCATCTCCGACGATGCCGACGACTGGGCGATTCGGATGCCACCTTTGGAAGCGATGAACGATGAGCGATAAACAATGAGCAAAGGAATGCGACTTCGATGACGCGTAGGTCATCGGCTAGCGAGTTTCCCATTCTCCATTCCCCTTTCCAAACTCTACTTCATCCGATGCCCATTTCCACTTTCGATCTGTTTACCATCGGCATCGGGCCATCGAGTTCCCACACCGTCGGTCCGATGCGGGCGGCGATTCGCTTTGTCGGCGTGCTCCGCGACGAGGGGCAACTCACGGCTACCACGCGGGTGATGGTGCAACTATTTGGTTCGCTCGGCGCGACAGGCCGGGGGCACGGCACCGACAAGGCGGTCATTGCCGGTCTCGCCGGTCGGGTACCAGAATCGTGTGACCCGGCCGAGATTGGCCAGCTTTTCGAATCGGTCACTGCAACGCATCGACTGCTACTCGGCGACGATCACGAGATCGACTTTGACTCCGCGCGCGATTTTGAGTTTTCGGGGCGAGTACTCGACTTTCATGCTAACGCGATGACGCTCACGGCATTCGCAGGCGACGCAGCACTCGTTTCGCGTACCTACTACTCCGTCGGCGGAGGATTTGTCGTCGACGAATCGGCCACAGGCACCGATCGCATTGTGCCCGACACGACGAATGTGAAATATCCGTTCAGTTCGGCCGTGGAACTTCTCGCGATTTGCAAAGAGCATGGGCTGTCGATCAGCACGCTCATGCTCCGCAACGAGCTCGCTTGGCGGAGCGAAGACGAAGTTCGCGCCGGACTGCTGCACATTTGGTCGGCCATGAAACAGTGTGTCGTCAAGGGTTGCCATGCCGAGGGTATTCTGCCGGGAGGACTCAAGGTCCGTCGACGTGCGGCACCCATGTATCGGCAACTCACCGAAGAAGCGACCGGCACAATGGGCCCACCGACCCCCATGGACTGGGTCAACCTGTGGGCACTGGCCGTGAACGAAGAAAACGCCGCTGGCGGGCGTGTTGTGACCGCTCCCACCAACGGAGCGGCAGGCATCATCCCAGCGGTGCTTCATTACTACCACCAGTTTTGCCCCGCCGCGAACGACGATGGCACGGTTCGCTTTTTGCTTACCGCTGCCGCGATTGGTACGCTGTTTAAACTCAACGCTTCGATCAGCGGTGCCGAGGTTGGCTGTCAGGGTGAAGTCGGTAGCGCCTGTAGCATGGCGGCCGGCGGGCTGACCGAAGTGCTGGGCGGCACTCCCGAGCAGGTCGAAAACGCCGCCGAAATTGGCATGGAGCACAATCTCGGCCTCACTTGCGACCCGATTGGCGGACTGGTACAGGTGCCCTGTATCGAACGCAACGCGATGGCCGCCGTCAAGGCGATCAACGCCTCGCGGCTCGCCCTGCGCGGCGACGGCCAGCACTTTGTATCGCTCGACAAAGTGATTAAAACCATGCGCGAAACGGGCCGCGATATGCAGTCGAAATATAAAGAAACCGCCCGTGGTGGGTTGGCGGTCAATGTGATCGAGTGCTGAGCGGGGCTCGTCAAGGGTGTGGGATTTTCCGCGGGTGCCAATCGGCACGGAGTTCGTCTTTGAATGCGACACTCGCGTTCGCCATCGGGGCGATTATGATGTAAGTTTGATTTTGGCTTCTGAACTCAGTTCCCCACGAACAGCATGAAAATAGCCGTTATTGGCACCGGATATGTTGGCCTCGTCACCGGTACTTGTTTTGCCGATAGTGGCAACGATGTGACTTGCATCGATATTAACGAGAAAAAGGTCGAGGCCCTCAATCGGGGGGAAATTCCGATCTACGAACCGGGACTCGCTGAACTGGTTGAGCACAACGTTGAGACGGGGCGATTGAAATTCACGACCGATACGCCCAACGGCGTCAAATCGGCCGAAGTGATTTACCTGGCGGTTGGTACTCCCCAGGGCGACGACGGATCGGCCGACCTTTCGGCCATGTGGGCGGTCGTGAAGGCGATCGCGCCGCACATGCGCGAAGACGCGGTTGTGGTGACAAAGAGCACCGTGCCGGTCGGCACCAACGCCACAATCTACGGCATACTCAAGGAACTCACCGGCCGCGACTGCGACGTGGCGAGCAACCCCGAATTCCTGAAGGAAGGGGCCGCGATCGAGGATTTCATGAAACCTGATCGCGTGGTGGTTGGTGTTCGCCGGCCCGAGGTCGGCGACATTCTGCACCGGCTCTACAGGCCATTCTTGCGGACGGAGAAGCCGTTCTTGGTGATGAGTCCCGAGAGTGCCGAAATGACGAAGTATGCGGCCAATGCGATGTTGGCCACTAAGATCAGCTTCATCAACGAAATGGCCAACCTCTGCGAGCGGCTGGGGGGCGACATCAACGACGTGAGGCGAGGCATCGGGCACGACAGCCGCATCGGGTTTGCATTCTTGTTCCCCGGCGTTGGTTATGGCGGTAGTTGCTTTCCCAAAGACGTCCGCGCGCTGACGGCTATGACCCGCGACAAGGGGCTCGAGCCACGCATGCTCGAAGCGGTCGATGCCGTGAACGAGCAGCAAAAAACAGTGCAATCGTTGAAACTGTCCGATCATTTCGCCGGCAATCTCAAGGGCAAGAAAATCGCCATCTGGGGACTGGCCTTCAAGCCACGCACCGACGACATTCGCGAGGCCCCGGCACTGGTGCTGATCGATTGGTTAGTGTCGCAAGGTGCCGAGGTCCGGGTTCACGACCCCGAAGCGATGGACAACGTAAAGGGTGAAATCGGCGACAAGGTGCAGTACTGCCCTCGCCGAATGGATGCCCTCGACGGGGTCGATGCGTTGTGCATCATGACCGAATGGAAAGACTATCACTCGCCCGATTTCGGCGAGATGAAACAGCGGATGGCCTCGCCCGTCATCTTCGACGGTCGCAATCTCTACGACCCCCAGCAACTCAAGAAGCTCGGCTTTAACTATCACAGCATCGGGCGACAGAGCGTCTAGGCCTGTGGCGAGCCGGTTACGTAAATCGCCAGAGATTCCTGCGTTTGCCATTGCTTGTCGAAGCGTCGCAGATTCCGGTGGCGGACGCCGCCGGAGCGCCTCTGTCGACCCTCGCGTGGGTTCGGTTCTGGCACTAAAATGAGTCGACGTCCTGTTAATTAGCTAGGCTTGCCCGCTCGAAAGGAGCCCCTCCGATGCCCTTGGTTCCCATGCGTTTGTTGCTCGATCATGCCGCCGAGAACAACTATGGTTTGGCCGCGTTCAACGTGAACAACATGGAACAGATTCAGGCGATCATGGAGGCGGCGGAAGAGACCGAATCGCCCGTCATTGTGCAAGCTTCGCGTGGGGCGCGGAGCTATTCACAGGATGCCTATCTGCGCCACTTAATGCTGGCGGCAGCGGAACTCTACCCCAAAATTCCCATCGTCATGCACCAGGATCACGGCAACAGCCCCGACACGTGTCAAAGTGCTATCGACAATGGTTTCACCAGCGTGATGATGGATGGCTCGCTGAAGGAAGACGGTAAAACGCCCGGCGATTTTGACTACAATGTCAAAGTCACGAGAGAAGTTGTCGATTCGGCGCACAAGCAGGGTGTGTCGGTCGAAGGCGAACTTGGCTGTCTTGGCTCGCTTGAAACGGGGGGTGGCGAGCAGGAAGATGGTCACGGCGCGACCGAAGCGCTCTCGCACGACCAACTGCTAACCGACCCCGACGAAGCCGAACGTTTTGTCGCTGAGACGGGTGTCGATGCTTTGGCGGTCGCGATTGGCACGAGCCACGGCGCCTACAAGTTCACCAAGAAGCCGACGGGCGATGTGCTGGCGATGGACCGCATCGAAGAAATCCACCGCCGACTGCCCAACTGTCACCTGGTCATGCACGGTTCGAGCAGTGTGCCGCAGGAACTGCAGGACATCATCACCAAGTACGGCGGCAAAATGCCCCAGACCTATGGTGTGCCGGTCGAGGAAATTCAAAAGGGCATCAAGCATGGTGTCCGTAAAGTCAACGTCGACACCGACAATCGCATGGCGATCACCGGCGCGATTCGCAAAGTATTCGCCGAGTCGCCCGAAAAATTCGACCCCCGCGACTACTTGAAGCCTGCCCGCGCAGCGATGAAAGCCGTCTGCGTCGCCCGCATGACCGCCTTCGGCCAAGCCGGCAACGCCGGCAAGATCAAGCCGGTTTCGATTGATGAGTTTGCGAGCTATTATAAGTAGAGTGTGTCGGAGTTCGTGCAATTGGCTACTTACCGAACACGAGCGATCCAAAGAACGGTAGCAGCAACAGCATCCAACCGCCAATTGCCACGAAAACCCCGGGCGTCGGCCGCGTAATTTGCGGCCTGAATAGGCCCCAACTGATGCCAGTTTGCCGGCCCAGGCCATCGGCATACCAGATGCAGGCCAGCGGTAGCACCACCCAAAGGCTCATCTTGATAGTTGCGTGCGGATCTTGTGTGCGGAACCACACAATGACTAATAGCGCCAGAGCGACGGCCGCCGATGCAATTTTCGACGTGAGACATTCGTAGGCCAGTTGCCAGCGACGAGCGATACGCAGGTCACGCCGATGTTGCTCCGCCAATCCATCAATTGATGGATTGCCTTGATGATACTTGGCAAGCAATGCCAGCTGACCCTCGGATAGCCAGACACCATGGCACGACGCACAACATCGAATAGAGACATCAGAGTCGTGAGCGTATTCGAACGCGTGAAGGGACGAATTGCACCGGGGGCAAGCGGCGTCTTCGAGCTGTGGGACACAATTGATCGATTCCAAACTCGTCGCTCGGTACTGCCTTAAGACGGCGCTCAATTCGCTCTCGTCGAACCACATCCCGTTACAGCTTTCGCAGCGATCGACGACGATCTCGTGTTTCCGTTCGGCCAACAGCTCAGAGTGGCAAGCGGGACATTTCATCACATCGATGACCACCGACGGTGCAGCTAATCAAACCACTCATCATCCGCGTCAAAAGCCGGAATCGGGACGTTCAGAATCTTGAGCTTGCCAATCGCCCGGTGACGGCACCCCGGTTTGATGAGAATCGAGTCGCCTGGGCCGATATTAAACAGCTCGCCGTCGAGTTCTATCTGACCGGTGCCTTCGAGCACGTAGTAGATTTCGGTCAATCGCTTGTGATAGTGGGCGCGGGCATCTTCGGTGATGTCAACCACATGGAGCGAGGCGATCTGCTCAGGGTCATCCGTAAACGCCCGGCGGGTTTCGCCGCAGGGGCACTTCACGGGATCGATATCGGCAATACGTGCGACCTGATAGCGCATGAAAGTCGCCCTTCTTGTGCCACGACTCTCCGAGCCGTGAACGCACGATTCGGAGAATCGTGCCACACTTCGCTAAGCAGTTACTGTTTCTTCGACCGGCACAATGTTAATGCGGCGGCCTTCTTGGTCGAACTTCACGTGGCCTTCGACCAGGGCGAACAGCGTATAGTCACGGCCCTGGCCGACGTTCTTGCCAGCGTGCCATTTGTTGCCAAGCTGGCGAATAAGAATGTTGCCGGCAATGACATGCTCGCCACCGAATTTCTTCACGCCCCGACGCTGCGCGTTCGAGTCGCGGCCGTTGCGGCTTGAGCCTTGTCCCTTTTTATGTGCCATCGCGAGAGTCTCCCGTCTAAAAGATCACCTTAGCCCGGTATTTTTAGCGGAAAACCCACTGGTGGGCAACCCCCTCTTTCACTCCATAGCGGTCCGACTTTCCGGTTGGCACACCGAAGCGAATTTCGGCCTCGTTCTCCAAAAATTCATCGCCCGGACGCCAGAAATTAAGCTGCAATACTTTCGCAACAATTCGCCGCCCTGTACCGACCGGGTCGCCCAATTGGAATTCGCTCGCGTCGTCGACCCACTTATAAGCATTGGTCAGCCCCCCCACGAAAACCGAAAAATGGTCGATCTCAGGATCGACATCGGTCCAAGTGGCAACACCCCACACGCTGTTGTCGTCGTCGGGGGTGCTGACGGGGATTTCCTTCTGTGAAATTTCGACCGAATTGAGCAGCGGCCGACTCGGATCCTCGCGGCGGCGGATCGCGTCGATCGCCATCGGCACAAGCTGATCAAGGTACGCCCGATAGGTCTTGCGGCCATCGCGGGCCAGCTCTTGAGACTCAAGCACAAACTGCGGCACAAACCGCAGCGGACTCGGCTCCGCCGGTTCGGTGTCAAAGGCACCACTTTCGTCGGACGTCGGTTGGATATGCGCCCCGGTATTCTTAACGCGATAGACCATATACCAAACCAGGGTACGATTCATCTTGCCGTCGGGTCGAGGAACATCGACCCAAATCATTCGCATCGGTTTAAACGAAAACTCGAGCGCCCAAATATCGCGCCGAAACCGCACGTCCTGGCTCTTGGCATACAGTGTCTGAGTGGTCGGCTCTTCTTGTGGAGTCCAGTCGAGCCCTTTGTCGGCGAGGATCTCGATCAAATCGTGAGCACTGGTCGTCTCTTCGGGCACAATCTGAGGGGCGATGGTCGTTTCGACGCCCGGCGCAAGTACACGATTGCCGACCTGTTGAGCCAACAGATTTCCGGCGCCACCGAGGGTGATGAATGCGAGTAGAAAAGCAATACTAGTTCGGAGCATCAAAATAACCGGGCTATTGGGACGGCAAGGTAAATCCGACGGTGTTCTAAGTATATTTGCCAACGCTCGCCTCGGCAAACTCCGATTCACATGCGGCTTGCGACGGAGGCGTTACAACTGTTTCAATCGCCACTTTCATTGCTATTCCCGATCTATATTGGCTGCGGGTGTTTCGATATTCTTCGCTGTGTCGTTTGCCGATGCCCCGGCTTTGGCTTGCTTGATGGCGAATTCGACGACTTCGAGCGATCGGAAGAAACCCTCCCAGTAGTTGTGTCCCTGGCCTTTGGCGACGATTAAGTTTGCCAGCGTTCCGACACCTGCGGCCTTGTAGGCGTCGACGAGGGCGAGCGAATTTTCCTTCAGAGGAACGACGTCGTCCTCATCGCCGTGAATGATGCAGACCGGAATCCGTGCTTTCGCCAGTATGCCAATTCTCGCGATCGGGTTATGTGTCGCGAGGTCAGCGGTCAGTTGCGACTCCGTCAAATCATAGGCTCCACAAGCCCTAGCAAGGCCGGGGTATGTCCGCAGATCGTAGGCCGGGTAGATGCCCGCCAGCCCAGCCGTCTTATCGGGGTTCGCAATAGCCCAGGCGCTGGTCCATAGCCCGCCACGACTGCGACCTAACAAACACGGCTTCTTGCTGAAGTGTCGCTTCCCAGTCAGCTCGTCGTAAAGGGCTGTCATCAGTTTCGAGCCTCGCGGACTACCATACGCTTCTCCGGCATCAATGCCCGCGACAGCCACCCCCGACTCGAGAAATTGCTCGTGCATCCAGCGTTCGTGCAAATCGGGTACTCTTGGGAGTGTGGGACCATACATGATCCAAGGCTGCGGTTCGCTGCGATGCTCTTCGGCTGGCAGCAAAACAAAAGCATTGTGGCCATCGATCTGAAAAGTCTCGCCAGGAAGATCGAGTCGCTCAGGCGCGCCCGGATTGTTCCGTTTTTCTTCGTCGGCCCAGGCCCAGGAGCCTGCCATCGCCAATGTGAGTAGCAGTACCGTTCCGTATATTTTGTTCATAACGACCTCAACTGGTTAAGTTAGACTTAATTCGTGCATAGTAAATGAGCTTAATCGCCATTGGCTGGCCGGGCAACTTACTTGCGTGCTGTGTGTCGAGCGTCGATAATCAGGAGCGGCCGCATCGATGTGACCCGTTGTGTCTGGATTGATGACCGTCGATCGACTCGACGATTATTGCGATATCGCCTTTGGATCTGCCCACATGATTTACGACGCCATACCCGGTGCTACAAGTTCACTACCGATGCGCCTTGCACGCAACCTGTACGGTCGCGCTTTCGTATTTATGCTCGCCGTCCTCGCTGTGTGGTCTTGGCCGACGCGAGGCGATTGTGAGGAGGCTGGCAACGGGAGCTCATTGCCGAACGTCGTGCTAATACTGACCGACGACATGGGCTGGATGGACCTGCGTGTGCAGGGCAACAAAATCTTGCGTACGCCAAACATCGATCGGCTGGCGACGCAGGGGACTCGTTTTACGAATGCCTATGCGGCTGCTCCTGTCTGCTCGCCAACACGCGGCTCGCTAATCACGGGCCTCGCTCCGGCCCGCTTGCACATTACTCAACACGGCGCCGATACCAAACAGTTTTGGCCCGAAGATCGAACCATCCAGCCGCCAGTCACGCGCACATCGCTCCCACTAGAGAGCACGACCATTGCAAAGCGCCTCCGCGCACGAGGATACGCCACCGGATTCTTCGGCAAGTGGCATCTCGGCGAGGAGAGCCAACATTGGCCGCTCGAACACAGCTTCGACGTCAACATCGGAGGTTGCGGTTTCGGAGGTCCCCCGACTTACTGGGATCCGTATCGTATTCCCACTATCGAGCCGCGCAAAGCAGGAGAATACCTCACTGACCGCCTCGCCGATGAAGCGGTCGGCTGGATGCGCGATCAAACGAAACCGTTTCTACTTTGCCTGTGGACATACAATCCCCACTATCCGTTCGAGGCTCCTGATGAACTGACGGCTCACTACGAGGGTCAAGAAGGTCCGGGGCTAGTCAATGCGATTTACGGCGGGCAAATCGAGGCGACCGATCGCGCGATTGGGCGAGTGCTGGCCGAACTGACTCGGCTCGACATTGATGATGAAACGCTAGTCGTATTTACAAGCGACAACGGCGGTTGGACCGGAGCGACCGACAACCGTCCGCTTCGCGAGGGGAAGGGACACCTTTACGAAGGGGGCCTCCGCGTGCCGCTCATTGTTCGGTGGCCCGGAGTAACCGCGGCGGGGGCCGTGAATTCCACGCCCGTCATCAGCATGGACTTGGCGGCGACGATTCTCGACGCGGCCGGTGCGCCGCTTTCTGGCGAATCGCTCGACGGTGTCTCGCTGCGAGGATTGCTTACGGGCGAGTCATTTGATCGCGACGCACTCTATTGGCACTATCCACACTGGGCGTTTCACAAAGCGAATCGGCCCGGCTCCGCATTGCGACGAGGCGAATATAAGCTCATCCGCCACCACGACGATAACTCGCTCGAACTTTACAACCTTGATAGCGACGAAAGCGAACAAGAAAACCTTGCCGAGTCAACGCCCGGGTTGGCAACGGAACTCGACGCGCAATTGACGCGATGGCTGCAACAAACGGGCGCCGCGATGCCAAGTCAAAAAAAATAATGCACCGGGCTCGTGCTCGAATCGCCAGATATCGACTCACCACTCGTATGACTCGGCCCTGTGACATTTCAAGTATCCCAACCCGAACCCAACGATCAACCAATGCACCGCCATTTTCAAATCCTGTGCTTGCTCATCGCAATCGTCGCCGCACCCAATCATGGTGCCGCGCAAACTGCCATTGACGACGAATTCGTTCCGTTATGCAACGGTAAAGACTTGGATGGTTGGGTAGCGATGGAAGGTGCCGATTTTACAGTCAGAGACGGGATGATCGTCGGCACGGGTCGGTCGGACTGGCCATCTTGGCTTCGCTCCGAAGAGGTGTTCGAGAATTTTGTGCTGAAGCTCGAGTACAAAACGTACTACGGCGCGGAGTCGGGCGTTTATTTTTCGGCTCCGACCGATGGCCGCGTGGCGAAAATCGGGTTCGAATTTCAAATCAATGGTCACGGGCGACTCACACCCTATTCGACCGGTGCCATCTTTGCCGCCGTCGCCCCGCTGGCCCACGCACCACCACGGGAAGACCAAGACGAATATCACGAGCTTGAAATCTCAATGAATTGGCCCAAGCTCGAAATTCGGCTCGATGGCACACTCGTGCAGGATGTTGATTGCGAACAGCACCCCGAACTGCAGTATAAGCCGAGATTAGGCCACATTGGCTTTGCCAGTCGCGGCAAAAGGGTCGACTTTCGCAATGTTCGGATCAAACGCCTGCCCGATCAGATTCGCAACGAGTGGCGACCAATGTTCAAAGGACCAGATCTCGAAGGCTGGATTATCAGCGAAGGTAATTCCGCGTCGTGGTCAATCGACGACGAAGGTGTGCTAAGCTCGTCGGATGGCCACGGCTATCTGATTTCGGACGAAAAGTTCTACAACTGCGAATGGCAGGCCTTTATCAAGACGACTCACCTCGCAAACGGCGGCATCTTTTTTGATTGGATCACCGATGGCGGACGAGGTTTCGAAATTCAGATCGAAGACGTTCTCGACAGCAACGACCCCACTGGCAGCATCTATGGCCGGGTCCGCGCAAGCCACCTGCCGAGCAAGCAGGGAGATTGGTCGCTTCTGCACGTCATTCTGCGCGACAATCAATGCGTTGTCCGCATCGATGGAGAAACTGTCGCCGAAAGCGAGCAGATGAATCAACGTCGATGGGGCAATGTCTCGCTACAGATGCACCGCAACAAGGCGACCGTCTTTTGGAAGGACATGAAAATCCGTCGACTGCCGTCGCCCGCCCCCTAAGCGGCGACAAACCGTCGCATTCAGTAGGCGGCAATTTTTCGTCTACAATACAGAGGGCACTTTAGTAAGACGATCGCATTCCGTGATTGGTTTGGGGTTTGAGTGATGCGGTAAAGACGCCCCATCGCGGAGAACCCGTCACAGAGTTCCGCACGTGAATGAAAGCACCCAGCGATATTTCATTTCGCAAATACACCTTTCGACTGCTCGCATTGAGAGTTTCATGAAGCCTACGCTCCTCGCCCTGCTGTTTGTCGCTGTACAACAGAGCGCCGTTCTGGGCATCGAACCGGTGCGATTTAATCGTGACGTGCGGCCGATACTATCGGATCGCTGCTTTCTGTGTCATGGAACCGATATCCAAGAATCGGGTTTACGACTTGATCATCGCGATTCGGCGGCGGTCAAAGGCTTTGAGGCGGGCGATGCCGATGGAAGCGAGTTGATCAAGCGAGTGACATCGCTCGACGCCGATCTTGCGATGCCGCCGGCAAGGTCGCACAAGCCAAGACTTACGCCACAAGAAGTCGACATCTTGCGGCAATGGATCGATCAGGGAGCGGAGTACGAAGAACATTGGGCATTCTTGGCTCCCGAAAGCCACCCGCTGCCGCCGACGAACGGGTCAAAGTGGACGGCAAGCGAGATCGATCATTTTGTACTCGCGAAACTAGTGCAAAACGGCTTAACAACTGCGGATGACGCAGACAAGCGAACGCTCATCCGACGCGTGACACTCGACTTGACCGGCCTTCCGCCGACTCCCAGCGAGGTCGAAGCATTCGTTGCTGATCGTTCGGCCATCGCTTACGAAAAAGTTGTCGACCGGCTCTTGGCATCCCCACGATTTGGCGAGCATCGAGCACGCTTTTGGCTTGATGTGGCTCGCTACGCCGATACCAATGGCTACCAATACGATCTCGAACGAGAGCAATGGGTGTGGCGCGACTGGGTTATCCACGCATTCAACTCCAACATGCCGTACGATCGATTTACCACTCTGCAAATCGCGGGCGACTTGCTGCCAGACGCCACCGCGGAAGCCCGGCTGGCGACGGGATTTCAGCGCAATCACCCCATTACTATCGAAGGGGGAGTAATCGACGAAGAATACCGAACCGAATACGTAATGGATCGAGTCGCGACGACCAGCACTGCTTGGCTGGGTCTGACGTTTCAATGTGCGCGGTGTCACGACCATAAGTTCGATCCACTCACGCAACGCGATTTCTATTCGATGTTCGCCTTTTTCAATAACGTTCCCGAAAAAGGCCTGAACGGATTCGATCCCAAAGAGAAGATCGCCTCGCCGCTCGCCGACCAACGCATTGGGCAACTCAATCAAGCTCTAGCTCAAGTCGATCGCGATTTAGAATCGAAAATTTTTGGCGTACCGGAGCAAGAATTTGAGAGCTGGGAACAACAGCTCGCTGAACTTCAAGGCTCGTGGCAGCAAGTGCGTGCCACGTCGCTCTCGACTGAAAATGAAACGACGCTCCGACAATTGGACGACGACAGTATCAGTGCCAGCGGCAAGAACCCCGATCAGGAGACTTACAAGATCGCGTTTCGTACTGGTGATGCCGCGATTCGTGGCCTGCGGATTGAAGTTCTCACCGACAGCTTGCTCGCTGGTGGATCGGTCGGTCGCGCACCGAATGGCAATTTCGTTCTCAGCGAAGTCGTACTCAGCGAGGTCGCTGCCGACCAACTCAAGCCGATCAAAATAGCGTCTGCCGAGGCCGACTATCAGCAGCAAGGTTTCCCTGCCGAAGCCGTCTTCGACGGCGAAACAGCCACTGGCGGCTGGGCGGTCGACGGCAATCAGCGTGCCTTGCCGAGCACTCTGATCATCACCCTCGATAACCCTATTGCCAAGCAAACCGACGTCGTCGTTACTCTGTTGCACAACTTTGGTACATCGCACGCAATGGGCCGATTTCGGCTGTCGACGATCGGACCGCATAGGCCGCTGCCGCTTGAAGTCTTGCAACTGCGAGAACTTTCGCGAAATGGCAACAATGTCGAAGCACAGCGAGAGTATCGCCGAGCAGTTGCTAGCCGATTTGGAAATAGAACTATCAAGGGATTGTTCGCACAGCGTGACAACCTTTTGAGTCAACTTGCATCGGTCAATCGCGACATTCCCGCCACCCTCGTCATGAAAGAGCTGGCGAAGCCGCGGCAAACTTTCGTACTCGAGCGGGGCGAGTACGACAAACCAATAAAAGACCAGCCGGTGTCGCCCGATGTACCTAGCGTGCTTGGCGTGTGGCCCGACGACGCTCCGCGCAATCGGCTTGGGCTGGCAATTTGGATAACCGATCAGCGCAATCCACTGATGGCCCGAGTGACAGTCAATCGCTTCTGGGCGCAATTGTTTGGCCGGGGACTCGTATCGACGCCCGAAGATTTTGGCTCTCAGGGAGCCTACCCCTCTCATCCCGACCTGCTCGCTTGGTTGGCCGTTGAATTTGTTGACTCCGGCTGGGATGTCAAACAACTCTTCAAGACCATCGTGATGAGTCGCACCTATCGGCAATCATCTGTCGTATCGCCCGATATGATTGCCAGCGACCCCGACAATCGGCTCCTCACCCGAGGACCCCGCTTTCGCCTCGACGCCGAAGCCATTCGCGATTCGGCCCTTGCGGCGAGCGGATTGCTCGACGATCGAATCGGTGGCCCAAGTCTGTTTCCGTATCACCCCCATGGCCTGTGGCAGGAGATCAACAATCGCCCCGGATTCTCACGTGTCTATCCTCATTCCATAGCAGCCGATCAGCTCTATCGGCGGTCGATGTACACCTTCTGGAAGCGTACCGTCGTGCCACCTTCGTTAGCAACATTCGACGCGCCAGAGCGGGAATACTGTGTTGTCAGTCGCTCGCGGACGAATACGCCGCTGCAAGCGTTCGTCTTGTTACACGACCCACAGTTCGTCGAGGCGGCCCGAAAGTTGGCAAAGCGAATGTTAGTTGAGGGTGGCGACTCGCTCGATTCACAAATCGCCTACGGATTTCAGCTAAGTGTCGCGCGATCTCCAAACGTCCGCGAAGCCGACACACTGCGTGCCGCATTCAACCAAAGCCATGGTGACTTTCAGAACGATACGACGTCGGCCCACAAATTGCTGTCGGTCGGCGAGTCGCCCCGTGACGAGTCGCTTGATATTGCCACCCATGCCGCGATGACCAATGTCGCTCGGCTCATTCTCAACCTCTCGGAATTCGTGACCAAAGACTAACCAAGTCCGCCGGTTCCACAAGGCCAGACAACAAGGCGATCGCCGATGAACCTCGCGAACGAAATCAATGATTTGCAAATGGCACAAACGCGCCGACATTTCTTGCGCGACGCCAGTCGAGTCGGCATCGGAACCGCTGCGCTTGCAACGTTGCTCAACTCGTCATCGGCACAGGCCAAGTCAACGCCGTCGCTGGCGGCAAACAACGGACGCGGCTACGGACCCGGTCTGCCCGGTCGGCCTCATTTTTCGCCCACTGCGAAAAGAGTGATTTATCTTTGCCAGTCGGGAGCACCAAGCCAGATCGACACGTTCGATTACAAGCCGTCGCTCGATCGACTCGAAGGCATCGATTTGCCCGCGTCGGTGAGAATGGGACAGCGGGTCACGGGCATGACGTCGGGACAAAAGTCATTTCCCGTGGCCAAGAGCTTTGCGAAATTCGGCCAACGTGGGGCATCGGGACAGTGGATTAGCGACTTGCTGCCCCACCACCACAAGATTGCCGATGACATTTGCATTGTTCGTTCGATGTATACCGAGGCGATTAACCACGATCCCGCTATTACATTTTTTCAAACGGGCAATCAACAACCGGGGCGGCCCTCGCTCGGTGCTTGGGCCAGTTACGGACTCGGATGCGAGGCAAGCGACTTGCCCGCTTATGTCGTGCTGCTCGACAAGAACACCGACCATCAGGCCCAACCTGTTTACTCGCGTCTGTGGGGCGCTGGTTTCCTTCCTTCCAATCATCAAGGTGTCAAGCTTCGTGCGAGTGGCGATCCGGTACTCTACTTGCAAGACCCCACCGGTACCGATTTGTTGCACAAGCGACAGTTCCTCGACCATCTCGCAGAACTCAACGCCGCTCGCGCCGACGTAGTCGGTGACCCAGAGATTAATACCCGTATCAAGGCCTACGAAATGGCCTATCGCATGCAGATGTCGGTGCCCGATTTGACCGACCTAAGTGACGAACCGCAGTCGACGTTTGACTTGTATGGACCCGATGCAAAGGTGCCCGGCACACACGCAGCCAATTGCTTATTGGCGCGTCGGCTCGCCGAGCGGGGTGTGCGTTTCGTTCAAATCTACCACCGCGGTTGGGACCACCATTCCAATCTCCCGCAGCGCCATCCGGGCATCGCCAAGGAAGTCGACCAAGGATCGTCGGCATTGGTGCTCGATCTCAAACGCCGCGGCTTGTTGGAAGACACGCTCGTTGTCTGGGGAGGTGAGTTCGGTCGCACCGTCTATCGTCAGGGGGGCAATGCGACAACGTACGGACGCGACCATCACCCTCGTTGCTTTTCGATTTGGCTCGCCGGCGGAGGCATTAAGCCAGGACACTCCTACGGCGAAACCGACGACTGGTGCTACAACATCGTCGATCGCGAGACACGAGGCGTCCACGTCCACGACCTCAATGCAACGATTCTTCACCTGCTGGGATTCCATCACGAGCAACTTACCTACCGCTTCCAAGGCCGCGACTTCCGCCTCACCGACGTTCACGGTCGCGTCGTGAAACCGATCCTGGCCAGTGCGTAGGGCCAATAGATGCTGGCTCGAACCCCATCGAGATATTTCACCGCCGCCACTTTTCGATTCGGGGTGCAAAATTCTCTGTGAACAACCGCCATTCGCCGCTTGCTCGGCGACACCTTTCACTTCTCTAGCTTTAGTATGTCGGTGGGGGGAGCTGCGACGATGATTTTTGAACGATGTGCAGTGGTGGGCATGGTTCGCGCGGATGAAACAAGCGGCACGCTCGATTTCATCGAGATTCATTGGCGCGGACAATCCTGTGACCGATAATCAGATTCAATGAACGAAACATCTCTCAGCCTGCTTAACCGCCTCGCCAACTCGCCCGAATCAGAAAGTTGGAATCGGCTTGTCGAGCTTTACGGCCCCTTGCTCAAGGTGTGGTTGCGCAAATACGACGTGCAAGTCAACGATGCCGATGACTTGGCACAAGAGGTGTTGCTCGCCGTATCGAAAGATCTCAGCAAGTTCGAACATAGTGGGCAGGCAGGCGCTTTTCGTGGGTGGCTGAAGGCGATTCTCGTTAACAGGCTCCGCAATTATTGGCGGGCACG
>JBGSWC010000262.1:0-2870 GCA_041752635.1 Pirellulales bacterium | reverse complement strand
ATGATCGGTTGCGGCTTCATGGGCCGTGCTCACTCGAACGCTTACAATCGCGTGAGCAACTTCTTTGAGTTGCCCTACCACCCGGTGTTGCAAGTAGCCTGTGCGAGGAATAAGGAAGCAGCACAAAAGTTTGCCGACATGTGGGGCTATGCGTCGGTCGAGACCGACTGGAAGGCGGTCATCGCTCGCGACGACGTCGACGCAGTCGATATTTGCCTGCCCAACAACCTGCACAAAGAAGTCGCCATTGCCGCCGCCGAGGCCGGCAAGATCATTCTGTGCGAAAAACCACTTTCGATGAACGTCGCCGATGGCGAGGCGATGTGCGACGCCGTCGACAAGACGGGAGTCGCCAACATCGTGTGGTACAACTACCGCCGGGTTCCGGCCGTGACGATGGCCAAGCAACTGATCGACGAAGGCAAACTGGGCCGCATCTTTCATTATCGGGCCAACTTCCTGCAAGACTGGACCATCTCGGCCGACGTCCCCCAAGGGGGTGCGGCGCTGTGGCGACTCGATGCTGCTGCCGCCGGGTCGGGAGTCACCGGCGACTTGCTCGCCCATTGCATCGACACGGCCCTGTGGCTCAACGGTTCGATCGCCGACGTCACGGCCATGACCGAGACCTTCGTCAAAGAGCGGATGCACAATCTCACCGGTAAGAAAGAAAAGGTCGAAATCGACGACGCGTGCAGCTTCCTGTGTCACTTCGCCAACGGTTCGCTCGGGCTGTTCGAGTCGACTCGTTACGCCCGCGGCCATAAGGCGCTTTACACGTTCGAGATCAACGGCGAACACGCCTCGATCAAGTGGGATCTGGAAGACTGTCACCGCCTCGAATACTTCGACCACGGCGACGAAGGCCGTCTGCGCGGCTGGCGTTCGATCCATGTCACCGATCACGGCGGCGACCATCCCTACATGGACAAGTGGTGGGTCCCCGGCCTGCAAATCGGCTACGAACACAGCTTTGTGCACCAGGTCGCCGACTTCCTCGCGAGCCTCGATGGCGGCGAACCAGCCGGCCCCACGTTCCGCGACGCGCTCGAAACTCAGAGGGTCTGCGACGCTGTGCTGGCTAGTGCGAAGAGTCATGCTTGGACGAAGGTCTAAGTCGGAAGTACAACAGAAGGCACAATGCCCTCAAGGATCGGCGCTAGCCGACGAGCTACGTCTAGTCGGAGTCGCGACGCAGTCGCTCCACCACTCCGCAAACTTTCGATGACGCCACCTAGAGGGCAGCGTACCGACGGCCACGGCAATTTTGTTTTGATCGTTTTGACCCCGAAAAGGCAAACACGATTGGAGGGGACAAAACCCCCGACTTTTGTTTCACGCCGAAATCGAAAAAACCCCTTGTTTTCCAGTCGATTTCGCACGTCGCCGGCGAATTTCGTACCTGGGTTTTGACTGACCAGTTGGTGACGTTTTTGACAAAACCCATTTTTGCGAGTCGAGAGTCGAGTGTGGAGAGTCGAGAGGAAAGGATTGGTAGCATGGGCGTCCCCGCACGTACGACGCAGCACACAAGAGCCGTGCCCGTAAGGGTTCGGGTGAGTTGAGTTTCAAGTTGTCAGTGGGCGGTGGGCGGTGGGCGTTGGGCGGTTTCGCCGCGCGAAACAACGCTTCTATAAAGTCGACGCTCTTGTTGCCATCTGCCCTCTGCCCTCTACCCCTGGTGCCACCCTCTGGCTTGTCCAGCAGTTAGCATCCAACACAGTTTTACGTACGCCCTTTCTACCACACCGCGCGGCCAATTTCGACAACAAAATGTGGCCGTTTTGAGCCGACAGCGCTAGCTGCGGGTAAGGCAACCACAGCGACACAACGCACGATCGACGCGACGATGCTACCGTACATCCCACGTCATTCCCGCCCGCGTAACCTCGTTCCCGCGCAGAGCGTGTCGTGACGTTTGTATACAAATGAGCTTTGGCCGAAGGCCTTGCGACACCGTAGCCTAGGGCAACGCCCTAGGAATCAGGAGGGCATTGATTCGTTTGGCCGAAGGCCATATTTAACCAGCAAGGCGTATCGGTTGAGTAAGGCTTTCAGCCAAAGTGGGTTCGCACATCCGACCAACCTTGGGCGATGCCCAAGGCTACGATGAAAAAGGCCTTCGGCCAATTCCCATAACGGTCGACCAAGCCAAACGCAAGGTTGTGTATAAACGACAGGGTGGGAGTCCAGACGCCACGCTTTCAACCTTGGTCTCGTCAGGTGACAGATGTCACTCGCTTTAGCCAAGGCAATGGGTGCCACCCGCCGGTCGTCATCTCCTACGCCAACGGCGTTGCGTTTATTAGCCCGGGTGACCCGCGAACAGCTTACGCCAACGGCGTTACGCCCAATCGCCAACCGAGCGACGCAGCCCCGGCGCGGTAGTGGGACATTTCCGCCAGTCACCCTGGGTAGCCACGACTCCGCCGTGGCAACCCAGGGCTGTGTGACGCAACGCCTTCGGCGTAAAGATCGCTTCCCGACTCGCCTATACGTCTAATGAATTACACCCACAATCGTGACGCTCGCATTGTTCGCAGCACTTGCCGCATTTGGTCGAGCAGTTTGACGGGCCTAGCGGAGGAATTGGTCGATTGGTGGTTGTGAGTACCCTGCATGGAAATCGCTCCTGGCCAACGGGAAGTGAACCCCGGGAACAACAGTGAACGTATGCATACATTTCGAGTTGATTTGTGTCACTGGTTTAGCTGGCCTTGTCGCTTAACTCCAAACAGACTGAGGCATCCCGAGTTGCGTGAAACGGTTGAGAATCGAGCAGCGTAATCGCGATTCGGTTTGCTGGTTGTATAAATTCCGATTCTTAAGATGACCCCCGAAGATCGCCTTCAGTCGCCACATCGTTGTCT
>JBGSWC010000261.1:0-3114 GCA_041752635.1 Pirellulales bacterium | reverse complement strand
GAGGTTGTCGAACAGGTCGTCCGGCCCACCGGGCTGCTCGACCCGGTGATTGAACTCGGCCCGGCCCGCGGCCAAGTGCCGCACTTGTTGGGACAGATTCGCGAGCGATCCGCCGTCGGCGAACGGGTGCTGGTGACGACGCTCACCAAGCGGCTGGCCGAAGACCTGGCGAGTTACTTGACCGACCAAGGGGTGCTCTGCAAATGGCTCCACAGCGAGCTCGATGCATTCGAGCGCGTCGAGCTACTCCGCGACTTGCGGCAAGGCAAGTTCGAAACGCTGGTGGGGGTCAACCTGTTGCGCGAAGGTCTCGACTTGCCCGAGGTGTCGCTCGTGGCGATTCTCGATGCCGACAAGGAAGGGTTCCTGCGAAGCGAAACATCGCTGATGCAGACCATTGGCCGGGCCGCGCGGAATGTGAACGCGAAGGTCATTCTTTACGCCGACAAAGTGACCGGTAGCATGCAGCGGGCGATGGACGAAACCGAGCGGCGCCGCAAGCTGCAGCAGGAATACAACGAGGAGCATGGCATCACGCCCCAGACGATCATCAAAGCGATTCGCATGGGCATCGAATCGGAAGCCGAGGCCCACGCGGCCGCCAACGCGGCCGTCGGGCGAAACGATGAGACGCAGTACATCACCGAGGAATACCTTTCGGAACTCGAAAAAGAGATGTACGAAGCGGCCGAAGCGATGGAGTTCGAGCGGGCGGCCTCGATCCGCGATCGCATCGGCCAAATGCGCGAAAACGTGGGCAAACCGGTGACCGCCGTTCGCGAGAAAAAAGGCAAAGTGACCCGCGGCCGCAAAGGCAAACAGCGCAACGTCGACGACGGCGAAGGAGGCTCGCGGCGTGCGAGCGGGCGGATACCGAAGCCGAAGCGTGGGGTTTAGGTCTTTGCTATTCCAACTCTGGACAATTAAATTATGGATATGCACATTTCCGACTTACAAGCGTTTAGCGATTTCTTATCGACCCAACTGGTCGCCGGCCGGAGCGATTTGTTGCCCGAAGACTGTTTGGAGTTGTGGCGCGCGCAAAATCCTCAACCAAGTGAGTTCGATGCGAGTGTCGAGTCGCTGCGGATGAGTATCGATGACATGGAGTCGGGGCAATTGGTTGACTTCGACGACGGGAACTCCAGAATTCGTGCACATTTCGGCTGGGAGTAGCCGGTCGTGACGTTTCGCATTCGCTACACTGAGCGTGCGCTTTCAGAATTGCATGCAGCGACGAATTGGATTGCTAACCGGGCTCCGGAAACGGCCGAGCGGTGGTTCGATGGGTTCGTTGCGACGATTCGAAAACTGCAAATTAACCCTCAGCTCTACCCGTTTGCCCCTGAAAACAAATCGGTGGCGTTCGAAATTCGCCAAACGCTCTACGTCACTGCGAGTCGAAAAGTGAATCGAGCACTCTTTACAATTCGCGAAGGTGAAGTCATCGTGCTCGCAATTCGACGACCCGGCCAACGACTCGTAGGCAAGCTTGATTTGCTGAAACGGGTCGATGAGCTCGGCGAGGAGTTAACTTGAAATGCAGTACCGGGCGCATCCCGAAGCCGAAACGTGGGGTTTAGCTTACAATCACGACCGAGAGAACGCAGATATGCTCAGCCAAGAACAACTCGAAGAATATCGCCGCATGACGCCGGGCGAACGGATTGCGCTGTCGCTGAAGATGACAGCCGAGCAGTGGCCGGCGATGATGAGCGGTACGAAGGAGCAGATCGACCGACGGTTTGAGTTGCTCAATCGCGAGAATGATTTGGGCAACGCGAACATTTTGGCGGCATTTGCGAGGCTGAAGGAACAGGAAGAATAATGTCGCCCGTTGAGCAATTATTGCGAGACTTTGTTCGCCTGTGCGAGTCCAGCGATATACCCTACGCGATTGTCGGCGGTTGGGCCGTAAGGGCTTACGGAATACCCCGACCGACGTACGACGTAGACGTGACGATTTCGATTGAACGCGAAGATTTGTCAAATTTTTTCGATTCAATCGACGCTCTTGGCTACGATGTCGACGATGTTTACCGCAACGGCTGGACCGGTTCAGTAGCGGGAATGCCGCTGGTTAAAGCAAAGACCTTTGTTGACGGACGGACTCTGACCGGGGATATTTTCCTTGCCGAAAATAAATTTCAACTCTCCATGATGTCGCGACGAAGGTTGGCCAATGTCGACAACTTGACGGCACAGGTTATTTCGGCCGAAGACTTGATCTTAATGAAACTCGTTGCCGACCGGCCCCGCGACCGCGCCGACGTATTTGATATCTTTTTCATGCTAGGCCAACTCGACGAAGACTACCTCCGCCACTGGGCCGAGCGACTAGGCGTTAGCGACAAGCTGGAGCGAGCGCTGAGCGAAGCTAGCGAGTCTACGTAGCCTCAGGCGGGAGATTGGCCCCCGTTGCCACCATCTGGCAACCGCTTCACAATAGGGGCTTCGCGCTCACACTCCCCTGCCCTCTCTCCGTCACAAACCTTGCCAAATGGCTCAAAAATACATTTACCAAGTTACCAACCTCACCAAGAAACATGGCCAACGGGTCGTGCTTAAGGAAGTCAATCTGGCCTTCTACCCAGGTGCCAAGATCGGTGTCTTGGGCAACAACGGAGCGGGCAAGAGTACGCTGCTGCGGATCATGGCGGGGCTCGATAAGGACTTTGAAGGCGAGGCCAAGCTGACCGATGGCTTCTCCGTCGGAATGCTCGAACAGGAGCCAAAGCTCGATCCCGACAAGACCGTTTTCGAAAACGTTCAAGCGGCGGTCGCAGGGACGCGGGCCTTGCTCGCGGAGTACGAGGCGATTAGCGAGAAGTATGGTGACGTTGCCGACGATCCCGACGCGATGGAAAAACTGATGGCTCGGCAAGCCGAACTCGACGACCGCATCAACGCCAGCAATGCCTGGGAACTCGACCGCCAGATCGAAGTGGCGATGAACGCGATGAACTTGCCGCCGGGCGATGCGGCCGTGACCAACCTATCGGGTGGCGAACGCCGCCGGGTGGCGCTCTGCCGGTTGTTGCTCGAGAAGCCCGACCTACTGTTGCTCGACGAACCGACCAACCACCTCGATGCCGAGAGCATTGCTTGGCTCGA
>JBGSWC010000260.1:0-4404 GCA_041752635.1 Pirellulales bacterium | reverse complement strand
GCCAGTGTTTTGCTGCACCGCTCGACCGGACGCTGAGCGGAAGACCGTCGCTCTCGCTGCCGTCGCCAATTCCACCGTCGCGTCGCTGCTGCCACCATCGACAACAATGACTTCGCGCGGCCTAATTGCCCAAGCTGATTTAATGCAGCGGGCAATATTGTCGGCTTCGTTTACGGCGGGAATGATGACCGAGAGATCAAGCATAGGGCAAGATAGAATTCTTTTCTCGTGTTGCAGACTGCGATTTAATCTTCGTCCTCAACCCGATACAATCAAGAGCAAGGCACTGAAGCCAACTCATCTGATCTTTTGCGAAGGACACGGTTTTGAAGCTACGGCTAGGACTTGTTGGGCTGGGGCCGAATTGGACGCAACGCCACGAACCGGCGTTGCGGGCATTGAGCGATCGTTTCGAGATTCGTGTCGTGTGCGACGCCGTTGCGCATCGCGCTGGGCAAGTTGCCGCCGATTTCAAGGCTCGCACTGTCGATAGCTTTCGCGCCGTTGCGGCGGCGGAGGATGTCGATGCAATTCTGCTACTGTCGGCCCGCTGGTTTGGGGCGCTGCCAATTCTCGCGGCGTGCGAAACGGGCAAAGCCGTTTATTGTGGGGCGTCGCTCGAGCTATCGGCCGAGCAGGCCGTCAATGTACGGGCTCGCGTTCGCGAGGCGGGCATCGCCTTTATGGCCGAATTTCCCTATCGCCTCGCCCCGGCGACGATTCGCCTGCAAGAATTGATGGCAACGCGTCTCGGCAGGCCGCGGATGCTGTTCTGCAACCAACGACATACGGCCGAGCGCGGCAACCACGGCGCGTCGCCCCACTCGGTCAATATGCGGCAGATGATCGAGATGGTCGACTGGTGTCGCTATCTGGTCGACTGCGAACCGTCGACGGTGCTGGGTGTGGCCCACGCCGAGCGCGATCACATGACGCGTGAAGACTATCTGCTGATGATGCTCGACTTTTCGCCCGCAGGTGAGTTCGGAACGGGCGTTCAGGCGCAGATTGCCTGTGGCAGTTACGTGCGTGCCGAGTGGAGTGAGGCGACGTCGTTCCGCCGCCCGGCCGACTTGCAGGTTGTGTGCGAAAAGGGGATCGCGTTTATCGACCTGCCGAGTTCGCTGGTCTGGTTCGACGACGCGGGGCAGCACATGGAGTCGCTCGCCAACGAACGCCCGGTCGGCGAGCAACTGTTGATGCACTTCCATCGGCAGGTCAGCAGCCTGTTGTTAAAAACCTCGAGTCTCGAAGATGCTTATCGGGCGATGTCGATTGTCATCGCAGCCCAAACGAGCTACTCCGAGGGCCGCCGCGTAGAGTGTGGGCCGGGTCGATAGGTTGTTTTTGACCCAAAGACCCAAAGACTCGCAGAGAAACGTATCGGAAACGGCACAGCCGTTTGCGACGTTCTTGCGAAGGAGGGACACCAGAGTGAAATCGTCCTATTTTGATTACCCCCCTGCGCGGGCATAACGCAAGCTTCCCTACGCTTGTTTGTGTTGCCGCTTCTCTGCGTCGAAATTCGCACGAAAAGACGTCGTTGCGAAGGTCCGCGAGTGGCGATAGACTGGCGTTTCATCGAAAGCCGCCTCCCCCCTCCAACCCGCCCAATCGCATGAGCACCGCCACCCAATCGATTTCCACGACGGCCATCAACACCATTCGCACCCTGGCTATGGATGCCGTCGAAAAAGCCAACAGCGGCCATCCCGGTACGCCGATGGCACTTGCTCCGATTGCTTATAAACTGTGGGCCGACGTGCTGCGTTATGACCCGGCCGAGCCATTGTGGCCGAATCGCGACCGCTATGTATTGTCGTGCGGTCCTGCGTCGATGCTCTTTTATTCGTTGATTCATTTGGCCGGTGTTGTACGAGTCGACGAGAAGGGCAATCCGACGAGCGAGCCGAGCCTTACGCTCGACGATCTCAAGCAGTTTCGCCAACTCCACAGCCGCACACCGGGGCATCCCGAATACCATCACACAACGGGCGTCGAAACGACCACCGGCCCGCTAGGCCAAGGCTGTGGCAATAGCGTCGGCATGGCAATGGCGAGCAAATGGCTCGCGGCGACTTACAACAAAGACGACATCGCACTGTTCGATTTCAATGTCTATGTGCAATGCAGCGATGGCGATTTGATGGAAGGAGTCGCCTGCGAAGCTGCTTCGCTTGCCGGGCATTTGAAACTCGACAATCTTTGCTGGATGTACGACGATAATCGCATTACCATCGAAGGGGATACCGATCTCGCATTCACCGAAGATGTCGGCAAAAAGTTTGAGGGGCTTGGCTGGAACGTACTGCACGTGGCTGACGCCAACGACACCGATGCAATTGGCAAGGCGATCGCTACATTTCAAGCGACTAAAGGCAAGCCGACGCTGATAGTAATTCGCAGCGAAATTGCCTGGGGCGCGCCAAATGCCGTTGGTACTCACGGCGCGCACGGCGCGCCGCTGGGAGCCGAAGAAATTTCGCTCACCAAGAAAGCCTATGGCTGGCCTGACGAGGCGTTTGTGGTACCCGACGAAGTGCCCGAGCATTTTGCCGCGACTCTGGGCCAGCGCGGAGCCGATGCGTCGGCCGAGTGGAACGAAAAGTTCAAAAGCTTCAAGAAGAAGTATGCCAGCGAAGCGGCCCAGATCGAGATGATGCTTGCTGGCAAGTTGCCCGAGGGCTGGGACAAAGACCTGCCGACGTTTTCCGCCGACGCGAAGGGAATGGCGACTCGCGCATCGGGAGGAAAGTCGCTCAACGCGATCGCCAAGAATCTGCCGTGGATGATTGGTGGTTCGGCCGACCTTGCTCCTTCGACAAAGACCCTCATTGACGGTGCCGACAGCTTTAGCCACAACGACTTTGGTGGCCGCAACTTGCACTTCGGCATTCGCGAACACGCCATGGCAGCAGCCGTCAACGGCATGGCGATCTGTGGGCTCAAGGCCTACGGCGCGACGTTCTTCGTCTTTAGCGATTATCTGCGGCCGTCGATGCGACTCAGCGCGCTCATGAAGTTGCCCGCGATGTTTGTCTTCACTCACGATTCGATCGGTGTCGGCGAAGATGGTCCCACCCACCAACCAGTCGAGCAGTTGGCGGCTTGCCGAGGGATTCCGAATCTGCTCGTGCTGCGACCGGGTGACGCCAACGAGTGCGCGGCGGTTTGGAAATTGGCCGTCGAACAGACTCACCGCCCTTCGGCGCTAGTCCTCACGCGACAGAATTTGCCAACGCTTGACCGAACTGTCTACGCCGACGTCGCCGGCGCGGCAAAGGGTGCTTACGTGCTAGCCGAAAGCGACAAGTCGCCTCAGGCAATCATCATGGCCAGCGGCAGCGAGTTGTGCATTGCTGTCGAAGCTTACGAGAAGCTTAAGGCCAATGGCGAGGCCGTCCGGCTCGTGAGTGTCCCATCGATGGAACTGTTCAACGACCAACCCGCCAGTTACCGCAACAGTGTGTTGCCACCAACGATCGCCGCACGCGTGGCGATCGAAGCGGGCATCCGTCAACCTTGGGACCGTTATCTCGGACTCGACGGCACGTTCATCGGCATGGACGACTTCGGCGCGTCGGCGCCCTACGAGCAAGTCTACGCCGAGCGTGGCATCACCAGCGAAGCCATTGTCGCAGCGGTTAATCAACTGGTTGGTTAAGCAACTCGATTGCTGGTAGGATAGAGCACGTTGCACCGCAGTCATCCTGCGTGCATTGTTCTCGCCACCGGGCGTCAGCGGAGTAGGCATGTTAGGTCAAAGGGTCGTCGCGATCTATTCGCTTGTTCTAGCAGCGTCCGCCGTTGCAGTCGGACGCGCCGACAATACAGAGACGCTCACGCGGCTGAACGCCGCCCTGCCCAACAAATGGGTTGCGGTGACGGTTGTCGCTCATCCGAGCCAGTTGCTCGTCGAGCATGCCGAGATTATCAAGCCGTTTGACCTAGGCATGAGCGAACAAGCCAGGCTCATCGTCACGGCCATCAGCGGGCTCAACGGAATCGATGCCGAAGGCGACTTTGTCGTTGGTCTGTGTTACACGAGCGAAAAAAAGATTCGACCGTTTGTGTTGCTCCCTTCGCCCGCTCCGAACGAGTTGATCGAATCGCTCGAAGGAGATCCTAACCTCGAACAGCCACCACTCAATTTCGGCGGCGAGCAACTTGTGGCCGTTCGCCGCGACGGTTGGCTTGCACTCTGCGATTCCGAGGTAGTCGATCAGTTCGCAATGAACAATACGTCGCCACTGCCGCGATTGGGAAACACGCTGACGTGCAGCGTTGAACCGACTGTTTGGTATCAACTCGCCTCGACCGCCGCCGAACTTCGTGAGGCCGACAGTCGATGGTATTATCGTTCGCGCCGCGTGCTTTCGCCCGGCAGCCGCATTCCTCGCAACG
>JBGSWC010000259.1:0-2608 GCA_041752635.1 Pirellulales bacterium | reverse complement strand
CATCGCTCGCGCTATTGGGCTTGCGACTCGTCCCGAGCGTTGTCCCGCGAACGCCGCCGTTTGTCGATGCAGTGGCGGTCGGCTCGCCCGGCGAGCAAGCGGGGGTTCAGCCCGATGACCTGTTGCTCGCCATCGACGGCGCAACCACCGGCAGTGTCGACGAGGTGGCCGAATTGCTTGCTCGCATCGAATCGGGCACCACAATTCTGATCACAATGCTCCGCGGCGATACTGTGCTCGAAATCGAACTGGCTGTGCCGGAGGCTGTGAAATGATTTTTAACCCCTCACCCAGCCTCTCCCCTTGGGGGAGAGGGGCCATCGGATGTAGCCACCGTCGCCAGACGGTGGATCGACTTCCATTTGTGACAGCAGTAACAGTCCACGCGCTGGCGAGCGTGGCTACATTGCTTGTTGGTACTTTGGTTCATGCCCAGACTCCGCTGCTGATCGCCGAGCAGGAGGCAATGCAAGCAGCCGCCGAACAGGTGGCACCTGCTGTGTTGCAACTCCGCACAGTTGGGGGCATCGATCGTGTCGGGAGTGTGAATCTCACCGATGGACCGGTGACGGGGCTGGTGATTTCGGGCGAAGGCCATGTGCTGACAAGTCAGTTTCAATTCATTCCGCCACCGGCGAGTGTGGTCGCGACTCTGCCCGACGGGGGACAGGTGCCGCTGAAAGTTGTCGCCACCGACTTCAATCGCAAACTCGTGCTGCTCAAGGCGCTCAAACCACTCAGCATCGAACCGCCGACGCTGCTTGCGACCGCCGACGTTCGCGTCGGTCAGTGGGCGATAGGCGTGGGACGCGCGTTTCGCGCCGACCGCGTTAACATGTCGGTCGGAATTGTAAGTGCTCGTCATCGCCTCGGTCGTCGCGCGGTGCAAACCGACGCCGCCATTTCGCCTGCCAATTATGGTGGTCCACTGGTCGATATTCGGGGCCAAGTGATTGGGCTCATCGCACCCCTCTCACCCAGCGAGGGAGCCCTCGCCGGTGTCGATTGGTACGACTCAGGCATCGGCTTCGCGGTCCCGTTGGGCGACATCGAACGGGCCATCGAGCGACTCAAGCAGGGCGAAGACCTCCACCCCGGCAAACTGGGCATCGCGCTCAAGCAGGGCGATCCCAAGACCGAACCGCCGGTGGTCGACAAACTGGCCGACAATCACGAGGGGGAATTGAAGCCGGGTGACAAAGTGGTTAGCCTCGCGGGCGCGTCGATTGCGACGAGCGACGAACTAAGGCGTTATCTTTCGCCCCTCTACGCGGGCGACAACGTGACGCTGGGCGTGGAGCGCGATGGGAAGCCGGTGGAGGTGGAGGTTGTGCTTGTCAAAGAAGTTGAATTAGCAGCGGCAAGCGAAGAGCCAGAACAGTCGCCCGAAAAGCCGACTGACGGGTAGTTACTACCGCACTAGAAATCAACCTGCGCCCGCATCGCCAGGATGTTGGCACTGCTATCGACCGCGGCGGGTCGTTCGAGTGCTGCGTGGATGTAGTTGAACTGGAACCTTGTGTAGCGGTTGACATACCAATTCACTCCGAACGTGAGGTTGTTCAATGTTCCGCCTTCGATCGGGCCATCGGTGAGGTCGATCGTGCTCAACCGCCCGGCGACTTCCCAGGCGCCGATGCCACATGGTCCGTAATTGCGATGGGGGACAATTCGTGTGTAAACGCCCTGCGCGTGGTTGTAGGGGTGAATCTCGCCCGTGAGGCAGTAAGCAAGCTGCGCATAAGCGCCGTGAAATCCGACGTTGCCGGTCGCGAGCGTGTCGGCACTCGCATAGTACAACTCCGACTGAAAGAACCAGGGGCCGTGCGTGCCGGCAAGCTCGCCGTTGAAGGCTCGGTAGCTATTGACCGGCACGCTGCCCGTATCGACGAAAAACGGAATGGGAAAATCGGTACTGTCTAAATCGAGTTGACTGAAGCCCACCTCGGGAGTCGAGCGTATGCGCGAACCTGACTTGTCGGTACCGATGTAAATAAAACCACCTCCCACATGGCAAGTGCGACCGCTTCGATCTTCGTAGAGTAACAATGTTTCACGAGTAGACATTCCGTAGCCAGAATCGCCAGCGACGTTTCCATAGGCGTCGGTCGCGAAGCGATAGACCGACACAGCCCACGTTGCCGACTCATCGAACGCTGTGTCGTAGAGTCCAACTCCAATTTGCCGGAGTGGCACAAACGCCACTGGGAGTGCGCGTTCCATGAAAATGATTTCTTTGATGCTCGATTTTGCATCCATTCCGAAGGGCTGCACCCATTGACCAATCCTCAGGCGTCCCAGGCGAGTCAGATCAGCAAAGTCGATATAGACATCGAGAAAGTTGGGACGCCCCGGCAAGGCGAAGTCGTATTCCATCAAATAATCGACATTCGGCGCAACCTGGCCCTTCACACCCAGCCGCGCTCGACGGAAGTCGCCGACGTCCTCTGCGTCGCCTACGACTGCCTTGTTTGCTTCCTCCTGCGAAAACCAGATGGCGTCGGCTTGAATCAGTCCGGCAACCTTTATGGTGGGAAAATCGCCGGCAGAAGAAGGATCTGGACCCAGCACACCGCGATATTGGCGAAGCCAACTTGCCGGTTCGACC
>JBGSWC010000258.1:0-2451 GCA_041752635.1 Pirellulales bacterium | reverse complement strand
ACCGCCGCCACGCCCGACCCCAGAAAGACTTCACAACAATGCCAATCAATCCCGCCAACTCACACCGCCAGCCATGCTGGACGACTTGCCGCTGCGCGGAGAAAAACACATTAATTCGTATTCGAGAACGCTTGTTTAAGGACTAGTCACATTCTTCGGCTGCCATTTAGTTGCGAATCCGTTTCCTGCCGATAAAGCGATTCTGAATGATGTAGCTGTCCCGTCGCCGCTTGACTCAGGGTATCGCGTCGCCGAAGTGGATGGCAAACCATCCGAGAGGGCTCAATCTGCGGTCATCGACGTTGTGCCTTTTGTACTTATAGAACCGGGTGAGCACACCCTGGGCTTAGAGCCTAGCCCCGGCGAAACTCTGCTCGCAACTAAAGCCACGGCTACATTTGAAGCGGGGAAGCGCTATCGGCTAAAGCTTGAGAACGATGTGGTGTCAGTCGTCGAAGGCAAGGAATGACATTCGGTCGAACTGCGAACCAGTCTGCATACTTCCGGGTGCCCGCGACTTTTCTTCTGCCGTTCGTCGCTGTCGCATCGATAGGGGCACGTTGGCTGTTGTAAACGAGTCGAAGGATCTCGCCATGCATCGACACCAAGTTCCAGGATCCGTTGTCAAGTTGCGCAGTCTTAACCAATCATGTTGCTGTCCAAATGACTTCCCGTGCGCTAGTTCTTCGTTTGGCAGGTGCTGCTTCTTAATCGCCCGGCAACCAGCAGCGCGCCAATGCCTAGCAGCACAACCGATGTCGGTTCAGGAACCGGCGATCCGCTCACGTAAAAGCCATTGGCGATGGCGGCTTCGCCGGCGCGCCAGCCGAGTTCGAGATAGTTCTCGGCCTTCGAATTGAAGTGGAAGCCGTACTGGGTTGTCCAAGCTTGGTTGTTGTTGTTGACGCCCCAATTGCGACCGATCATGTTGTTGGTTTCGATGAACACCGCAGAACCGGGCGTAGCGGCGTTGAGCTCATCGACCGCTTTCTGTCGCGCTATGTTGAGCACGTTGTTTTGGTCCGATGATTCGACGATCACCGTTCCCATGTCTGCAGCGATACGCGGGTCGGCACTGCGGATCGAGTTGACCAGATCGACAAGGTTCTCATCGTATTCGGCTTGCAATTGAGCGGCAGTGGGTGTGCCGCCTTGTTCGTTGAACTGTTCATTCCATCCCTGCACCCAAACGAAGCCCACGACTTTGTAATCGGTGGCGTTGTTGTAGTCGTTCAGCACACCATCGTCGGCGAGGTCGGCATCGAGCGCATCGAGCGTTTGGCTGAAGCGGTTCATCGTGTTGGTGTAGTTGACGCCAACGTTGCCACCTCGTGCTGCCACCGCGTCGGGCGATCTCCAGTCGACGCCAAGCGTTGTGCCGCCGGTGGCCGACTTGAATAGCAGGACGGGGTTATCGAGCTCTTTGCCGATGCGCTGGCCGAAACCGAGTTCAGGCCCGAACGCCGACCAGGTTTGATTGCCCCCAAAGCCGGGACTCAGCGGGTGAACACCCGACGTGAAGACAGGCGGCGGATTCGTGGCCGGGTTGGGCACCTCGTGGTCGATCACCTTCATTGGCGAACCGTTGTCGCTTTGGTAGTGCACTCCCCACACATCGTCGCGCGAATTGAGCCAGGTGTCGTCGAGGTGAGGCAAGAACGTATGTGTTCCTTCGGTCGACAACGTATTGCGATAAGCCACTGCCTGCGGCGTGTCGTCGAGGAGGAATTCCAATGAGGGGATATTCCAATTGTCGCCGCCGTTGTTGTAGTAGGTGTAGGCGTGGCCCACCATGTTCGATTGGCCGGCCATGATATAGACGTTGAGTGTGCCATCGGCTCGGGCGAGCGTCGCGGACAACGAGAGCGCGATGCACGACAAAAGTGCCGGCAAGATTCGTGGTAGAGGACTTCGCATTTTTCCGCTCCTTTAAGAGTTTGGTTTTTGCTCATGGGAAGCAAGTGATCGTTAGCGATTGGATTGGCCCGGTAGGAACAGACTCGAATCGCAAGGGAGAACGAGTCCCACCATCGCGTTGCTGGCAACCGCTCGACGGACTTTGGCGACGTTGACATCGCGGAGCCGTAACAAGCGAAGGAAGCGCGAGTGGGAATTCTCGATCTGGCGAGTCGAGAGTTGTGGAATTAGCCCCTCGGGCAACTCGACTCTGTCCACAGCGAGACAAGCCGAGTTTTCGCTTCCATTAGGCTGCGCACCGATCGATTTAGAATTCCCCGGAAACAATTCTAGCGAGCAGACGAACACTGCCCGCGACGAGGGTCTGTCCCCGAGTTTAGCAGGATTCTCTCGCGAAGCAATAAAAAAACGGGCGGCCTCACCGCTTGCCACCGCTTGTGTGAGCGTCACGATTGTGGGTACAAAATTCTGCCATTTGCTAAACTGGAATCAGGTTTACCTATTTTCCGGTCCCAGGAGGTGGAGTGATGAGCG
>JBGSWC010000257.1:0-10061 GCA_041752635.1 Pirellulales bacterium | reverse complement strand
TGCAAACACCGCTCGTATCGTGGAGTCTTGGCGTTAGAGCGCAAGCAATCGACTCGACCTTGGAGGTCATCGCAATAGGGGATGACGGTTACCTGTTGTCGAATGACGGGTCTGCAATAGTTATGGGTAGTGGTGGGATCCGCTTTGTCGGAACGGATATGACTCCGAGCGGAGTTGCAATTGGTTCTGGAACAGTCCCTGGTACGGTTGGAGCCGCACCTGCCATTCGCGAGCCAGGCGGCGGCGTGACTCTTCTCGGTAGTTTCGGTGAACAAGGTGGAATTAGACTGCGATCCGATGGTCAATCGCTGAACTATGGGTATTCGGAGGATTGGTTCACGATTGCTTATAGCGACTCAACGGAACTCAACATTGATGAGTCCATTGGTAGAATCTCATTTGGCGGCATGGTTCACGTCTCGGAAACCGACTTCGTTGTCGTCCAAGCTGACAACCCGAATACTTCAGTCGACGACTTTCTCGCCTATTTTCCCGGGATCAACCCAGCAGGAATTGATCGCTCGGTACCCTTGTTCGATCTTTTTCCTGAGCTAACCACAATCGATTTCGATGACATCACCGACATTTCCTCGTCGGAAGGTCAAATCCACCTGCTCCTCTCCGGCGACGACGGCCTCTGGCTCTTCGCAGCACGCGACCCATCTGTCGTCCCCGAACCAAGCTCCGTCTGCATAGGCGCGATGCTGGTGGTCGGCTTCGCTGCGCTGCGAGAACGACGGGGGTAGCCAACCCAGTGCGGCGATCAAACTCGCGATGCTCGCTGCGTCTTGCACTGGGCTATCGTGTTTCGGCCCTTCGGCCCTCGGTTGTGGCTTTGCCTTCAAGACAAGATGTGGGCAACACCCGCCATAGTGCGAGCGTCACGATTGTGGGTGTAGTTCTCCGACAATTAAGTGAGTCGGAACTTGAGCTTTACGCCGAAGGCGTTGCGTCACACAGCCCTGGGTTGCCACGGCGCAGTCGTGGCTACCCAGGGTAACCGGTCGGAAATGCTCCACTACCCCAAGGGGGTTGCGTCGCTCGTTTGGCTAAAAGACGTAACGCCGTTGGCGTAGGAAGATGACGACGCCGCTTCTCCAAACGTCCGCAGCATAATTCCGCAGCGTGCCGCCGAGCTCGACTCGCACGATCACCAACAATCGTGATGCTCACACCATCCGCCCCGGCACCAGAATTAGGACAAATTTGCCAAATACAAGATGCAAGCCCGCTGGTTCTATGTTATCCTGCGCGTTGAGAAGAGCGCAGAGTGGCAGCAAGTTAAACCCCAGATTAAACCCCAGATGGGAGGGCTCGTTCCGACGGGTTGCCTGGAAGTATGCACAATTTATCTCGCGCTCGGTCGGCCTTCACACTGGTGGAGTTGCTGGTCGTGATTGCCATCATCGGTATTCTGGTGGCGCTGCTCCTGCCCGCGGTGCAGTCGGCCCGCGAAGCGGCGCGGCGCGCACAGTGCATGAATCAACTACACCAGCTTTCGATCGCCTGCCTTAATTACGAGTCCACTTACAAGAGGTTGCCGCCGGCGGTGGCGATGCGCGATCGGTTTAAGAAAACAACCCAGTGGGCACACTACGATCCGGTTGCCGAAGCGAGGTCGATGGCCGTCGGATATCGTGGCCACAGTTGGATCGTCGAAATCTTGCCATTCATCGAGCAGCAAACAATCGCTGATCGCTGGGACTACGACTATTCGCCGACCTACAATTATCGACAAAACAACATCGTCTTTGTCGACCTGCCTGGGCTCTATTGCCCCACCCGACGCGCCGGCATCGAAACGCCAGAACAGGAACTAATGCTACGGCTTCGCACGCAAGTCACGCCGACCATGCCAATCTCTGGAGGCACCGACTACGGCGCGAGCGTCGGCTTCGGCAATTGCTGGAACAACTCGTCGAAGGATTATCATACCGGGTGGGCTTGTATCGGCAGATCAGGTGGCGGTGCCGGGCCGATGACACCCACGCAGGTCGATGGAGGTACCGAACTTCGCTACGTAACCGATGGCACCAGCAACACCATTATGCTGGGCGAAATGCAACGATTGTGGTCGAACAGAGGCCAAAGTGGCCTTGCCGGTGACGATGCCCATCGCAGCTTCGATGGCTGGTATCTCGGCGGAGCGGCGACCAGCTTTGCGACCGGCAACGGGACACTGATCGCTAACTTTGGCGACGCGTTTGCCAACACCGGCGGCGTCAATAGCGGCTTCTTCGAAGGGCCCGGCGGCGAACACCCAGGCGGTTGCCATTTGGGCCATACCGACGGGTCGGTTCAGTTCTACAGCGAGAATGTTGACCCGCTTGTCACCATGGCACGCGGAAGCCGATCGTCGAAAGAAATTGTCTCCGACGAGAGTTCAAGCGCGTTACGACAGGCGATCCAAAGCGAATTCTATTGATTGGCAAGCTATCTATTATGAAAACTCGCTCGTTGGCTATTCTCATGTTGCTATCGACCGCGCTCGCGAGCGTTGGCTGTTGGTCCAACAGCGACCGGCCGCCTCTAGGGAAAGTGAGTGGCATCATCACCGTCGATGGCAAACCCGCGCCGGGGCTGGGCGTTTCGTTTCAGCCCGAAGGGCTCCGCCCGTCGATCGGCTACACCGACGAGAATGGCCGTTACGAGTTGACCTATCTCCGCGACATCAAGGGGGCCGCCGTCGGTACGCATGAAGTCAAAATCAACCGCATCGGGGAAACCGAGGGAACTCCCGCCAAAGGGCTGCCGGCGCGGTACAATAGCGAGACCGAACTCACCCGCGAAGTAAAGTCGGGCAGCAATGAAATCGATTTTGATTTAGAAAGTGAGTGACCGGCAACCTGCGTAACGCCTTCGGCGTATGGTTGGATGCCGCCGAGGATCTTAAGAACCCACTTCAGCAGGTGAACGTCGTTTTCAAGTTTCAACCGCATACATGGCCACCCTGCTGCGCGATGTGGCCATGGCACCCGAGCCTGTTGCAGGGAATTGCGGCAAGGTTAGCAATCGTGAGTGCCAAGTGTTTACAATAGCACTCGATGATCCTCTCCCACAGGCCTTTCGCACACAACTCAGGATTAAACCATGCCAACGAATTTCGCTATGCGTTTCGCGCTTGTATTGGCTTCTGTCACATTGCTGGTTGCCTCGACGGCGCGGTCGTTTGCCGATGAACAGTTTGAGGTTAAACCACTCACCGCCGAGTTGTGCGAAGAGTACACGCTCGACCCTGAGTTCTACAAGAAATACACGATGGTGCAGGATATTATGATCGCGACCTCGGATAAGGTCCGCGACCTTTGTCATCGTGAGGTGGCCTATCAGTTCGACAAGATCATGACCACCATCGACAAGCAAGTTGCCGATCGGATTCGCGAGCAAAAAGTCCTCTGTCTGCTGATCGCTCACGACGAATTGACCTCCGAACTGCCACAGTTCGCCACCGATAAGGAGGGGGACGAACTCGACTTTTACAACTGGCGACAACGGGGATTCTTGACCCGACACAAGGGGCGACCGACGGTCGTGTTTGGCGAAGAAGACGTGCTCGAGTTTGAAGGGGGCATGCAGAAGGAGAGCATCCTGTTGCACGAGTTTGGCCACGTGGTGCATGGCGCCGGGTTCGACGATCAGCAACAACAGTGGCTCACCGAGACTTACAAAAAAGCGGTCGACGATGGCTTGTGGAACGACGGCCTGGCCGCGCAGCGGTTCCGCCGCGTGACGAGCGAAGCCCCGGTACCGCTGCGATTGGCATTGGTGCAGTCGTTCCCCGATGTGTCGCCAACCCTCATCCGCAAATGCCTCGACGGTGGCGACATTCTGGTCAATGGAAAACCGACGAACTCCGAGGTCGAAGTCAACAAGGACGATGAGGTGCTCATCGTGTTCGGCGGACCAAAGCAGTGCTACGCCGGAAAAAATCGCTCGGAGTATTGGGCCGAGGGCTTTCAAACCTGGTACGACACCAATCGCACCATGGACCACGACCACAACCACATCCACACGCGAGCACAACTGAAAGAGTACGACACTGGGCTTGCTAAAATGTGTTCCACGATTCTGGGCGAACCGGAATACCGCTTCGTCTCGCCGCGCGAGCGTGCCGGCAAAGACCACCTGTCGGACTTCGACCCCTCGGCTTCGCCGGTCATTGTCGATGCACCCAACTTGCAAGAAGCAGCAAACGACTTTTATGACGAGATGTTCGAGGACTTTTGGGACCGGCTGCGGGAGAAATACGCGGGAAGTTGAATCGCCTGCTCAGAATGCTCTGGCAGCCATTCGGGAATCAGCCCACTTGCCGCCAAGTATTCCCCGGCTGGAGTGGGTGTCGGCTTCGGCCCGCGTGGTCGACCTCGAAAAATACCTTCGCGTTATTGAAATCAACGGGCGTGTCCGCTACAAATAAAGAGGGGAAGTCTGGGGTTGCGTAGACGGGGAAGTCCCTCATAGTCTACGTTTCGTCAGTCTCACTCGTTTCCTGTCTGTTTTGGTAGAACTTAAGGTCGTGTCCCGCTTTTCTTTTCACTTGGGAGGCCGAAAACATGCGAAGCAAAAAACCGCTTGCCTTTACTTTAGTTGAGCTGTTGGTGGTGATTGCCATCATTGGCATCCTTGTCGCGTTGTTGTTGCCTGCCGTGCAATCGGCAAGGGAAGCCGCCCGACGGACGCAGTGTGTCAACAATCTCAAGCAGTGGGGTCTTGGCATGCAACTGCATCACGACACCCACAAGCAATTGCCCGTCGGCGCTAGGTGGAACCCGCGTCATACCTGGACCGTGCTCCTCTGGCCGTACATAGAGCAAACGGCTCTAGCCGAGCGGCACGATTACACAAAGGCCTTTCATGTGCCGCCCGGTTGTATTTATGAAACACTCAATGGGACCTGCGGTCAGCATGTGGCGCTCTACAGCTGTCCGAGCGAGACTGAGGATGGTTCGGATCAAATCGTGGGCGTACAACAGCGGCGTCGTGGTAACTATGTTGTCTGCTGGGGCTCCGCAATATTCGGCCAACCGACGCCTCCCGGTGTAGGCGATGCCGCTTTTTCGTTTGTCAAAGGCCGTGGCGACCAGCCTCGCAAGACGTCGTTCAAGCATATCATCGACGGCTTGAGTAACACGCTGATGATGTCAGAGTATTTGAAAGCGTGGAGTCCGGCAGACAACGACTGGCGAGGCGATATTCACAACAACGACGCAGCATTTCGGTTCGGCACCCGCTACACGCCCAACACCTCGGCACCCGATGTGATTGCGAATGGGTGGTTTCAGCCGACAGGCGACCCGAAAATGCCCGCGGTGGCGGGAGCCTACGACCAACAACAAAATGCCGCTCGCAGCCGACACCCGGGTGGCGTAAACGCCCTTAGGTGCGATAGCTCGGTCGAGTTTTACCCGGACGACATCGCGCTGGCCATTTGGCAGGCGATGGGAACAATGAATGGCGAGGAGGTGCCTGTTGAATAACCGATGTTCGTCCATTTGTTTGCGACTCCGCCGGCATGTAGCGCAAGTGGCATGTGGTGTAACGCTACTCGCGCTAGGGGCCATCGCGGGATGTTCGGGAGACAGCACTAAGGCAAAGGTGACTGGCGAGGTGACCGTCGATGGGGTCAAACCTGTCGAGGGGGCGATCACTTTCATTCCCGTCGATGGCATGGCTCCAGTTACGGGCACCATGATCGAGAACGGTGAGTACTCGGCACTCGTCCCTTTCGGGCTAATGAAAGTAGAGATCCGCGTACCAAAAAAGGTCGGTGAGAAAAAGCTCTACGACACGCCCGATAGCGACGTGATGCCTGTGATGGCCGAAACGCTGCCAAATAAATACAACGCCGAGACCGAGCTAGAACTCGACGTCAAGCCGGGCGTGAACGAGCACAATTTCGAGCTTTCGACCAAAGAGTAGCAACTAGCGCAGTATTACGCCTGCTTCGCGACGCGGTCTTGGGTGATCATTATTCTAGCGGTGATCGGCTTGCGTTCTGCAAGTGCGTTCCCGGCGGTGCTGGCAATCCCGAAGAGCGATATTTTGCGGGGCCAATGTCAATCGTTCACCCGGAAGACGATTTGACAACGCTCAAAGCGTAGACCTCGTAAAGAGGCCCAAATCGAGCAGCAGGCGAAAGCCATACCGAGCCACATTGCCTTCAGCAATGGAAAGCAGAGTGCTTAGCGTCAGGTGGGGCGAAGTTTTGTTGATGCTCTCAACAAGCACTTCATTAACAATATTTTGCGACGATCGAGCGGGCTGCGTTTCCAGGTGTGGTTCCTAAGTCGACCAGAAATTGGTCTTCACGTCCCTGGCGTTTGTTTGCTAACTTCCCGCTCCCGCCACGTCCTTTACCAAGGAGATGAGCATGGAAGCTCGCTTGGTTATCGTTCGCCGCCTGCTGCTAGCAGTCGCGTTGCTTGCTATCTCTGGAACCACTGCGCTTGCCGCCGGTTATCGCACCACCAACTTTGTGGTCAGCGCCCCGACGCCTCAGCTCGCCAAGGAACTGGGCGACGCCGCTGAGGTTTGGCGGCAAAAGCTGGCGGTCGAATGGATTGGTAGCGAGATGCCCCCCTGGTCGCAACCTTGCCCGATCAACGCCCGGGTATCACCTCGGCTGGGGGCTGGTGGTGCGACGACGTTCATTTTCGATCGGGGCGAAGTGTTCGGTTGGGAGATGAACATTCAAGGCTCGCGCGAGCGAGTGCTCGACTCGGTGTTGCCACACGAGATTACGCACACGATTTTCGCCTGTCACTTCCGCCAGCCTCTGCCTCGTTGGGCCGACGAAGGGGCTTGTACCACAGTCGAGCACCAAAGTGAAATCGCCACCCAAGAGCGGCTGTTGATCGAATTCTTACACAACGGCAAAGGTATTGCCTTCAGCCAGATGTTCGCGATGAAAGAGTATCCGCCCGATGTCTTGCCGCTTTATGCCCAGGGGCATTCGCTGACGCGGTATCTGATCATGAAGCGGGGCAAAGGGGCGTTTTTGGAGTTTCTCGCCGACGGGATGCGCGACGAAAACTGGCCCCGAGCTGTGCAGCAGCATTATGCAACCGCTTCGCTCTACGACTTACAAAACGAATGGCTCGCGTGGGTGAAACAAGGCCGCCCCGAGTTGCTGCCCGACGGCGCGACCACCGCTATCGCCGCCAACAACGCACGATCAACTGTTGTCGATCCCCAAGTTACTCCGACGGCGAGCCTTGAGCCAACGCCAGCACACGAGTCGGCGTATGCAAGGGCCGCGCGAGCGAGTGGCAAAATAACCAACCAGCCGGTGTACGATGCGTCAGCCGAGCGTGTGTGGCGACGTTAGTCGAAGGCTACATCGAACTACTGGCCCGACTTGCTTGCCCGCCGACAGCGTTCACTGCAATAACGAACGTGGTCCCAGTCGCGCTCCCATTTTTTGCGCCAGGCGAAGTCGCGACCACAAACGGGGCAACGCTTGGAGGGGAACGCCGATTTCGATCGCGGCTTCATTGGTGCCTTTTGATCTGATCGAGCATTCGACCCGGCGAACCCATGATGTTGTAACCGCCGTCGAGGTGGAGGATTTCGCCAGTGATTCCGCTCGACATGTCGGAGAGCAAGAAGGCTCCGCTGTTGCCAGCTTCGTCGTGGTTGACGTTGCGACCGAGGGGCGCCATCGCTTCGTAGAGGCCGAGCATTTCGTCGACACCGGCCCCGCGCCCCGAAACGGTTTGCAACGGTCCGGCGCTGAGCGCGTTGACGCGAACACCATCGGCTCCCAATTCGAATGCCAGGTACTTCACAATCGAGTCGAGTGCCGCTTTGCATACGCCCATCACGTTATAGCCAGGCACGGCCTTCTCGCCGCCGAAGTAAGTGAGTGTGAGCACGCTGGCCCCCGGCTTGAGCAGCGGACGCGCGGCGTTGGCGAGCGCGAGCAGACTGTAGGCGCTGATCTCCATCGCGAGCTTGAATCCGTCGCGACTGGTGGCAATCGTCTCACGTTTGAGGTCGTCGGGTAGTGCAAAAGCGATCGAATGGAGCAGAAAGTCGAGCTTGCCAAGTTGGCTCTTACACTGTTCCATGAGAGCGGCGATTTGCTCGTCGTTGGTCACGTCCATCGGCTGGAGGAAACGAACTCGTTCGTTGCCGTCGGTCAATTTGGTGATGCGACCGAGATTTTTCTGGCGCTGGTCGTCGGGTTTATCGGGCATGTACGAGAAACCACACTCGCCCCCCTCGCCCATCACGCGTTCGGCAATCGACCAGGCGATCGATTGCTTGTTGAACACGCCTGTGATTAAACCTTTTTTATCGGCAAACAAAGCTGTCATACCCTACGCACCCGGCACGGAAAGAAACGAGAATCACGATCAAAAGCGAGACCTAAATCGTAGCAGCTTCGCCGACGCGTCGAAAGCGGGCACGCGCAGAATTGCCGTCAAAGGCGCAACGCGGTATGGTCGTTTCGATACGCACACTGTCGCGTTTTCGCGACGCTCATGCTAATCGTCTTCAACCCTCTCGCAACTTAGAGCTTACTCGAAACGTGGGACTGACATGCTGATCGAAGACTGGTCGTCGCTCTTTCAGCGACTCGACACGAACGACTCGCCTCTCGCGGCAGTGGTGGCTTGGCTGGCTGAACAGCCCGGCGCGTCGGCAGCGGCCATCTTGCGGCCCGCCCCGCCAACGTGGAAGCCATACGCGGCGACTCCCTCGCAAGTGACGAAGTGGCCATTGGAACTCGTCGCCGAAGCAGCGGAGTCGAACGAGGTACGTCGATCGTCCGAATGGGTCGTCGTGCCAATCCCCGGCCCGACGAGCCGCGTCGTAGCAATTCGAACTCACGCCGCTGAAGTCGACAAGTCGTTACGGCCGCAGTTGAGTGCTACGATCGATCACGCTGAGTCGATTGCTCGGCAACGTTCACTGTTGCGACAATCGGCAACCTTGCTCGAAATAATCAGCCAGTGGCGGCGTACCGACGACTTGCCTACGTTGCTCGCAAACATGGCCGAAGCGGCGACCAAACTATTTGATTGTGATCGCGCGACGTTGTTTCTGTGGGACCGCACGAATAAATCGCTCGTTGGACGACCAGCGCTGGGAATGCCGAACGGAGAACTTCGCATACCTGACGATGTGGGGGTGGTCGGTCGAGTGCTCGCCAACGGCGAGCCACTACGCGTCAACATCGACGATGATCAAGCCAACATTTATACGGGCGTCGACGAGGTGTCGGGTTATCAGACCGAGTCGCTACTGTGTGTTCCGCTGACGACGTTCTCGGGCACTAGGCTCGGCGCGTTTGAGCTGATCAACAAACGCGGCGGACGATTTACGACGGACGACGAAACCGGCATCGCCGAGCTTGCGCGTCACGCTGCTGTCGCCCTGGCAGACTCGCAAGAATGGACGCGCATGCTAAGCCAGAATCAGCATCTCGCCGAGGCGGCCTCGCAAGTCGACTTTGTCGGAAATTGCTCGGCGATCGAAGCACTGCGGCGCACAATCCGCTCGGTCGCCGATACCGAACTGGCCGTGCTGTTGCTGGGCGAGAATGGGACGGGCAAGGAAGTCGTGGCCCGGTCGCTGCACAACGCGAGTCGTCGCCGGCTGGCGCCTTTTCTGGCCGTCAACTGCGCCGCACTCACCGAGACGTTGCTCGAAAGTGAGCTCTTTGGGCATGAAAAGGGAGCGTTTACCGACGCCCACGCGACTCGCATCGGAAAATTTGAAGCGGCGTCGGGGGGAACGCTCCTGCTCGACGAAATTGGCGATATGAGCCTCGCCGGCCAAGCCAAACTACTCAGAGTGCTCGAAGAAAAAGTCATCGTTCGAGTAGGGGGCACCGCGAATATCGAAACCGATGTTCGCGTCGTCGCGGCGACAAATAGGAACCTGCCCCAACTCGTTCGCAACAAGAGATTTCGTGAGGACCTTTATTATCGTCTCAACGTCGTTTCGATCGAAATGCCAGCACTCCGCGACCGCGGCGACGATATTTGCTTGCTCGCCGAGCACTTTCTCGAACACTTTTGTCGGCGACAAGGTCGGCGAGTCCCGAAGCTTAC
>JBGSWC010000256.1:0-4284 GCA_041752635.1 Pirellulales bacterium | reverse complement strand
ACGCCCAGCGACAGCCCACTAATGAGCCGATTCCGCTGTGGAAAGGCGCCCGGCAGGGGCGGCCTTCGGGGTGGTGCTTCGCTGAGCAAATATCCCTGGTCGGCTATTTGGTCGGCGAGACGGTGGTTTTCGGTCGGCGTGATTTCGAGCAGCCCGCCAGCGATCACCGCGATTGTGCGACCGCCAGCAGAAAGTGCCGCTTGGTGAGCCGCGGTGTCGATGCCCCGCGCGAGCCCACTCACCACGGTGACGCCCGCCTTGGCGAGTCCCGATGCGAGTTGCTCGGTCACTCGTTTTCCGTAGTTCGACGCGCGACGAGTACCCACAAAGCCCACGGCAAGTCGGTCTTGCGGCTTGGGTTGTCCACGAATGTACAGGATCGAGGGAGGATCAGCGATTTCAGTCAGCCCCGCCGGATATTCGGCGGTATCGATCCGCACGAGCGTGATGCCGTGCTGCGATGCAACCTTTAACTCCCGCTCGACATTAATTTCGTCGACGGCCGACTCGATCCGGCGAGCCAGTGTCGCGCCTATGCCATCGACCGATTGGAGTTGGTTGCGACTCGCCCCAAATACCTTCTCAGCCGAACCAAAAGCCGCCAACAGGCTCGCCCGCGTACGCGGACCAACGTCTTTCACCAAGCTCAAACGTACGTCGGCCAAAAAATCGTCGGGCCAATTTTCTTGCAGCATTCAACGCCCGCATGTTGTCGAAAGGTCGGGTTATTTCGACTAATGTACTTAACGAGCGGAGCGGCTCACAGCAAAAAATTGGCTAATCGCGAGTGGCCGTATTTGCTTCACTGCTATCGGTTGGGTCGACTTTGCCACGGGCGATGCAGACCATTTTTATAAGCTGTGCGACCGAACTCGCGTGCATCTTCGCCATGATCTTCGAGCGACGCAGTTCGACGGTCCGCAATCCAATATTTAATTCCTGCGAAATCTGCTTATTTGCATAACCATCGAGCAGCAAATCGAGTACGGCGACTTCGGCCGGGGTGAGATCGGCCAAACGGTTGCGAAACTCGACTCGCTCGGAGTTAGCGAGTCGGTGGCGATTTGCCTCGTCCATAAGCTCGCGAATCTTCTCGCGAAGTTGATCTTCGGTACACGGGAGGGAAACAACATCCGAAGCTCCCTGTTTCATCGAAGCGACAGCGTGGGCCACCGTTGCACCGGTCGCGGTGATCATCACAGGAAGGTCAGGAAAAGCCCGTTTAAATTCGGCTAAGCGATTTCCCAACAGGTCGTCCTTGTCGATTCCGGCGACGATCGTCAACAGCGCATCTCCCGAACCTCCCTGCCGCAAGGAACGACGACAATCGTCAATCGACGAAAATTCTTCGACTTGAAATCCGTAGTTTCCGAGAACTGTTCGAGCGATTCCTGCGTCCGAGGGATCAAACGAGACGACAGCGGCGTTTTGTGGAGCGTAATTCACGGCGTTTATTGACCTCGTTCGAGGCAGATGGGGGTGAAGAAGAGTGCCGGGTTAGTCTGTAGTGAGGATAGGCGAGCCGCAACAGTCTGACCAACGGATTCCCCCAGTTTTTGCGGTAGTCCGTAGCTTCAAGGCATGAAACTCGTCACATTACGCCCATTCTCACAAATAGAGGTTTACTGCAACAGGCTCTCTCGGTCGAAATTCGCACCCGTTGCCTTGTTCGTCGATCGATTGCGGCACCGCCTGTGCCGGTTATCCCAAGTTGACTTGCCGCTGCTGTGTCGTAGGTTTGTCGGGTCTGGGTTGGCGGGGCCGCCCCAGTTTCAATTCCAGCGGACTGACGAGCAATCGATGATTTCCCCCCGACAGAAAAACGACACCGCCCAGGCACCATCAGCCAATCGCGAAGCCGAGATGCTGGCGCGATTACAGCAGGCTGAACGGGCGGTTGCCGATTACCTGGAACACGGATCGAGCCAAACCGTCGCCGATGAGATGATCATCGACGTTTCGACGTGTGAGCTGTCGGTTGTGATGCCGTGCCTCAACGAAGCCGACACGCTAGCGATTTGCATCGACAAGGCGCAAACGGCCATGCGGGTGGCGGGCATCGATGGCGAAATCGTCGTCGCCGACAATGGCAGCACCGATGGCAGCATTGAAATTGCCGAAGGGCTGGGAACTCGAGTTGTCCGCGTTACTAACAAAGGCTATGGCAGCGCGTTGATGGGGGGCATTACCGCCGCCCGCGGTAAATATGTGATCATGGGGGACGCCGACGATAGCTATGACTTTCTCGAAATACCCAAGTTCGTCGCTGCACTCCGCGAGGGGCACGATCTGGTGCAAGGCTGCCGATTGCCATCAGGCGGGGGTCGAGTGATGCCCGGTGCGATGCCCCTGCTGCATCGCTGGTGGGGGAATCCGATGTTTAGCTGGATGGCCCGTCACATGTTTGGCGTGCCGATCCACGATATCTATTGCGGATTGCGTGGTTTCACTCGCGAGTTTTACGACTCACTCGAGCTTCGATCGACCGGCATGGAATTCGCCACCGAGATGATTATCAAGAGCAGCTTAATGGGGGCCGACATTGCCGAGGTACCGACGACACTGCATCCCGATGGCCGCCAAGCTCATGCACCTCACCTGCGAACGTTTCGCGATGGATGGCGGACTCTGCGGTTCTTCTTGATGTACAGCCCCAGGTGGTTGTTCTTGGTGCCGGGCATGTTGATGGTGTTGGCAGGCCTCGCCGGGTACGCGCTGGCGCTACCGGGGACAACCATCGCCGGCGTCTCGCTCGATGTCCATACGCTGCTCGTCGCGAGCCTCGCGCTGCTCATTGGTACGCAGCTTGGGCAATTAGCCGTGTTTGCCAAGACGTTTGCGATCACCGAACGTTTGGTACCCGAAAGTCGCGCAATGCAATGGTTTCGCCGGGTCGTAACGCTGGAACGGGGGCTCATCGTTGGCGGTGTTATGGCAACCGCTGGCACGCTATTGCTCGCCGCGACCACGGCCCATTGGTGGCGGACAGGATTCGGTCACCTCGACTACGCTTCAACGATGCGGCAAGTCATTCCCGGAGTCACTCTCGTGGCCCTTGGCATGCAGGCCGTCTTTTCTAGTTTCTTTCTCAGCATTCTGCGGATGGCCCGGCGATGAGCCTGATCGATCAAATCCACGAACATCGAGTAGCCGGCCGACGAGTCGATGTACTCAGCCGGCAACTAGCAAAGCTGTTGCCCGAGAATGCCACGGTACTCGATGTCGGCTGTGGTGATGGGCAAATCGCGCAGCGGTTGGGCAAACTGCGATCCGATCTGACATTCACTGGCGTTGATGTGTTGGTTCGCACCAACACGGCGATTCCAGTCGAACGCTTCGACGGAAGGCACTTACCCTTAGAGACCAATTCGTTCGACGTGGTGATGTTTGTCGATGTGTTGCACCACGCCGACGACGTTGACACGCTAGTTGGCGAAGCGGTTCGCGTCGCCCGGCAATCGATAGTCATCAAGGATCATTCGCTCCAAGGCTGTGCCGCTAGCTCGACGTTGCGGCTGATGGACTGGGTCGGCAACCACCGCCACGGTGTATCGCTCCCTTACAACTATCTGAGCCCCGCCGAGTGGCGCGGCTTGTGGCAGCGCTGGAATTTGGAGGTCGACGAGCGGGTCGATCAATTGGGTCTTTATCCTTGGCCGGCGTCGATGGTGTTCGATCGTAGTCTCCACTTCGCGGCGCGATTGCGAGTACCTAACTCATTCAGAACAAACGGTGTCGATTTGAATCGCCGAGAGTTGGCGGAGGCTTGATAAGTCGTGCAACTCTTGCGTCCATTGCCGCCGATCGTGGTTGGTCTGTTGTTGTCACTGGCAACGGTCGTGTTGGGCGCGTTGATTAGCACGGCGCGGCCCCCAGTGCCGAGCATTCACGACGAGTTCAGTTATTTGCTTGCTGGTGATACTTTTGCTCGCGGACGGCTCACCAACCCCACGCCCGATTGCTGGACGAGTTTCGAGTCGTTTCACGTTATTCTGCAACCGAGTTACGCGTCGAAGTATCCGCCGCTGCCGGGAGCATTTTTGGCAATCGGTCAGGTCATTTGGGGTGATGCGATCGCCGGTGTGTGGTTGATGCAGGGGGGCGCAACGGCGTGTTGCTACTGGATGCTGCTGGGCTGGATGCCCCGGCGGTGGGCCGACATAACAGCCATCGTGTTGGTTTTGCATCCGTCGATTCAACTGTTGTGGGGCCAGACTTTCTGGGGGGGAGCCGCCGGCTTCGCGGCCGGTGCGCTCGTCTGGGGTGCGGTGCCGCGACGTGCTC
>JBGSWC010000255.1:0-25459 GCA_041752635.1 Pirellulales bacterium | reverse complement strand
CACCGTGGTCGACGCCCGCAGCAGGTCGATGACAATCACGGTGCCATCGGCCAGTTCGTGTTCGCCCACAAACTGTGGCAGATAGTGGACGAAAAGGGTTGGGTTGTCGGACATGAGACTCGGCTGGCGGTTTGCAAAGTGAAGCAAAACGAGTCTATTAGAGCGGCTAGCAAAAGCCAACTCTCACACGATTTGCCCGAAATGAGTTTAGCCAGATGAACGCTTACGACGAGCTAGTCAAACACACACGTCAGACCGCATTGCTGACCAGCACGCTGAGCGTGATAGAGTGGGACGAGCGAACGAAACTTCCGCGCAAAGGGGGCGAGTACCGGGCCGAGCAGGCGGCCTTCGTCGCGGGGCTCGTGCACGGGCGCAGCACCACCCCACAAGTGGGCGATTGGCTCGACACTGTGGAAGCCGAACTGGGTAACGTCAATCCAAGTTCCGATGCGGCGGTTGTGGTTCGCGAACTTCGTCGCTCCTACGATCGCAAGACGAAGCTGCCCCAGGACTTGGTCGAAGCGATCACTCGGGCGTCGAGCATCGGTCAACAAATCTGGGCCGAGGCCCGTCGCGACAATGACTTTGCCCGCTTCGCTCCGCGGTTGGCCGAGATGATTCGCCTGAAACGCGAAGAGGCGTCAGCGGTCGGCTTTGTTGACTCTCCTTACGATGCACTGCTCGAAGACTACGAACCACACGAGACGACGAAACGTGTGGCAGCCGTGCTCGCTGACTTACGCGAACAGTTAGTGCCGCTAGTCGAGCAAATTGGCAGCAGCGACCACCGCGCGCCGGTCGAAATCTTGCACGGCAAGTTCGATGTCGCTGCCCAGGAAGAATTCGGCAAACTGGCGGCTCGCGCCATTGGTTTCGATTTCGACGCGGGGCGACTCGACGTCACCGATCATCCCTTCTGCAGCACCAGCGGTCCGCATGATGTGCGACTCACAACTCGCTATCAATCCAACTTTTTCAACAGCGGCTTTTACAGCATTCTGCACGAAGCGGGACACGGGCTGTATGAACAGGGATTGCCGGCCGAGCATTTTGGTCTGCCGACCGGCGAGGCCGTTTCGCTGGGCATTCACGAGTCGCAATCGCGCTGGTGGGAGAATCTCATCGGCCGCAGCCACGCTTTTTGGGAGCGTTTTTATCCCGATGCACAGCAGGCGTTCGGGACGACTCTCACGAGCGTCAAGCTCGATGACTTTTACTTCGCCGTAAACGAATCGAAACCGTCGCTCATTCGGGTCGAGGCCGACGAGGCAACTTACAACCTGCATATCTTGATACGCTTCGAGCTAGAACAGGCGATCATTGCCGGCGACCTCGAAGTGGCCGATCTGCCCGAGGCGTGGAACGCACGCTACAAAGAATACCTTGGCATCACACCACCCGACGACAAAGATGGCGTGATGCAAGACGTTCACTGGAGTGCCGGGCTGTTTGGATATTTTCCGACTTACTCGCTCGGCAACCTCTATGCGTCGCAATTATTCGAGGCGTGTGAGCGCGACCTGGGCGACCTCGACGAATTGATGCGACGAGGCGAGTTCGCGCCGATCCTCGACTGGTCGCGAACGAATATCCACCGCCACGGCAAACGCTACCGCGCGTCGGAGCTAGTCGAAAAAGTCACCGGCGAACCACTAAGCTCTGCCCCACTCATGCGTCATTTGCGAACGAAGTTTGGGACGCTGTATGGGTTCGCGTCGTAGGCCGCGAACAAGCGTGCGCCGTTCCGGCAACGGCGAAGCCGCTGCGTTTGGCTAGCGGTTGAACGCGAAGTGACCTTGCTTCGTGGGCTTTTAAGTCCCGCCCCAAAATACGATTGCAACCCGATCTTGGTCGAAATAGACAAGATGCCCAGCAGTTGCGGAGTATTCAAACCACTCGGCATGTTCACTTACGACCGGTAAACCTGCCACCGGCACATGGGGGCTAGAACGTTCCAGATCTGTGAACACGAATGACATTGGAGCAAGATAAGATCGTCGCAATTCGACGTCCGATGCGAACACCGCTGTCGGAGTACCGAGTATCTCATGAACTCGGCTCACCGTGTCGCCCGGTCTAATCTGCTTGGCGTCGCGGATCGGCTTGCGTAGATAGTGAACTATAGCGAACAGCACTGCGACGATTGCCATCGTAATCAGCAAATCTTTCATGCCGAATTGCAACGACTTCTTTGATGCCTGTGGTTTCATCACATAACACGCCCCAGCGTTCGTCCCCAAAAACCACGATCGCGAAAACGAGTCGACTGCCGCTCGTCCGCGATCTGCTGCAAGATCGTATCGTCCTCCGATGTCCACGACTGAGAAAACTCATTGACGCAACCACTGGGAACGGCCTGCCCACTTGCCACACTACGTGCGACGACGACAATTTCCACCTGTTGCCCCTCGGCAAGGTCGATTGGTTCGCTTAGTGCGATTGAGTTTCCGATAATAGTTCCTGTGCATCGCACCATAGCGTTCTCCAAAAAAGAATTAGCAGTTCGACTTAATTATAGCACGGTCATCGGCTAACTTAGAACCAGAACCCGCCCGCATCCGCTAAATTCAACCCAACTGCAAACAAGGACAACATCGTTGCCCACTAAACCACTTAAACTCGGCCTCACGCAACACGCCTGTGGCGAACACGTCGAAGCGAATGTTGCGCTCGCGATCGACATGATTCGCCATGCCGCTTCGCAAGGGGCTCAGCTCGTGGCGACGCAGGAACTGTTTGCGAACCGGTATTTTTGCCAAGTCGAAGACGCGGCCATGTTTCAACTCGCCGAGACGATTCCCGGGCCGACCAGCGAGCGACTTTGCACGTTGGCCAAAGAGCTCGGCATCGAAATTACCGCGTCACTCTTTGAAAAACGGGCACCGGGGCTCTTTCATAACACGTCGATTGTGATCGACCCGGCCGGCAACATCGTCGGCAAGTATCGCAAGATGCACATCCCCGACGACCCGCGGTTCTTCGAGAAATTCTACTTCACGCCGGGTGACTTGGGCTGGCAGTCGGTCGCGACGCGCTACGCCAAGGCGGGGCTGCTCGTTTGCTGGGATCAGTGGTATCCCGAGGCCGCGCGGCTCACGGCATTACGTGGGGCCGAGATACTCTTTTATCCCACGGCCATCGGTTGGTGGCATGGCGAGTCGGCCGAAGACAAACAGCAGCAACGCGCCGCCTGGCAGACAATGCAGCGCAGCCACGCCATCAGCAATGGTGTCTACGTCACCGCCATCAATCGCGTCGGTCGCGAAGACGACCTCGAGTTTTGGGGAGGTTCGTTTGTCTGTGACCCGGGCGGCACGATCATCGCCGAGGCATCGGCGACCGACGAAGAAGTGTTGGTCGTCGATTGCGACCTGTCGCGGATCGATAACTTGCGCGAAGGCTGGCCCTTCTTCCGCGACCGGCGGATCGATGCTTACGATGAAATCACGCGTCGGTTCATCGATGAATGAACTTCTTGAAAGGGAGGGCGCAGAGTCAGCAGAATGCAGACCAAATCATTCCCGCGCAGGCGGGAATCCAGACGCAACGCCTACAATCTAGATTCCCGCCTGCGCGGGAATGACCGAAGCGAATTCTCTGCGATCTCCTGTTCGTAAACAAAAAATGCCCCACCCGCGTACTGCCTTTGCCAATTCGCTCCAACCGCTGACGGCGGTCTTGCGCCTCCGTATGCCGGCCGAGTGGGAGCCACTCACGCGGGTGTGGGTCGCTCCGCCCCACAATGCCGAGACGTGGCCCGGTTGTTTGCCGCAAGCACAACAACAATTCGCCGAGTTCACTCGCAAATTGGCCGAAGTGGTCGAAGTGGTCGACGTCGCTACGCTCGGCATCGCCACCAACGACTCCTGGATTCGCGACTACGGACCGATTTTCACAACAAGCACCCCTCCCCCCTCGGGGGGGAGGGGAGAGGGCAAGGCGATTCACGATTTCCACTTCAACGGCTGGGGTGGCAAATACGAAGTCCGCGACAAAGACGACGTCGTACCACAACATATCGCAAGGCACTTAGGCGTGCCAATTCGCATTCACGACTTCGTGCTCGAAGGGGGTTCGATCGACGTCAACGGCATCGGCACCGTGATGACAACCGAGCAGTGTTTACTCAACGCGAACCGCAACCCGCACCTCACGCGCGAACAAATCGAACAACAACTCCACCAGGTGCTCGGCACCCGGCACATCATTTGGCTCCCCGGCGGCATCGTCGGTGACGACACCGACGGCCACATCGACGACATCGCCCGCTTCGTCGCCCCCGACCGAGTCGTGGCAATCCGCGCCCCCCAGTCGCATCCCGACTTCGAAATGCTCGACGCCAATTGGCAAGCATTGCAGAGTGTCCGCGATCAAAACGGCAACCGGCTAACAATTGTCGAGCTACCAGTCCCCGACCTGTTTCACTACGACTTCCCCGACGATGAGCATGGCCCCGGCGGCCACCTACCGGTGCCGGCCAGTTATGCGAACTTCTTAATCGCCAACAACGCGGTCTTCGTGCCCGTGTTCGGCCAACCATCCGACGAAGTCGCCCTCTCGCAGATGGAGCAAGCAATGCCCGGTTATCGCATCGAGCCGATTCGGGCGGAGTGGCTGGTGGTGGGTTTGGGGGCGTTGCATTGTTTGACGATGCAGGAGGGGGTGTGAGACGTTAACCAAAGAGTGATCGATAGGCTTCGAGCGTCTCGTGTGCCAATCGCTCAATTAGGAAGTGGTCTTGACCGCGCTGATGGGCGGCATGACGCATCGACTCAAGTCGCTTTGGACGCTCAGACAGGTTGATCAAGTGATCGGCGAGTGCGTTCGTATCGCCTGGTGGATAGAGCAATCCGGTGACACCATCATCGACCAATTCGGGTGTGCCTCCTGTCGCCGATGCAAGCACCGGTAGACCGTCGACCATGGTTTCGCACACCCAAAGACTGCATGGTTCGGGATCGATGCGGCATTGCAATCCCAGGTGAAAGTCACCGTGCCGTTGCCGCAGATCGCTACAGAAGCCACGAAGCTGAATCGCGTCACTTGCACTCGCAAGCTTGATTTTGGCTTGAAGTTCGTCGCAGTAACTGTTGCCCTCGACAGGTCCGCCAAACACGTCGAGCCGGACGTCTTTTCCAGCCGCACGCGCTTTTATCACCGCATCAATCGCCGTGTGGTGCCCTTTGGAGTGTTCGAGTCGACCAGCGACAACGCACCGCAACGGAGGTGCGGGGGGAGCATCGCGGAAATCGACAATTTTTTCGGCCGCGTTGCGAATCGTGCGCATCGGCACGCCGCATCCCTGCCAATTAGCGGCGATGAAGTCACTCGCCGGCAGCAGCAAGTCGGCCCCCCATCGGGCTAGCCGATGGTTGAGAAATAGTCCGAAACCGGCCAGCCGCTTACGATTGCTGTTGTTATTAATTTGCCAAACCGACTTAAAGCCCAAAGGTCGCATTTGTCCAGCAACAATTTGTTCGGAGAGCCGGTGGGTATGGACGACCCTAATGTCTCGATTCCTAATTCTTTCGGCCGTCTGCTCGGCCAGACGTCGTGCGTCGCGTTGATGCCCACGAAAGTTAGCTATTAACTTTAGCGGGCTACCGGTTGCCTTAAGTCGGCTTTCGATTGCCATGGTAACAACACGATTGCCGTTTTCGACCAGCCATTCGTGCATTGCCCCTTCACCGAAACAGACAAACGTCATGTCTTGCCAACGTTTGGCATAGAGCTTGATGATGGTCGCAATGCCATAGACTTCGGCTCCATGCACGAGCATGGATACGTTCGATGGTTCGAGCGGAGAGTTTGACATAGCTAGTTCGTTGCCCTATTCGACTACGTCGTCGCGACGCGAGACCAATCGAACAAGTCCGAATAAATTGATGAACGGAAACACGAGCAAGTAGGAAAATTTACCTAGTCGAATGTGCCACCATAAGCTGTCGAAATATAGTTTCCACGCAGCTCCCCTGCGCTTGGCTAGTAACATTTGGATCGACTTGCCGCGGGCCATGAACGTAAGAAACGAACGTCGCTGCCATTTTCGTTGTTCTCCGCCCGGGTAAGCTTTCTTCGCTTCTTGCTCGTACAAAAACTGCATGCCCTTGAAGGCGGCCGACGCCGAGCGAGTGAGACTGCTAGGTGTTCGACGGATGCAAACCATGATCGGCGATTCGATGCTTGCCAATCCAGAGGCGACGCCGAGCTTCATCCCCAAGTCGAGGTCTTCCGCACACATCAGGTGCGTGGTAAACCCTCCGACTTCCATGACCGTATTGCGGCGCACAACGAGCACCCCAGAGCCAAAAAGCGCTCCACCGTCTCCATAATCGAAGAAATCTTGATAGTCACGTACGACGAGATCTTCGCGATTCAATGATTCCAAGTCCACGGAAGTTTCAAATTCCATCCGTCGGAGTAGTACTATGGTCGGGGCTGATTCGCGGCCCAAAATCTGCTGTATTACCTCGATCGTCCACGGCGTCCACAAGTCGTCGCTGTCGATGAACGCGATGTAGTCGCCGGTCGCTCGGCGAATACCATTATTGCGTGCTGCTCCGGGACCTGCATTGTCTTGCGATACGTAGGTGATGCGATCTTGGAATTTACACAGCACTTCGGCCGTATCGTCGGTGGAGCCATCGTCGACGACGATAATTTCCAGTGGCTCAGCCGTTTGTGAAATAACTGACCGCACGCAATCAGCGACTAGTTCGGCGCGATTGTATGTCGGGATGACAACAGAAATTGTGGGAAAGCCATTCACAGCAGAAGTCTCGAATTGTCAGACATTATTGTCCTGCTAAAGCGTTGATCGCATTTGCCACGACGGTAGCGAACTGGTCGAAAGTATACCGCTGTTTAACCACCTCATAACCTGCCGCGGCGATTTCGTTGCGTTGGCTTGTTGACTCGAGCAGCGATACACAATACTCACACATCGATTCGGCCGTCGCACTAACCAACACGCCAGTGCCGTGGGGCAACGTCGCTTCGAAGCCCTGGTGAGCCTTACTGGTGACGACGACGGCGCGGCCGAAACCGAGTGATTCGAGCACCTTGATGTTCGTACCAGCACCGGTCAAGAGCGGAGCGACGCAGAAGGCAGCGCGTGAGTAGGCATCGGCTAAGTTATCCGCGAACCCCGTGATGACCACACCGGCCTTACGCCGCCAACGTTGCAGGACTTCAGTGGTAATGCCGCCGCCAACAAGCTCCAGCTCGCAATCTGGTACCCGCCGCCGAATTTGGGGCCACACACGTTCGATGAAGTAATCGACACCGTTCAGGTTGGGCGCGTGACCAAATGAGCCGACAAAGAGAATTCGTCGCGATGCATTGTTCGGTGGCAGTGCCTCAACGGCAGCTTCTTCGCTAGCGTAAGCGATGTTCGGCAATACTGAGATCGCGGGTCCAGCAACGAGCTGGCGATCTGCATCTTTTGCGACGAACAAGTGGCTGCATTGCGAAAGCACCTGCTCAAACGGTCGCTGCACCTGACGCAATCGACGTTTGACTAGCGGACGTTTCCAACGCGGTGTTTCGGGTGAATCGAGCCGCGATTGGTAAATCTGTGTATCGACATCGTCGATATCGAGCAGGGTCGGAACAAGTCCTAGAAATCCGCTACGAGCAATCGAGTGAGCATAGCGCGCGACAACCAGATCGTAATCGTTCTCGGCGATTAATTGTCGTGCCCGGTCGACGAGCGCCGGCGTGGTGCAATACATCCAACCTGGCCCGAGGAGTTGCGAGGCAACTTGATTAGCAAGCTTTCGCGGCAGTAGGCGTCGCGCGAGCGACCAACTTGGACCATCGGCAGGTCGCGGCAACTGAACAATCTGCTTGAGCCCGCGTTCCTCGATCAGTTGACGCTCTTGCTCGGGATCGAGTTTCGAATAACCGGGGGGGCCAAGCGTTACGATCAGGTCAACAGCTCCCAGCCGCCGAAGCGCCCGCCAGAGCAAGTCTGTGCGCTGCCGATTACCGGAAGTAGCCGGTAACGGAGGGGCAGGCGTGATCAGTAGCATGCGAGGGGCTCGCGGAGATCTTGCCGTGGCAGTCGAGAAGGAAGGTTGGTGTGAAATTCTCAAACTCGTTTTGTCTAGAGGAGTTAACGCCCGTGCTGCTCCGGCAGTACAAATACAAGAACACAAGTCGGTTCACTCGAAACACACAGTCACTCGCACATCGCATTCATATAATGTTGCTTATCAAATCGAACCCCGCGCGTGCACGGTTCTGCATTATTGGGAGAGATGTCCTCAGTGCCGTGGCAATCGTTTCGCGGTTTTCGAAGAATCGTTTGATCGCATCAACTGCAGCCGACGTATCGTGAATGAGTTGGTCCAATGTAATCAGCGGCTTCTGCGAGCTGCCACTAAACAAGTCGTCGACAAGCCCATCGGCTTTCTGTGAATATCGGACAATGCATGTAGGCACGCCAGAAGACAGCGCGCCGATCGCTGCATGCATGCGCTCAGCGATCACGAACGTGCACTTCCCGAGTAGATACTTAAATTCTTCGGAAGTGTGATTCAAAAACGCAACCTTCACGTCAGTTTGGTATCCCAGCCGCTTCACTATATCGTTTGCCACAATTCGGTCGTCATTTCCGGGATCTCGTTCCTGAACATGTGGTATGAGCAGTATCTGTGATTGCAATTGTCGAGACACGACTTCGCACACGCGGCATAGCGCATCGCAATGGTCATCGTATAGCGTATTTCGTTGACGTTGCGTTTCTCCTTTAAAGCTAGTGACGCCGGCACTGCAACTTATGCCGACGACTGGCATATCAGGTTGCAAGCCATAATATTTAAGAAGGTCGTCGTCACTATCACTAGCGGGCGTTAACAAGAATGCAGGGTCAGCGACTAATGGAAAGTCGTCTGCAGGGTAATCAAAGTGTTCCGCGATGTACCGTAGCGATGCTGTTTCGCGAATAGAAATTAATGTCGCGAGCTTCTTTATGGTCTTAAACTGCGAGACGGCTGCCTCTGTCGCGAATGGACCTACGGAGTGTGCGGCGAGAATAACTGGCACGTTGTGCGCATTTGCGCGCTCAGCGATCTCGATATACGATGTCATGTCTCCATAATCGGACGTAAATATATCTCCGCCAGTAATTACAAGAGCGCGGGCACGTTGCAGCAAAGCGCTGGCACTTGAATAACGCCGGTCCATCGCGGGGAACATGGCTGCGGCGCGGCGACGCAAACGAGGCACACGGCTTGATTGTTTCCACACGTCGTTTACCACCTTGACACAACTAGGCACAACCCGGCTATCAAACTGAACGTCGCGCGAAAACAAGACAAACTCATCCTCGTTGCATTGCGCAGCCAAACGTTCGACTAACACTCTGACTAGCGCGTCAACCCCGCGATTCCGACACCCCGTCACTCCTGCGATTGCGATCATTCTGTGCTCGCTCCCTTATGCGTAGGTAAACAGTTAACGTGCAGAACGTCGTCGACTGCGCGCTTTTTCGAATACGCAACCACGAGCTCTGCGGGTGGATATCCGACAGCAATCATCATGATGATTGACAACGATTCGGGAAGTTGCATCGCATCACGGAATTTTCGATCGCGATGTCGATTGGTGCTCCAATTGAGTGCGCATGATGCGACTCCTAGGCTGTGAAGTGCCCAAATCAGCGACATGGCGAACATTCCACCATCAATCCATCCTTGGTTTCTTTCCTCGACACTTACAAATCGCTCTAGGTCGACAGTCACCAGAAACACTCCTGCAGCGCTGTGCCCAAATCCGCGATTCCCGTTCTGAAAAGACAGAACGTCATCTATGACTTCGCGATCGTCGACGTAATACAACTCCCACGTCTGGCGATTGCACACGCTTGGCGTGTGCAGGGCACACGCCACGGCTAATCGAATTGTCTCAACGGCAACTGGTCGATGAACAAACTGGCGAATGCTATGACGAGTCTGAAATAGCTGCTTCGCGTCATCTTCGGAAAGCATGACTTCTGGCGTGCAAATATGCTTCGTGCCGCCCGCTTTTGTCTTACTATCGGTGTCCGGATATTCCTCTACTAATTTGTTCGGGAACTCAACCGGAAGCTGATGGTTGTCTTGCACATGAAACTTCTTGTAGGCATTCAACGATGCGATTGCAGTATCCACTAGGGAGTTTCTGCCGAATCGCGCCACGTAAGCATTGATATCACGATCCATTCGAGTAAGAACGTCGACACCAAACCTAGGACGCGGTGCGGCCAGAGCGAGGCCCTTCTCTAATCTGTGGTAATCGATGGTAATCAGCGCCGCTAAGTTTCGCTGAGTAAAAGCCTTTCCTGGCAAAGCAGCCGAACGAATGAACCTTTGCTGATCATACTCAGCGTTGTGCGACAGCAAAGCTCGCTGATAAGCACGCTCTGCAAACATCATGAACGCGCCAACACCAAGTGTACGCGCGAGACGACGAATCACACGAGTAAAGAACAAATATAAGCGATTCATGATATAAACATACAACGATGAGTTAGAGTCTATCGACCTGCTTAAAGGCCGTGACAAATGTATCGCGAAGCAATGCGACGACATGTCTGCTCGGCGGATACCATATTGCAAACACCAGCCATGTGATCAGCGAACCCACCGAAGACGCAATTACACCTTTGACGGTATCGGATGGACCAATAATCGTGGATAAGCCGACATTATATACTACGACGGCAATAATAAGCGGCAGTGCGACAGCGAACTCGTAAATTATAAGTCGACTGGGAAACACTTTGGTATGTTCGAGGTACCATACGGCAAGAGGAACCCTCAGGAATAAGCCCGAAAGCGCGTATGCGATAGCGACCGCTTCCGCCCCAAAGGGTGCGGCTAGCATGAATGCGCAAATTGTGATTGGATGGGTCAGATAGCCCAGCCGCTTAAACTCGCGCGAACGTCCGGAAGTAATGAACATGGGACCAAATAAATTGCTTACCGGCTGCACAATAGCGACTAATGCCAGCCATCGAAATAGCGTAACAGCATCGTAATAAGCCTCTGTCAAAATTAGAATTACCCACCACTGCGCTGAGCTGGCCACCATCGCGATCGCCGGCGTTACGGTGAATAGCAAAGTCCGTGAAATTTGTTGGAATGTGGACGTCCACTTCGCGGAGTCCTGCGCGACACGACTCAATGCTGGTGTTACCACGTTTACGAGCGGATCATTCAGGCGTTGCACAGGAAACAGAATGAGCTTAAAGGCGCGTTCGTACACTCCAACGACAGTTTCATTCCACCAATAACCCAGCAGAACGTAGTCTAAGTTATAGGCAAAATAGTGAAGCAATCGATATGTTGTTAAGTCAGTGCCAAAACGGACTAAATTGCGAGTGTTATGGCCTCTTGAAAACAATTGTGGCACCCATGGCAATGCACAGAACAGTATTGGCACTCGTACACTCGCTGTGACGACAGGTATCGCAACCAAAGAAAAATAATCGTATTCCCTGTCATGCCATAAATACGCAAGCACAATCGCACTAGCTTGCCCAATCACTGTCGACGATACAGACACGGCTGCAACCCGATTGAACATCAAGTTTCTTCGCAAAAGTGCTTGATGTTGCACACAAATTCCACTCAAGAACACGGACGACGACGTTATGCATACAATTAGTGCCAAACGCGGGTCATGGTAAAACCACGCGATCGACGGCGACACAATGCATAGTGTCGCAGTTATAGCAAACCCAATGACACTATTGACCCAGAACAAATTAGAAGACTGTTCTTTAGTAATAGTCGGTGACTGAATCGTCGCGGCACTCAGGCCAGCGTCGACGAACATTGCGCCGAAATTAGCGACGATCGTTACAAGTGCAACTAGTCCGAAATCTGCTTGGTCGAGCAGTCGCGCAAGAATCGGAATACTTACAAGCGAGGCTACGATGGTAATCGCCTGCGCAACACCGATTACCATGCCACCGCGCAACGTTCGTCGCCTCAGCGACGATGTCGAAGCGCTCGTAAAGTAACTGCTAATCGACTTTACCATATTTGTGGCTGCGATGTCGAATGAGCCACCGCCCACCGCTCAATGAAGTACCTTGATTTTGTCGGCAATTGCAGTAAATAGCGATCAGCTGTCAATTGATTTCGTGTGATAAAGCAATACTGTGGTGTGTCGCCACGAAACGTTGTAGTGACGCGAAAGCGGTTTAGTTCAATGTAACCAAATAAGAAAAGTAGCGCGCCGAAGCTCCATTCAGCGGTCGTCAATCAAATTTCTTGCCGGCGAAAGTAATCGCTTTGGAGAATGATGCGGCGGAATAGGTGTCGCCGCGGAATCTTAGGGCGACGATGAACTTACCGTCGTTTGAGGAAACAAAGCAATTGCCAAGTGAATCGACCGACCACATACGGGTGTCCCTTCCCTCTCGACCATTGGAAATCGTACATACGTTGCCCTTCTGAAACTCGATGGTGCGGCCGCCTTCGTAGCTCCAGGTGGTACCTTCGAGTCTCCGAATAGCATCGTTGGGTGAACTTGCGGCCAATTCTGCCAAGCCTTTTTCGCCCGACTCTTTCTCGATGTCTTCCAACTCGCGGTCCAAAAGCTTCAACGCGCCGAAATAGTCTCGCGCGCCTTTGTTGCTTCGATCGAGCCGCAAGGCTTCGCGCCAGGCCGTCGTGGCCGCTGCGAGGTCGCCTACCCGAACGGCTCTGGTGGCCAGGCGCTCGTACGATTTGACCGCTGCTTGCGCTTCTTTCGTCACCTCCGCTTCGTACTCGGCGCGAGCTTGGCTGATTTGCTTGGCTAGATCGTCATTCACTGCTCGAATTTCGTCTCGCAGTTCAGCCGCGAGAAGCTCGCTTGTCGTTATTGCTGATACGACAAAAGCAAGCACTATTATCGGCAAATGTCGGTCTTGCATGGCATCAACCCCATTCTTGCAGCCAGATCGGAAATAGCTCTCTCTCAACAAGAAATTAAGTATATCACATCAGTAGATAGGCTCTAGCAAGCAATTCGGGTATTTGGTGTCGCACTTCGACTGGGACTTGCCGTCTGTTGGCGAGCTCAGTCGCAAATCAACTCCAATTCATGTTCGTTGCAAAACGTCGAGCGATAAGATAAGTAGTCCAGGGCATTACCAGCAGCCTGGAAAACAAGTGACTGGCCAACGGAATTTGCGGTTTTCTCTGGGAGTTGCCACAAACTTGCCCAAACCCGAAAATAACTCACGCAAACTAACTTTTCCCTATTAACGGCAAAAACCTGTCAGCCACACCCCCCCAACTTGAAAACACCCGGCCCGTCGTGCTCTACGACGGGCAATGCCGGTTTTGCTGTCGCCAGGTCGATCGGCTAAGGTGGTGGGATGCGGCGGGGCGGCTTGAGTATCTTTCGCTTCACGAGCCGGAGGTCGCTCGGCGGTGGCCTGACATCTCGCTCGAACGGCTTCACGAAGAAATGTGTGTCGTCACCCCCAGCGGCGATCGGCATTGGGGGGCCGAGGCGGTTCGCTATTTGTCGCGAAAGCTGACCCGATTGTGGTGGCTGGCGCCCCTGATGCATCTGCCGGGAATCATGTTGGTGGCGAAGCCGACTTACCGCTGGGTGGCGCGAAACCGCTATCGCCTGATGGGCAAAACCGACGACTGTGTCGATGGGACTTGCAGCATTCACCGCGACTGAAACCACCGGCGGCCGCTTTTCGCCGCCACGCTATGCCTCTTCGATGACTTCCTTGACCGGTTGCACGAAGTGGGGCGACTTGCCCGAAGCCGAGAGCTCTTCGGCTTTTTTCTCGGCTTCCTTCTTTTGGCTGTATTCGTAGAGTGCGATTCGCCTCAGCGATTGGTTGAAGACTCCCCAAAAGGCCTTGAGCCGGACTTCTTTGGCGGCTTTCGCGCGGCTTTTGCGCTTGGTTGGCGCCTTTTTCTTCTTGGGGGACGCCTTTTCGAGGGCCTCGGCCGCTTCGGCCTCGGCGCGGAGTTCTTTGCGGTTAACGACTTTGCGAGCCATAGTGGTGTCTAATCGCCCAGCGAGAGTGAGTGCAAACCCCTAGTTTACCGCGACGGGGGCCGAATGCCTACCTACCTCGGCCGCAAACGCGATGAAATACTAGCGCGGTGCGCAAGCGAGCGAGGAGTGAAGCCAACGCACTCGCTTGCGTGTCGTGCCTGGGATTGGGCATCAATTTCAGAAACTTATGCCCAAGGCCCGCGTGCGGGCTTCGAGAGCAATGCGAAAATAAATGATCGGATTATTGACCAAGCGGTTGCCAGGCCGGGCGGCTCTGGCGCGAGCGTAGAAGAATGACGAGTCGACCAGCGAGACCGGCAATTGTCCGGCACGGACCGCTGCCGCGACGCGATTGATGTAGGCCTCGTCGGCCGGCGTCTTCACGCGCAATCCGGTGAGCAAGCGTTGTTCGAAGGTGATTTGTTGGTTGGCGACGAATCGCGTTTGGCCGCGTTGAACCGACTGCTGAGCGAGCGCAGGGACCGCGACGGCGACGGCGATCAGCGTGGCGAAAACAAGCGTGTTGGCCCAAGATTTTGCGACGGGCAACTTAGGGCGCGACATGTGGTAGACTCCCACGGCAGTTGGAAAACATGTTGATAAGTGACAGTCGAACGAGACGACATCGGCAGCGAACATCGCGCAACTTTGCCGTCGCTTTTAGGCGATGCATCGAACCAGAGCAACATCGAAGTTGCGATGCCAGCAGTCGCGAATGGCACAAAGTTTGCTCGCCAACTTATCGGTAGCCTTCGCCCTATCGCGAACTACAATTGGGGTGTAACCTCGCGGGCCCAAGCCGACTTGAGGGTCGCATGCTGCACAATAGTTGAACAAGACGTTCCGCGCAAAACGTTGAATTGCCAGTAGCACATGGCCGATAAACTGGTTTACGGACGAACAGACCGCGATGGTGCTCACGCAAACACCGTCGCGTTAACGAATCAAATTTCCGATCGAATTCCGCCGGGAGGACCTAAAAAATCGATTGGTCCAGGTCGAAATATGGCCGCGCGCAGCGCAGTCCGACTTGCACCTGTCTTCGAGTGACTCCACTCCGGTCGCAATGGGTCGGAAATTTGTTACAACTAGCCGCGGCAGATGCTGTATCTGTCGCGGCTTTTTGCTTTTTACGCAACCAAATGACTCCTATTGGCCAACCGACGATGTCCGACCGATAATGGCTTTCGACCGCGACAAGTTTGCCGATCTTTATCCATTTGAGTCGCATTGGCTCACTGTGCCCGATGGCGCGCAGCTTCATTATCTCGACGAAGGTGCCCGCACCGCCCCCGCCATTTTATTTGTGCATGGCAATCCGACTTGGTCGTTTCATTGGCGGCGACTCATCACGCGGCTTTCGAGCGAGTTTCGCTGTATCGCCGTCGACCATCTCGGCTGTGGTTTGAGCGACAAACCGGCCCGCGACTACGCACTTGTCGATCACATCGACCACTTGCAGCAGCTCGTTGACTCGCTGGGTGTCCAGCGTTTTTCGCTCGTGGCCCAAGACTGGGGTGGGGCGATTGGGCTTGGTTTTGCAACCGATCGCCCCACGAGTGTCGACCGCATCGCGCTGTTCAACACGGCCGCATTTCCGCCCCCCTACGTCCCTTGGCAGATCGGTGTTTGCCGCATTCCGCTATTGGGCAAAGTCGCCGTTCAGGGGGGCAATCTGTTCGCCCGCGCCGCGTTGCGAATGACGCTGGCGACCCGGAAACTCGATCCACGGGTGGCGGCGGCCTATGTGGCTCCCTACGACAGTTGGGCCAACCGTCGCCAGATTCGCGCGTTCGTCGACGACATTCCGACGCGCCCCCACCAGCCGACCTGGCAGCGACTCGCCGAAATCGAAGCGAAGCTACCCCAACTTGCCGAACATTCGGCGATGCTTGTGTGGGGAATGCGGGATTGGTGTTTTCGGCCCGAATGCCTCGACCGCTTCGTGGCGGTGTGGCCGAATGCCGATGTGCACCGCTTCGAGAACGCGGGTCACTGGGTTGTCGAAGATGTGCCTGACGATGTCGACGGGCTCGTGCAGCAATTCTTCGCCCGTTCGACCGCTCCGGTGGTGGAGTAAACGATGGGCGAAGCAGACGGATCACTTTCGATTGGTGGCATGGCGACGCTCGCCTGCATTTGGGAAGCGACCGCACCGAAGCCGGGAAATGTTTATCGCGGTGCCGATTTCGACGATGTCACCTACATCGACTTCGTGACGGCGGCCGTCGCGATCGGGCGAACGATTGATGCGGCATCCGACTTGGGTTTCGGCGCGACACTCGAGCAAGCGGTCAACAACACGGTCGATGCCGTAGGCACCAACACCAACCTGGGCACGTTGTTGCTGGTCGTTCCGTTGGCGATGGCTAAAGGAGACAGTGTTGGCGAACTGCTCGCTGCTGCCAGCGACGCGATGCGTTCGACGTCACCGCTCGATACACGGCAGATGTACTTCGCGATCAACCGAGCCAAGCCAGGAGGCATGGGCGAATCGTCCGAGGCCGACCTCGCTGGCGAAGCACCAGTCTGCTCGGCTTTCGACGTGATGCAACTCGCGGCCGATCGCGACACAATTGCACGAGAGTTGGTCACCGGATTCAACGAAGTCGCCTGTGTCGCCGACGAGATTGCCCGTTCCTACGCAACCGAACCGCTCGGCGAAGCCATTGTCGTGGCCGCATTGGCGTTGCAGGCCCGCTGCCCCGACTCACTCATTGCTCGCAAGTTGGGCGTTGACATGGCAAAGGAAGCCTCGGCGCGCGCGGGGGCGGTGCTTGCTGAACGCGACGTGTCGCGTGAAAATTATCTATGCGCGCGGTGTGACTTCGACTTTTGGCTGCGCGCCGATGGGCATCGGCGCAATCCCGGCACGACCGCCGATGTCATCGCGGCAGCGCTGTTCGTGTTGCTGCGGACCGGTCGCATATCGCTACCGGTCCGCTACTATTAGCTTCGAGAAGGCGGCTAGCGATGAGATCACCCGAATACTCAATTCGCCTCGACAAAGAGCGGTTCACATTTTGCGCCGCCCATTTTATCACCTACGGCGACGGCATTTGCGAACCGCTGCATGGCCACAACTATGGCGTCACGGCCGAGATTGCCGGGCCACTGGGCGAGCACAAATACGTAGTCGACTTCATCGCCGCTCGAGACGCGCTGACGACCATCACGCGAGCGCTCGACCATCGCGTGCTGTTGCCGACTGGGCACCCCACGATTCGCGTTGAAGTAGTCGACGACGAGGTCATCGCGAAGTTTGCTGATCGACGTTGGGTGTTTCCTGCGAGCGACTGCGTGCTGCTGCCGGTGGCGAACACCACGGCCGAGTTGCTAGCGAGTTACATTGCGAGTCAGCTTACCGAGGTGCTTCGCGCTGCTAGCGCGGGCAACATAACGGCCATCGCCGTCACCGTCGACGAATGCGATGGTCAACAGGCGACTTTCCGTCGACAGTTCGCACAGTAGCGTTAAAAATCGCACTGGTCGGCAAATTCTACTCAATCGACAAAGTCGCTCGTGCCGATAGCAACAGTGGATCGCTGCGCTCTGAGCCGATGCTGTAGTGGCGACATCATAGTGCCGATGCCCGAGAGCCGATGCTAGCCAGTTGACCATGTTGCTGTCGGATCGAATATGCCAGACGTTCATAAAGCTGCTGTGCTACTGATGAGTTTGCCCGAGGACGAGGCGGCTACCTTGATGTCGCGTCTCGACGCGAAGCAGGTCGAAGAAGTCTCGCTCGAAATCGCCCGCACCAAGAATGTGCCTTTGGCAGAACAAGACCTGGTGATTCGCGAATTCGCCGATTCCAATCCGACCAACAGCGGTGGCGGGGGGGGCATCGACCTCGCGCGGAACCTCGTTCGCAAAGCACTCGGATCGGAAGCAAGTGGCGCGCTCGAAAACATCCGCCAAAGCTTCGAGTCATTGCCGTTCGGGTTTCTGCGAAATGTCGACAGCCAGAACGTGTTGACTTACGTCGCCGATGAACATCCCCAAACGATCGCAGTCATTCTTTCGCACCTGCCCCCGGTGCATGGTGCGAGCATACTCGCGGGTTTACCCGCCGAGCGACAAGTCGCCGTGGTGCGGCGAATGGCGCGGATGAATCAGACCAATCCCGAAATCATTCGCGAAGTCGAGCAGGGCCTCGAAAAACGGATGTCAAGCGTGGTGAGCCACAGCTTCCAAAATGCCGGTGGTGTCGACAGCGTCGCTTCGATGCTCAACGTGAGCGATCGGGCCACCGAGCGACAAATTCTCGAACAACTCGCGGACGACGACCCCGACTTGGTCGAAGAGATTCGACGGTTAATGTTTGTGTTCGAAGACATCGCCAAGTTCTCGGGCAAAGACATTCAGTCGCTGCTCAAGAGCATCGAAAATTCGCAATGGGCGCTCGCACTCAAGGGCGCTAGCGAAGAGCTCAAAGAGAAAGTGCTCAGCAACATGTCGCAGCGGGCTGCCGAAATGCTTCGCGAAGAGATGGAATATCTAGGCGCCGTGAAGCTCTCGGCCGTCGAAGCTCAGCAGCAGCAGATCGTCGACATCATTCGCCGACTCGAAGACGCGGGCGAAATCGAAATCAACGCCGGGGGCGAAGAAGAGCAACTCGTGCAGTGATCGCCGGCGGGATCGGGAGTCTTTTTTCCGGATTTGCGTGAACGTTACGCTCGTTTTGAGTGGCCGTAGCTCGATTGGCTGAGCGTCAGGATTCGCAGGAAAAAGACTCCCGATCCTCTGAATCGCCTTACCACGGTCGCCCGTGCTAGCTACAATCGTGGCTTCGGCAGCGGCGAGTCATCTCGTTCGATGGGTCTCGCGGGCCGCCCAACTATTCACCAATTGCAATCACGCCGGCGACTCAGCGGCCGCCGACGTGGCGGCCGGCACAGGGGAGAGATACGCGGATGGGTGGAATCGATATAGCGGTCTTCGTGCTGTTTATTCTTGCCGTTGTGTCGGTGGGCTTATGGAAAAGCCGCGAGGCCGATGGCGAGAAAGACGCGCAAGATTACTTTCTCGCGGGGCGTGGATTGAGCTGGTGGCTCGTTGGTTTTTCGCTGATTGCGGCCAACATTTCGACCGAACAATTCGTGGGCATGAGCGGCAACGCCGCCAGCCATGTTGGTCTCGCCATTGCCAGCTACGAATGGCTGGCCGCGGTGACGTTAACGATCGTCGCTTTCGGATTTCTTCCTTACTTTTTGCGGGCAGGCATTTTCACGATGCCCGAATTCTTGGAATATCGCTTTAACTCCGCTGCGCGATTCGTCATGGCGCTGGGTACCGTTTTGATCTATCTGCTGCTACTCGGCGCGGTGACTTACTCGGGTGCGCTGACCGTCAAAACACTTGGCGAGCAATTTGGCGTCGATATTCGCTTGTGGCAGCCGGCAGCCTTTATCGCCATCATCGCCATGATTTACGTCGTGGCGGGGGGTCTGAAGGCGAGTGTTTGGGCCGACTTGCTGCAAGGCACGGCGCTCATTTTGGGGGGCGCCATCATCATGTGGATCGCCTTCGACAAGCTGGGCGAGGCGGAGTTTGCCGCCACCGTCACCGACGTAAAAGAAGGGACTATCGAAGTTGTGAAACTCGATCCCGAGCAAAACGGTTTCGAGCGCTTCATGAAGTTGAACTCGAATCGGCTGAACATGTTCTTGCCGGCCTCGGACAACGTGATTCCGTGGACCGCGTTGCTGCTAGGTGTGTGGATTCCGAACTTTTATTATTGGGGTCTCAATCAGTACATCACACAGCGCACGCTCGGGTCGTCGTCGCTTGCCGAGGGACAAAAGGGTATTGTTTTTGCCGCTTATTTGAAGTTGCTCATTCCCTTTATTGTCGTGATCCCAGGGATTTTGGCTTTCAATCTCTTTGATGACGAGATGCGACTTGGGGCGCGTCTCGACACGGGCAAAACGCTCAGCAAGTACCTTCGTGCGAATCCCGACACGTTGTTCGTCGAAAAGCGAGAGGCGTTGACTGATGCCGAAATCTCGGCCCATGTCGGTCCAAAGTACTTAGTCGCTATTTATGCAAACGAGGCGGCAAGAATCGCGCCCAAGGCCAACAATCCATTTGTGCTGCCGCTGCTACAGGCGACATTCGACAATGCCAAGCCGCTTGAGTTTCAGACATTCAGCTACAAAGAAGACCACGCTTGGGAGCATGTGAATCCTGAGCTTCGCGCCGAAATCGATGACTACAACCAGCGGGTTGAAGCGGCAGCCAAGGCAGCAGACAAGAAAACTTCGGCCGAGTCGCTCGTTGCCTACAAATACGACACCGCACTCGGACAGTTGCTTGGCATGTTGCCGCAAAATATCGGCTTGTTTGGCTTTGTGATGGCTGCGCTATTGGGCGCGGTGATTAGCTCGTTGGCGGCGATGCTCAACGCCGCTGCGTCGATCTTCACACTCGACTTATTCCATAAACACTTGGTTCCGGGGGCCTCGCAAACAACGCTGGTGACAGTCGGCCGTATTTGTGTGGTGCTGTTCAGTGTGCTGGCTTTTTGGCTCACGCCGCAACTGGCGAACCCGAACATCTCGAACTCGATTTTTACGATCATTCAGGGGGGCCAGGGGCTGCTCTCGCCGGGTGTACTATCGGTATTCGTGTTTGGGTTGCTCGTGCGCCGGGCTCCGCGAATCTGTGGCGTTGTGGGACTGGTCACCAACATGATTTGCTACGGCGGCATGTGGTATCTCGCAGCCAATACCCAGGTGTTCGAAGGTATTGGCTTCATGAACAACTTTCTGAACTGGATGGCGATTTCGTTCGTTATTTGTTTGACTGCCATGACGTTGCTGACGGTCGCGATGCCGCTGAAAGAGCCGATCGAATTCACAGCCAAGACCGATTTGAATCTCGAATCGTCGAAAGGAGCGTTCGCAGCCGGCATGGTTTGTATCACGCTCGCGGCGATCTTATACATTGTGTTTAGCCCGCTTGTGGTTGCCGGCTAGGGAGGACGAATTAGTTTGAGCACCGGTCAAACCAACCTGCCTCAAATCGGCATCATTATGGGCTCCCAGAGCGACTGGCCCACCATGCGCGCCGCGGCATTGCTGCTCGATGACTTCAATGTGGCTCACGAAACCCGCATCGTGTCGGCCCATCGCACCCCCGAGCGGATGTTCGACTACGCTAAAGGGGCCGCTGATCGGGGACTGCAGGTGATTATCGCCGGCGCTGGTGGGGCCGCCCATTTGCCCGGCATGGTAGCCTCGCTCACGCGGTTGCCGGTGCTGGGCGTGCCGGTCGAGAGTCGCGCACTCAAGGGGCTCGACTCGCTGTTATCGATTGCCCAAATGCCGGGTGGTGTTCCCGTCGGCACGCTCGCTATTGGCACCAGCGGCGCGAAGAACGCCGCGCTACTCGCGGTGCGGATTCTCGCCTTAAGCGACTCCGCACTCGCCACTCGGCTCGATGACTACATCGCCAGCCAAACCGACAGCGTTGCCGACGAGCCGACGAAAGAATAACGATGGCTTCCACCGTCTGGCGACGACAGCTACATTCGTGACATGATCGACGAAATTCAACAGCCGCTTCCCGCCGGCAGCACGCTGGGTGTGTTTGGTGGCGGGCAACTGGGGCGTATGTTCGCCGAAGCGGCACAGCAGCTTGGTTACCGCGTTCACGTGTTCGCGCCCGACGAGGGCTCGCCGGCGAGTCAGGTGGCCGATCACCAGACGACAGCCGATTTTCACGACTTTCGTGCTGTCGAAGAGTTTGCGAAGAGCGTTTCGGCCATCACGCTCGAATTCGAAAACGTGCCGGTCGCCGCCGCCGAGGCGGCCGCTCGGTTTGCGCCGGTTTGTCCCTCGGGCGAGGTGTTGTTTACGGTTCAAGATCGCAGCCGCGAGAAGCGGTTTTTGGTGGGCTCTGGCATTCCAACAACGCCAACCACACAGGTTCGCACGGCCAACGAATTGCGGGCGGCTGTGTCGGAGATTGGCACACCGGCGGTGCTCAAGACTACCAAGTTTGGCTACGACGGCAAAGGACAACGGGTCGTAAAGTCGGCGGACGAAGCCGACGATGCGTGGGCCTATCTGGGGCGGCACAAGTGTGTTTGGGAGAAATTCATTGACTTCCGCCGCGAGGTGTCGGTCGTCGTCGTGAGGGGGGCCGATGGAACGATGGCGACCTGCGGACCGATCGAGAATTCACACGCCAATCACATTCTCGATGTTTCGGTCGTACCCGCAGCGTGTGACGACGTGGCGGCGCAGCAGGCAATCGACATCGCGCGCCAAGTCGCTCATGAACTAGAAGTCGTCGGCATGGTCTGCGTCGAGTTTTTTGAGACTCAGGCGGGCGAAATGCTCGTGAACGAAATTGCCCCCAGGCCTCACAACTCGGGACATCTCACGATTGAAGCGTGTCCTGCGTCGCAGTTCGAGCAGCAAGTCAGGTCGCTGGCTGGTCTGCCGCTCGGCGATTTTACGCCGACCCAGCCGGCCGCGATGGCGAACTTGTTGGGTGATATTTGGGCCCGCGGCGAACCGAATTGGCAGCGACTCGAACAATTCCCCGCGGTCACGCTGCACCTGTATGGCAAAAAGTCGGCGAGGCCCGGACGCAAGATGGGACACCTAACAGCTTTGGCCAACACGCCCGGCGAAGCGACTACAATAGTAGGGGCCGCACGCGCGGCACTCACGACCTGAATCGACTTGCTGTGGCTGCGTCGCGGCGCTACAGTGATAGGTCGTGGCGGCCCTCGTCGCGAGTCAATCGAAACCCATTCTAAATCGGAGTCCCTCTCATGAAACTTGCCATCTTGCTTTCGCTTATTGTGGTGGCTTTTGCCATGACTATCGTTCGTGCCGACGACACCGAAAAAGAGTATCCACCGGCGCTGAGCTTTACGATGCAATCGCTCGATGGCGAAGAAGTTCACCTGGGCGAAAAGTATTTCGGCAAAGTCGTGATGTTTGTCAACGTCGCCAGTCGATGTGGCTATACCCCGCAGTACGAAGGTCTCCAAGCACTGCATGAAAAGTATGGCGAACAGGGGCTGGCGATTGTTGGCGTTCCCTGCAACCAATTTGGTGGGCAGGAGCCAGGCGACGCTACGCAAATCGCCGAATTCTGTGAAAAGAATTACGGTGTGAAGTTCGACATGCTGGCCAAGGTCAATGTCCGTGCCGATCAAGACGAGCAGAGTCCTCTCTATGCCTTCCTTACCAACGAAGAGACCAACCCCCAGCACGCCGGCAATGTGAAGTGGAACTTTGAGAAGTTTGTCGTCGGTCGCAACGGCGAAGTCGTCGGCCACTTCAAGAGCGGAGTGGCGCCCGACAGCGAGAAGTTGGTCAAGGTGCTGGAATCAGAACTAAAGAAGCCGGCTCCCGCCGCGGGTGAGTGATCGGGCAGTGCGAAGGCTCTAAATTTCGACGCAAAGTCGCCAAGCCGCGAAGAATCGCAAAGAAGTGTTGTGCCGATCGCGCGGTCGCCGGTGCATTGACGACCGTGTTCGCGACGCCGAGAATTGGTGAACGTGCTCTACCTCAATCGTTGAGACTTCAATGCGTCTGATTTTGATTTGCCTAATTGCGCTCTGCGGCTGGTCAGCCTGTTATGCTCAGCCCCCCGGCTATCCTATCGTCGTGCTGTCAGACGAACATCAGCAACAAGTGAAAGTCGGTGTCGGCGAAGCGTTGCCCGAACTGTCGCTCGCTGCCGCGGGGACCGAACAGGCGAAGCCTCTCGCCGAGCGGTACGGCACGGCCGGCACGGTCGTGGTTTGGTTCGGTGAACTCGATCGCCAAGCCAAAACGCTGCTCCGCGATTTAACTCCCGACGTGATCGACGCCTATGGCAAGCGCAACCTGAAGGTGGTGGTGATTGCCGTCGGAAATGAACCCGATGCGAAAGCAATCGAAGAACTTGGCTACACGGGCGAAGTTCTCGTTGATGGCGCTGGCGAAGCGTTCGCCACGATTGGCCGCGAGTCGCTGCCACGTGTGTATCTGCTCGACGCGAAGGGCCAAATCGTATGGTTCGACATCGAATACTCGCAGTCGACGCGACGCGAGTTGGCCCGGTCGCTGAAGCAGTTGCTGCCCGCGAAGTAGGCCTTAGCGTTCAAGGTCTTGGCTTGAGCCGACGGCGCTAGCCGCGGGTACTGGTGTCACGGTGTCACGGTGTAACGCAGCGATACCCGCGGCTAGCGCCGTCGGCTCACTATTCGCGTCACGCTTTCGATTCCGCCGTGAGACGTTCGCGCCAAGCCGCGACGAGCCCGAGTGCATCGATAGGCCGCAATTCGTCGACGGCGAGCGCGCGAATTTCGTCGAGCAGCGGATGAGTTTCGGTCGCGAAGAGTGTGAGTTGGAATCGCTCGCTGCTTGGCTGTACGCCGTTCGATGCCGTCGACAAGTTGGTCGGCGGGGCCGCTTGGTGGCCGTGCTGTTCGAGATCGGCGAGAATCTCTTCGGCCCGCCGACTCACTTCACTGGGGACACCCGCCAGCCGCGCGACGTGAATTCCGTAGCTCCGATCGGCCGAGCCAGGCACGATTTGGTGTAAGAACACGATTTTGCCGAAGTGCTCGCGGACCATCACATTCCGGCAGCCGACGCCCGGCAGCCGCTCGGCAAGCTCCGTAAGTTCGTGATAGTGAGTCGCGAACAGTGTGCGACAACCGACGTCGTGCAGAAACTCGGCAATGCTCCAGGCGAGCGAGAGCCCGTCGTAGGTGCTGGTGCCACGACCGATTTCGTCGAGTACCACGAGGCTTCGCCTGGTCGACGTGTTGAGAATGCGCGCCGCCTCGGTCATTTCGACCATGAATGTGCTCTGACCACGCGATAGTTCGTCGCTCGCTCCGACACGGGCAAACAATCGGTCGGCAATGCCGATCACCGCTCGGCGAGCAGGCACATAGCTGCCAATTTGGCTCATCAGCACGAGCAGCGCTGTCTGACGAATGTAGGTACTCTTGCCAGCCATGTTGGGGCCGGTCACCAATAGCAGCGACTCTCGATCGCTGTCGCCATCGCGTGCCGAACAAATCGTGTCGTTTGGAACGAACGTGCCAGCCGCTTCGGTTGCTTCGACGACCGGGTGGCGTCCCGCTTCGATCACAAGCTGGCCATCGTCGGTGATTTCGGGTCGCACGTAGCCTCGACTTCGAGCCACCTCGGCCAGCCCCGCCAACACGTCGAGTTCAGCGAGCGCCGCGGCTGTCGCCATGAGCCGCGCCCGAGCCGAGGCGGCAAGAGTTCGCAGCTCGTCGAAGAGCTGTTGCTCTAATTCGATGCCTCGCTCTTCGGCGGTGAGCACTTTTTCTTCGTACTCTTTGAGCTCGGGTGTGATGTACCGCTCGGCGTTCTTGAGCGTCTGTTTGCGATGGTACTCGGTTGGTACTCGGTCGCGATGAGTGTTGGTAATTTCGAGGTAGTAACCAAACACGCGGTTGAAGCCG
>JBGSWC010000254.1:0-24831 GCA_041752635.1 Pirellulales bacterium | reverse complement strand
CCACACGGTTCACTATCATCTCGAAGACATCGCCGCGTCGCGGGTCCATCAGCACCTCATTCCGGGACATGGCGCAATCGATTTCCACGCGACGCTCAAAGAAATCAAATCGACTGGTTACGATGGTTGGCTGACCGTTGAGCTTTATCCCTATCTCGAAAACCCAAAAGTTGCCGCTAGTGAGGCGAAGGCCTTCCTCAACAACTGTTTGTCGTCGCTCACACCAGAAACTCGGTGAACGGCATGCACGTTTTATCCCAGCCAAAAGTCTTGGCGACTTTCGCTACCCTGAAATTGATTGTTTATGCTCGCTTGGCTTCAACTGCTCCGCATCGCCGCCGTCTTTACGGCCATTGCCGACACGTGGATGGGGCTTGTTGTCGCCACGGGGACACTGCTTCCCATCGAGCGTTCGCTAATTGTCACGCTATCGACGATTTGCCTGTACCTTGCCGGCATGGTGCTTAACGACTGGTTCGATGTCGAAGTCGATCGCCACGAGCGTCCCCAGCGTCCGCTGCCGAGCGGTCGGATTTCGCTTTCCGTCGCCGCCGCTGTCGGCTGGGGATTGCTGGCAAGCGGCATCTTGCTGGCCGGCACGGTGAGTTGGATGACCGGCACCATCTGGCCGTGGGCCTTCGGCATGGCATTGGCCACCTCGATCGTCGCCTACAACGGTTATCTCAAGCAGACGATCGCAGGGCCGCTCGCGATGGGAGCTTGCCGTGGGCTCAACGTGCTCATGGCGCTCAGCGTAGCCGGCGAGCTCGAGACGCTCCCGTGGCTCGTGCCGCTCGGCATGACGGTCTATATCACGGGCGTGACACTCTTTGCGCGTGACGAAGCGGGCCAGCCGAGTCGCACAACACTCACCGCAGCGTTCATCGTCGCAATGACCGGCATCGGACTGTTGGCACTCGGCCGAATTCAGCTCACTCCGCTCGCTAACTTCTATCCCACCGACTTTGGCTGGGGGCTGCTGTGGCTCGTGGTCGCGCTGTTTGCCGGCCGCCGCTTTGTGGCCGCGATTGCTCAGCCCCAGCCGCTGCGTGTAATTGGGGCGGTCAAGCATGCGTTGCTCTCGCTCATATTAATCGACGCGAGCCTCGCGCTCGCCGTCGGTGGGCCCTACTACGCCTGTGCAATTCTGGCCCTATTGGCACCGGCGACGCTTATCGGATATTGGATTCGCATGACTTAACGCAAAGAAAGGGGTCAGGTCTCTTTTTGCGAGACACTGACGATTCGTAAGAATGGAACGAACGAAAAGAGACCTGACCCCTATTGTGCTTGGATACAACACCAATGGCCTCGCGCATCACAGCCTCGTTGATGCCATCGACCTGGTTGCCGACATCGGTTACCGCGCGATTGCCATCACACTCGATCATGACGCGCTCAACCCATTCGACGATAATCTCGACGAACACATCGCGGCGTGCTCGGCGCAGCTCGAGCGACGCAGCCTCGTGCCTGTCGTCGAAACCGGCGCTCGCTATCTGCTCGACCCACGACGCAAACACTGGCCAACATTAGTGTCGGCACGCGGGGAAGATCGCGAGCGACGGTTCGATTTTCTGAGGCGATCGATCGGCATCGCCCAGCGAATTAAGAGCCGCACGGTTTCGCTCTGGTCAGGTGCCGCCGACGATGGGGCCGACCGCGCTGCCTGCATCCAACGGCTCGTCGACGAGCTACCCCCGCTGCTCGACCTGGCGGCCGACCACGACATCGACTTGGCGTTCGAACCCGAACCTGGCATGGCCATTGCCTCGCTCGCAGATTACGGGGACTTGCTCGAAGCGTTAACCGCCGCAAAGGTCGATATCGAGCTTTTCAAGCTCACACTCGACACGGTTCATTTGCATTGCCAAGACGAAGGCCCGATCGCCGATCGCATTCGCGCGTGGAGTTCACTGATCGCAAATGTCCATTTGGCCGATGCGCCTCGTGATGAACACGATCATCGCATGTTTGGTGATGGCTCCATCGACTTTGAACCAGTGCTTGCGGCGCTTCGCGAACTATCGAACGTGCCGATTTGCGTCGAGCTAAGCCGCCACAGTCACATCGGACCGATAGTGGCTCAGCAGGCGTTCGATTTTCTGAACACCTGAATCGGTCGCCGAATCAATAACGGAATGGCGCCGGCGAGGGGACGACTTCACCACCCAGCGGTTGTGTCGGAATCGATGGCAAACCATTCGGTGGCGGTCCGAACACCGGTTGTGGATTCGTCGGTTGATTCATCGGTGCGAGGCTCGGCGCGTCCGACAGTGGTGCCGCCAGCGGAGCCGTCATCGTCGGGCCGCCCGGTGGTACAATGGTCGGTGGTACAATGGTCGGCGGCACCGGCAGGTTCGCCTCGGCGGGGACGACACGATTTTGTTGCACTTGCCCACGCAATTCGCTGCCCCGGGCGATGATCTCGTCGATCGATTGCAATCGCTGTGGCTCGAGATTAAACGCCACTGTGCGATTGTCGCGAATCGGCACCGGCCAAAAGTTGTCGCTGATGAAATCGAGCGGCGGTATCTGGTACCACGGTGCCGGAATCGGTTGATTGACCGTAAGTGTCTCGAAACCACTCTTCACGAGCCTGATTTCACGAGTGCCATAATACGTAAAATCGACCGAACAAGGTGTCGTGCCAATCGGTTGGTTGTCGACAAATACAGTGGCACCCGGCGGAGTGCTGTTGACCGTCAATCGCCGCCGGACACAGCCCACCGAACTTACCATCGACAGCACCAGCATTGCCAAGCACACACGATGCATGGCACTGGCGTTGCGATGATTGGTAAGGAGCGACATCGCGGAATCCAGCGAGAAATGTTGACTTGGTAGCCGTACTCGCGAGAGTGTAGGGCAATCGCTAAGTGCTCCGAAGTGTTGCCACTTCGGCTACGGAAGTTGGTGTAACTGACGATGAGGGTCTAAATCGGCCGAATTGTGCGGACTATAGCAATCGAATCGCCCTGCTCCAAGGTCGCTTTCGGTCGCCCAGCGGCCATCTTTTGCTACCATTCAAATGCCCCGCGCGGTAGCATGGAAGCAGACAACCGGGTGGGGTGCCGTGCCCACCCTGCTGCGCGATGCAAGCATGGCAACCGGCTACTGACGTTGTTCGCTGAGGGAATTTACGTATGTCCGACCCCAATCACATCGACACGTTCGAAGTCCAGCACGCATGTCGGTCGGATTTGGGAATGCGACGTAGCAACAATCAAGACGCGGTCGCGGCACACGTGGTCGCGCGGGGCGATTGGGCCAACCGTGGCCACTTTTTCATGGTCGCCGATGGCATGGGGGCTCATGCCGCTGGCGAGCTTGCTAGCAAACTCGCCGTCGACAACATTCCCCACAACTATCGCAAAGCCCGCAATCAACACGCACCGGCCGCGCTGCGGCAAGCCGTTCGAAAAGCGAACGAACAGATTTACTCGAAGGGCGAATCGAGCGCCGAGTTTCATGGCATGGGCACCACCTGTAGCTGCCTCGTGTTGCTGCCGGGCACGGCGCTGGTGGCTCACGTCGGCGACAGTCGCGTCTATCGACTTCGTTGCAACAAACTCGAACAACTCACCTTCGATCACAGCCTCGTGTGGGAGATGGCCGCCGCGAGTCGCACCACGGCCGACAAGGTGCCCGCCTGCATTCCCAAAAACGTGATCACTCGTTCGCTCGGCCCCCACCCCTCGGTGAATGTCGATCTCGAGGGTCCATTCGCGGCCTTGCCGGGCGATCGATATCTGCTTTGCAGCGATGGCCTGACGGCCGTGATTGAAGACAAACTATTAGGGTCGCTGCTCGGGTGGCTCAATCCCGACGATGTTGTCGCAACGCTCGTCGACATCGCCAACCTGCGCGGTGGGCCCGACAACATCTCGATCGTCGTTGCCCAAATCGCGGGCGCTTCTGACGATTGCGACGACAACAAGAGTCTAATTTGCAAACAGCGTTGCGGAATCCGCATGGCGATCGGCATCGCATTGGCGACGATCGGACTCGGCGCGACGGTCACCGCGGCTCTGGTGGGAAATCCATTGATTGCCGTCGCCGGCGGGCTGGCGATGCTCGCCGGAGTCGCCATCGCACTCGCCCCCCGCGAAAAGGCCATCGACGCCGCCACGCGCGAACTTGGCGGTCCCTATGGCAATGGCCCCTATCGCGACTATGAGTGCGACCCCAAAACCGATGCAATCCCGGCGTTGGCCGACACGCTCGATCAGCTTCTCGAACTCCAGTCGAGCGAACACGCGATCAGCAGCGTCCACAACACCATCGACTGGAACGATTTCGAGAGCCGCGGCAAATCCGCCGCCCAGCAAGCAGCCGACGGCCAGTTCGCCGCCGCCATCAATGACTATAGCACCGCGATCCGTGAACTGATGGGCAAGCTACGCAAGCGCCGCAACTCGCCCGATGAGTCGGGGGTTTTGCAGTTGTGAGTGGTGCGTGGGTGAGTACAGTTTTCAGCGGGAGCGAAGCGACCGTCATTCCCGCGCAGGCGCGAATCTAGAGTGAAGGCGTGGCGTCTAAATTCCTGCCTTTGCGCGAGAATAACGGCTCCATTGGATCCGCACTAATAAGCGATCGCGCCTCCCACACTAACGCGCCCGCCTTTAATTTGTCTGTTACGCGTCGAGCGTGGTAGAATACGAATATGGCCATCAATCCAGCGCAAATTGAGTTGACCCCCGAACAGAAGCAGCGGCTTGCCGAGCGCGCAGAGCTTGCCGGCGAGGACTACAGCACGCTCGTCGACGAATGGCTCGGCCTGAGTATTGGACGAAGCATTGATGCCAACGGCGAACTGACCGGCAGCATGCTCGATGCGATGAAGGCGGCCGGGGCGTGGGGTTGCTTTTCCGGTCCGGGCGACCTCTCGACGAATCCCAAGTACATGGAGGGATTCGGCATCAATGCCAACCGCCCCCTCGACACTGATTGACACCGGCCCGATTGTTGCGAGCCTCGATGCGCGAGACGCCCACCACGAGGCATGTGAGCGCGCGTTCGCTGCGTTACCCTTCGCCTACACGTGCTGGCCGGTCATTGCTGAAGCCGTCTATCTGTTGGGAAACTATTCGCCCGCTGTCGAGAAACTCTTCGTCATGCTCCGAACGCGGCGATGGCGACTCCTGCCACTCGATCGCACTGACTTCGACGGAGTCGAACGCATCCTCGCGAAGTATCAGGACCAGGGGTTTCAGCTCGCCGACGCGTGTCTGATGCATCTTGCCGAGCGGGAAGGGATCAACCAAGTGCTGACGCTCGACCGAAAGGACTTCGGGTTGTATCGAACCACCTCGGGGGACTCGCTCGTGATAGTGCCGTAAGATGGATTGCGACGCGAGAACATTCGAACTGCAGGCCAGTCAGCGAGCGGGATCGCTACCAGCGGTCGGTTCGACCGAGGGGAGTTCCAACAGCATGTAAGGGCCATCATCGCTTACCCCGCGATCGACTTCTTTCCAGCCCGAGCTCAAATAGAAAGCGAGTGCCGCCGTGTTTCGCTCGCCACATTTCAGACGGATCGGTCCCGGAAAGGTTCGCTGCACTGCTAAGACCAGCTCTTTGCCAACTCCTTGTCGTTGAAATTCTCGGTCGACATACAGGTGATGAACAAAGTTCTCGGGTTCCCAAACGGCAACAAACCCAACCACCTTGCCGGCGGTCTCCGCGACCAGAATCTTCTCGCCTTCGCTCTGCTCTCGCAGATCGTCTTGGGGACGAGTCGGACTGAGCCACTCGGTTCCCTCAGGGCGGTTGGAATAGAAGATGTGCTCAAGCTTTGGCCAATCGGATTCAGTGGTGGGTCTGATTTTGAGTTGGTTCATAGGCGTTGTCTTGCGGAATGGCACACTTACACGTCGAAATTGCAAGTATCGTTTGATCGGAGAGTTGCAGGCGGTTATTATCTCGCGAATCCTAACCCGGCGTAGCCGGAACCAAGTTGGATTGTTTCCCGACCAGTTTCACGAGTATACTTGAACCGTACATCGGAGCGATGAACTACGTCCCCATAACCTGGCAACCCAGGTGGCTAACGGCCTTCCCTTTATAACGTCGCTGCTATCGTGGCGATCATTTTTGCAACTGCAGACATCGCAGCAGGCCATCAGCCCTTCCCTTTTTTATCTTCAACGCTTCTGCAAATTCATGATCACCCTCTTCAATTGGGGAGGGGGATTTTTTTGCGCCTTGCTCGTTTTTCTGCCAGAAATGCGCAGGATTTCAGTCATAAGATACTAACACTCCATCCATCCCTCTTCATCGCGGCGTTTCCGCAAAGCTCCAAATGTGTCCGGCGATACGACGATGTTGCGGACCGGTCGATTGAAGATAAATCTGAGTTTCTCGATTGCCTCAGATTCGAGGGCGAGCTGCGAGGCAAGAACCAGCGTGTCACCAACGTTGTCTACCGGAACAAGATCATCGTCTCGTCCGGCCATGACGGAGACTGTTTCCGGCATTGGCAGCGGAATCTCACTAGCTGGCAATTCCTTGGCGTAAAAATACGCAAGCTTAGAGTCATCATTATCGCGTGCAAAAAGTAACAAGTTCCCGCAATGGGGACATGGTGCATCGTTCGTTGGGTACGAAGGGGCGATTCGCAGGAACTTACCACAAATCGGACAGCGGTTTGGCTGCCCTTCGGGTGTGCGAGCAGGAGTTGTCACAAAGAGGACCCCAAAAATGATCCAATCAATCACTACATTGTACCGGAGCAAATCTCGCTGTCACTCGAATATCCCGTAGAGCCACAGCCATCAGTGCGCGCTATCCGACGATTTGCGTCGCCGCAAAAGCAAACGGCCGGCAAAGACCGCCAGCCCAGCAACCGAAGCCCCGTAGCAGAACCAGAGGAAGGCCACGATGTGGATCGCGTAGGGGTCGTTGATGGCATAGAGGAGGCTGCGCATGAACTCGGTGCCGATGTACCCCGCGCGTCGATTGAAGTGAGGCCACTCAAAGGCGTCGCCGACATAGACCATTATCGCCGCGATTGCACCCACACCGATGCACAGCCGAAGGACTCTGAGAGTTCGTCGTCGCGGGACGCTTATGCCCGCTGACTTCGTGGTCGGTGAGGAGTAGGGATTTTGGTTCATTGCTGTGGGGGTTGATTGTTGGTGGGTAACGACCCGCCGCTCACGGACGAGCAGCGGATGCTGGTGCGCTGATTTTTTACAACAAAACCCGCGGCTAGCGCCGTCGGCTGAAGCTGAAGTCAAAGCATGCTTCGCTAAACGGTATTGCATGTTAGTCGCCCTGTGATGTGCGTGCGATCCACCACGTTGGAAGTGCCACCAGCCCGCAAAAGCATAGGAAAACGAGAAATCCTACGACCTCTTCTTGCTGAAGATGGCGGCGAATGTACGGTTCAACAAATTGATTGCAGAACCATCCAACTGGAACGAACACGAGAAAGAATGTCGCTAAGAGAGATCCGCATCCGTATTTTTCTCGGCTGCTTTGTTCATCACTTTGCATGGAAATATCTTGCTGCTAGCCAGTGTTGAGCAACGAAGAAACCACTGCCGCTTCGCATCGTCGCTTGGCTCACCGGCGATCCCGGTTCAATCGTCTTCATAAAACTCGTATTGAATCGGTTTCTCACCCGTTTCCTTGACGACTCTCGGGTACTCGATTCCGTCGACCGGCGGATGAGGCGATTTTCTTGTCTTGCTAACTTTGAATAGCCAGTAGTCCCCATAATCAAACAAGTAGAAAAGCTGCTCTTTCGGCGGCAGTGGAAAGACGTCACGTATCATGATGTCAAAGACATCGCCGTTGTCGTCGACGTACATCGTGCGGTCGCGAGCGCGTTCGGAGCGGGCGACATAAAACGCGTAAAGGTGGTCGTTGTCGAAGTCCACAGCTCGTTGAATTGCGAAGTGGACCTCTTCGAGCGTGGAGCTTTCGTCGAACTCAATGTCGCAACTCCAGTGCGTGCCCAATTTGATCTTCAGTGTTACGATCAAGGCTGGCCATCCTAGCAAAATGAAATTTAATCCCGATGGGACGTGCTGAATCACGACGATTGTACCGAAGCCTCGGTGCCGAGAGCAACGATCTAGTAGCGACTCGGCCGGAACCTCGCCCTCCCATTGCCAAACCGAAAACCAAGAGTGGCCAAAATTTGTTGTCGAAACTCCTCGCGCGGTGTGGTAGAGTGGGGGTCGCGAATTGATTCGCATTGGCGATGGAGTCGGCTGCGATGGAGTTGGCTTCGACTGTGTCGCTGCGAGACTATCGAAAGCACGAACTTTAGACCCCGATTTCGCCCCCCCAAAATGGTTTTGTCCAAAACGTCGCCAACTGGTCGGTCAAAACCCAGGTACGAAATTCGGCCACAATTCTCGAAATCGACTGGAAAACAAGGCGTTTTTTCAATTTGCGAACGAGACAAAACGAGGGGTTTTGTCCGCTCCAATCGTGTTGGCGATTTCGTGGACAAAACGATCAAAACCAAGGCGTCCCTCCCATCCATCATTTACCTTCAGGTCCGGCCATGACTTCCCAGCAAAAATTTAACCGACGTAAGTTCATCCAGGGGGCGGCGGCCACGACGGCAGCCGGGTTTTTCATTGGGACCGGTCGCTCGGTGAGTGGCCAGTCGTCGCCCAATGAACGCCCGGTCTTTGCCACGATTGGGCTACGCAATCAGGGGTGGCACATTACCAACAAGTCGTTCAAATACGCCGACTTCGTGGCACTGGCGGATGTCGACGCCGGGGTGCTCGAAGCGAACGTCGCCAAGACAACCAAGGCTCAAGGCAAGAAGCCCGATGCTTACAACGACTATCGCAAGGTCCTCGAACGCAACGACATCGACGCGGTGATGATCGCCACGCCCGATCACTGGCACACCAAGATCGCCGTCGAGGCGATGCTGGCGGGTAAAGACGTCTACTGCGAAAAGCCGTTGACGCTCACCATCGATGAGGGGAAACTCATCGAAAAAGTGGTGAAGCAAACGGGCCGCGTCTTTCAGGTGGGCACGATGCAACGGACCGAGTGTGACGAGCGGTTCTTGAAAGCGATTGCCCTGGTTCGTCACGGTCGCATCGGTACTGTCGAGCGAGTGACATGCGGGATCGATGGCATGTCGGCCTCGCCGGTGATTCCGGTGGTCGATGTTCCCACCGAACTCGATTGGGACCGTTGGCTTGGCCCAGCATCGAAGGTCGACTATCGCGCGTTACCCGAAATGCGTACCGGATACGGCGGCGGGGTGCCGCTTTACAGCAATTGCCACTATGCGTTCAGGAATTGGCACGAGTACTCGGGGGGCAAACTCACCGACTGGGGCGCTCACCACGTCGACATTGCCTGTTGGGCGCTCGGTGCGACCGACACCGGGCCGAGCAAAATTACGCCGGTCGAATATCAACTGCCGGTCGAATACAAGGATGGTTACCCGACCGTCGACGACCAATATAACGTCGCCACCAGCTACGAGATCAAAGCCGACATGCCGGGCGGTGTCGAACTCACCATTACAAGCAAGGGGGACAACGGCATCTTGTTCGAAGGCACGAAGGGCCGCTTCTTTGTGAACCGGGGCAAGCTTGCGGGAAAACCGGTCGAAGAACTGGCCGACAATCCGTTGCCCGAAGGGGCGATCGAAGAGGTTTATGGTGGCCCGGTATGCGAGAATCACACCGACAACTTCGTAAAGGCGATGCGCTCGCGCGAACAGCCGATTTCGGATGTGTGGTCACACAACCGGATGCTCGAGATCTGTCACCTCGCAAATATTTCGATGCGGCTCGGTCGCCCGCTCGAATGGGACCCGGTGAAGCGCGAAATCGTCGGCGACGCACAGGCGAACTCGTTCCTCGCGCGCGACTATCGCCAGGGTTACGAGATTGACATGTAAGACTAGCAGCCGCTTCGTCGATTGTCACTCAACCTTCGCCGCGCGCATGAGACTCGCCAGCATTGCATCGAACACCGGTTCGGCGGTAGCGAGTTCGTGGTCTTCGGCTTGGCTGAGCACCAGATAGGTCGAGTCGCCGTGGTGGAAAGTGCAAATCTCGGCGGTGTTGGTTAGGTCGAGATACGAGAAGTTGAGCGCATAGCCGATGGTCGAAACACCGTGGCGGTCGCCTTCGAGTTCGTCGACTTCGAGCTGAGGATACTCGTTTTGCATGGCTTCGAGCACACAGTTGGCAAGTTCGCGAACGTCGCGGTAGCCTTCGTAGCGACTCACGGTCCAAAATGCCGTGTTGGGGCTAAGGGCGGTGGCGACCACTTCAGCGGTGCCGGGTTCGTTGTCTTCTTCGACCGTCCAATTGTCGGGGTAGGCAAAGGTAAGGCCAGCTTTGTCGAAAGTACCAGGCATGATATTGCAGTGAGCAGGGGATGGGGGCCAGGGAACGGGGAAGCATAAATGACGAAGGCTTCGACGATTATGCCAGCATCGCCCGCTGGCGCAAACGGGCATCGCGGACAGAGGAGGTTGGGAGTCTTTATTTTTGGGGCCGATGTCGCAATCAGGAGAAGTTAATCAATAAAGACTCGCAATCCGTTTGCGATGCTAGCAGCCCGGCTGATATTGTTGGCACCATCGACGAATTGTTAAGCTCCCGCTTCAAGTCGTTCCGATGCCTGATAAGGCCGGTTGCCGCGGCTTGCGCCTTTTCCGCTTAGTAAATTGCCGATGGTCAGTCGGATAACATCTGTCGCTTTGATGACTGCTGCGACACTATTCGCGAGCGGTTGTGCGAGTATGCGACAGACCAAATCGCCCGAGTCGATCGATGCGTGCCGACAGTTGTCGCGGCAGGGCATCTCGGCGATGGAGCTTGGCAAATGGTATGAGGCCGAAGCCCTGTTGCGTCGGGCTGCCGAAGCCGCTCCGACCGACGCCGACGCGCGCAAGCACTTGGCCGAGACTCTGTGGCAAAAAGGTGAACTGGCTGCCGCGATCGTCGAGATCGACCGAGCACGCGAACTCGAACCGGCCAACCCCTACACGGCTGTCCGTGCGGGAGAGATGCACCTTGTGGTTGGCGACTTCGAAGTAGCAGGCGAGTGTGCGCAGGCGGCCATCATCGCAGCGCCAACGCTAAGCGAACCGTGGTTGCTGCGTGGCAAAGTCGCTGGGCGGCAAAATCGATCGAACGAGGCGCTCGCCGACCTTAATCGTGCGCTGTCACTCGCACCCAACAACACCGACGCGCTGTTCGAGCTCGCGAAGCTTCATCAAAGCCGCAACGAACCTCAGCGTTGTCTAACGTCAATACACCAATGGCTCGACTGCTATCCGCCCGGCCAGGAACCACAACAGGCGCTGCTGCTCGAAGGGCAAACTTACCTCGCTCTGAATCGCCCGCAGGCAGCGGCCGAGAGTCTGTACCTTGCAATGCGTCGCGGCAATCCCTCCGCCGAACTCTGTTGCCTGCAAGCCGAAGCCGCAATTGCGACGGGAAATCCCAACCAAGCGATCGCGTTCGCCCAACAAGCCATCGCGCTCGACTCCGCGAACCCGGCTGCAATGCAGCTCGTCGCGCGCTTATCGAACGACACTGTGCAAAGGTAATGCGTAGTCGGTAGGCAGACTCGCAAGAGGTCTGGAAACGAGCGAAAATGCTCCGAAGTGTTGCCACTCCGGCTACGAGCGCATCCAAATTGCGCGGTCGTTCATGTGTAGCGAACGTTCTGGTGCTCGGGCTCGAAAAAGGCCGGCAACAAACTATCGACTCGCAAGAGACCTTCGCGCGTCAAATGGATTCGGCCGTCATCGATGGTCACTAGGCCGTCATCAACATAGCCATTCCAAACGGATTGCCAATCGCTGAGAATATTGACGTCAAATTTCGATTCGAAATACGCAGGGTCGAGCCAACCTTTTTTGAGTTGCAATACCATCTCGCGAACGAGCGCCTGGTGGGTCGTAATTCGCAAAGCTCGACCAAGCGGCAGTTTGCCGTCCTCGAGTGGGGCGATGTAGTCTTCCCACTCGGGACGATTCTGATAATGAACTCCCGACACATGGCCGAAACTCGCAATGCCGGTAGCCAACAGGTCGCTCCCTCGCCACAGGTTGTCGCGGTAACTGAAAATGACGTCGGGTTTGACCATCGTGTAAGCGCTGGAAGTGATGTAGCCCGCTTCGGCAAACTTGTCGAAGGCGTAGGAGACCCAATCGCGCTTTGTCGACCAATCGGCGACCGGCGCTTCGGCACCCGACGAGAGCAGGTCTTTGCTAATCTCGGTATTGAAAGGCAGTTCCATCTGATAGATGGTCACGCTATCGGCATCCATCGCCACGGCGCGGTCGACCGTTTCTTGCCATTTCTCCCAGGTCTCGCCCATCATGCCGGCAATGAGGTCGATGTTCACATTCTTGAAACCGGCCGCCTGAATCCAGGGCCACGCCTTTTCGATTTCGGGCGACTCGTGTGCGCGACCGTTGATACGAAGGATCTCGTCATCAAAATGCTCGACACCAAGGCTCAGTCGCGTCACGCCAATCTCGCGAAGCGTACCAACTTTTGCTTCGCTGAGCGTGCCCGGTTCGCACTCGAAGGTGACTTCTTCGGCGAGGCTCCAATCGATGTTGGCCCGCAACCGATCAACGAGTCGATGAAGCTGGCGGCTCGACAAATAGCTGGGGGTGCCGCCACCGAAGTAAACGAAACGAAACGGCCGGTCGCCCATCACCGGGAGCTTGCTAACCAGTTCGATCTCGCGCGAGAGTGCGGCAAGATATCGCTCGACATTCTGAGCGTTCTTATCGGTGAAGACCTTGAAGTAACAGAACTTGCACCGCTTGCGGCAGAACGGGATGTGCAAGTAAAGCCCCAGCGGCACATCGCCGGGCGGCGATTGCATTGCCGCCTCGACATCGGGCAAGTTATCAGCCGCCCACTGCGAGAAGGGGGGATAGTTGCTAATGAAGTAGGAGCCGACTTCGGTTTTTGTTGCTTCAGGCATGGTTTAGGGAACCGCCGATGGACGCAGATGAACACAGATACAGAAACTATTTCATCTGCGTCTATCGGCGTGAATCGGCGGTTATTCTTCCTTTCCGTAGCAGGTGATTTTACCGTTGGTGTTGGCGACGATCAGTTTGCCGTCGACGACGACGGGCGACGACTTAAAGCTGCCGCCGGTGGTGATTTCCCAGACGGTCTTGCCGTCGGCGATGTTGAGCAACATCACTTCGCCGCGCTCGGTGAGCACCACGACGCGCTCGCCAGCGATGACCGGCGAACTCGACACCCGTTGGCGGAGCGGCAATTGCCACGCTTCTTTTCCGGTTGCGATGTTGAGGGCGTAAACCGTGCGGCCTTCGCTCGCGTAAATGGCCAATTTGTCGTTCACCGCGGCAGCCGTGCGGATGCCCTGGGCACGACGAGGGTCGACGAAACGCCAGAGTATTTCGAGAGTGGGAGTTTTGGTTTGTTTCACTGCGTAGAACGAACCTTGCTCGGTGCCAAAGTACAACACACCCTCGCGTGCGGCTGGCGTCGTGCCCGTCGGGCCGTCGATTTTTACTTGCGTGATCTCTTCTCCCGACTCGACCGATACAGCATGCAGCGCCCCATCGCAACCCGCGAGCATGACGTTGCCATCGACGACCGTCGGAGCACAGCGCAAAGGCTGGTCGATCGAGAACTCCCACGCTTTGGTGCCGTCGGTCAAGTTGAGCGCAGTCAGCACTCCAGCCTCACAAGTGAGTAAAACTCGATCGCCAACGAGCGATGGACCGGCGAAGACTTCCGCGGGGAGCTCGTGCTCCCACACCACTTCGCCACTCTTGGCATCGAATGCCCGCACCATCCCGTTAAAGTCGCCCGCGATAACCTTGCCTTCGGCAACCAGCGCGGCCGACAAGAAACCTGATTGCTCAAACGACTTGCTCCACAGCGGTTTGCCGTCGGCGAGCGCAAATGCATGAAACGTGCCGTCGAAGTCGCCGACATAGATGGTGCCTCCCGCGACTACGGGAGTCGCTTCGAAGCCAGAGCCGTCGATCGTTAGTTGCCAAAGTTCGACCGGTTCTTCGGGGAGCGATGTCGTCGCGACACCGGTCGCTTGCAAGTTCCCACGGACCATCGGCCAATCGTCGGCCAAAACTATGCCTGCGATTGCGATAGTAATCGCAAAAACTGTGAGCCACAGATGAACACGTATGAACACCGATAATTTCGCACTTGCCATAGTTATTCGTAAGCCGACTCGTAGAGTGTCAAGTAATCGGCGGCTGACATTTCAACGGGGTTAAAGTTTCCGGTCCATTGCATCGTGGCATCGCTTGCGAGTTGTGGAAGCGACGCGCGGTCGACTCCCAGTGTCTTCAGCGAAGTCGACAAACCGGCTCGAGTCAGTAGACGCTGCAGGTATTGCTTGAGTTGACTGGCATCACTCGTTAGTGGGCCGTCTGTGTCGTCGAGTTCGCGAGCTAGCTCATTATACGCGCGCCACGCCCCCGAATCACGCGTCGAATTGAAGCTCACCACATGTGGCAACATCACTCCCACCGCTTGCCCATGCACAATTCCAAACTTAGCGGTCAACGGATTGGCCATCGCGTGGGCTCCGCCGAGCATCGAATTCTCGATGGCAAATCCAGCGAAGCAGGCGCCTTGCTGCATCCAACCTCGGGCCGACATGTCGTTGGGATGATCGAGCACTTGCGAAAAGCCGGCACACAACAACCGCCACGCTTCGCGGCTGAACGCAAGGCTAAGTTGACTCCGTTTCTTCGTCACAAGTGTCTCGACGGCATGACTAATCGCGTCGACGCCCGTGAGCGCTGTCACGCTGGCGGGTTGCGTGAGGGTGAGTTCGGGGTCGAGCAGGGCAATGCGAAACGCCGCCCGTTTATCGCCGCACGCCATTTTCACGTGCGTCTGGGCATCGGAAATGAGGGCGAACGATTGCGCTTCGCTCCCGGTACCCGAAGTGGTTGGCACGGCAATCATCGGCAGCATGTCGGCAGTCGCTTTGCCAACGCCCCAATAATCTTGCATCCGCCCGCCGCAACTGTAGACGAAGTTGATGCCCTTCGCGCAGTCCATGCTGCTGCCACCACCAACCGCTACAATTAATTTTGGCGAGTAATCGCGAGCGACGGCGAGTCCCGCTTCGACATGCTCCGTCGTGGGATTCTCGCGAAGTCCATCAAACACCAATGGCTCGAAACCGGCGGCACTGAGTTGGTCGAGGGCACGCTGCGTATGTCCTACTTTCTCAATGCCCGGGTCGCTGACGACGAGTACACGACCGCGCTCGATTACGAAAGACGCCAGCTCGCCCAGCCGACTGATGCTGCCCGGACCGAAGACAATCCGCGTCGGGCAATGAAAATCGAACGTCATGGCAAAGGCGGGCAGGAGTGGGGCGGGACAATCGAATTAACACAACGGCGAAACTTGCCTGATCATGCGAGCTGAACTGCGCGGCTCCGATACAGGAACTCGATCAAATTCCCCTCATGTGGCTGCAACCAATCGAGTTTGGGCGTGGGAACGGGCCCCAGGTTCAATCGATCGATCTCGACGCTATCGATCAACTCGCGGCTGAACGTTTCGTTGGCGGTAATGGCTGTGCAAACGAGCGTGGTGCCAATCGATGCAAGCATGGCCGACTGGGGACACTCGACCACATTCACCAGGGGAAACATGTATTCTTTGTTCCGCGACTCAGACTCGTGGGAACTGTGATGCAACACCACGGGCCGCAGATAGGCGACCGGCGGCTTTTCGACGAGCCGCTCGCCGTAGTCGGCTGTCATATCGGTGACTAGCGGACTCTCGCAGTCTTTTTGAATCGACTTATAAATCGCGGCCGCTGCGCCTTCGATGGTGAATGCCGCGAGGCCGGCGTTTTCGTCGTCGGGAGGCAACACCTCGATGGGCCCCAGTTTGGCGGCCAAGGCGGCGGCTATCTCTCGCGAGTGCCTGGGCACATAGATGCTCGACGCGTTGATACAGCTACGACCGCCGTTGCGATAAACACTGTCGGCCATCAGATCGATGTATTGTTCCCACAGATCGGCGCAATCATCGCCCAGCAAGATCTTGCTATACCCCGGTCCGTGAACTTGCACGCCCGGATTGCCAGCGTACTGGTCGACCGTTTGGGGGCCGCCGAAAATCATACTACGCCGACAAGTGGCCAGAATGGCCCCACCGATCTCGGCACCGGCGCCGGGATACAAACAAAATGCTTCGCGGGGAATGCCAGCTTCGACCATGGCTGCATAAACACGATAGGGAGTCCACGGCTCGCTGCTGCCCGGCTTCAACACCAGTCCCATTTGCAACGCGATCACCGGCAGCCACAGCGTATGCACACCGGGCGAGTTACTGGGCAGCACGGCACCGAGCGCATCGCATTGGGCCTGGTACGACACCGTGACACCGCGCCCCTCTTCGCCATAGCCTTGGGCCAGGATATTGAGGTCGAGGCCGCGTGTCAGACAATCGAGTATTTGATCGATGTTCTTGAGCACAAAAGCATTCTTCGTGACGTTCGCCTTGCACATGCTAATCGGCATGCCGGTGGTGGCCGACTGTTGCTGGACGAACTCATCGGGCGACTGCGTGCAATCACCAATGGAGACTGTTCCCGACTCGAACAATTCGCCGGCCTGCTTGCAGCGGTCGATCAACTCGGCCGGCGACATTGCTTGCAGTGCCCGACGAGCGTTGCGCGCTTTCTTTGCGTCGCGGCGAATGATGCCAGCTCCCACCGTGTGGACCTTGGCAACCGGCTCGCCGGTGTAGAAATGATTGACTTCGTCAATTTCGAGCGACTCGTAAGGTTCGCCCCAACGGATAGCGGGTAGTTCGATCATATCTGAGGGAAAGTGTGCGGGGGTCAGGTGGCAGGTTGGATTCGAGATTTTTGGGCCGCAGTTGAACGCGGATGAACTGAGATAGGTAAAGATCTGCGACTCTGTCACTCAATTTACTGCTGGCGCACGAGACTCATCGACTTCCACCCACGTGCAGAGTTCTTCGCTCGCTTCGTCATCAATCGCGAATTGGTACGTGTCGGTGGGGGTGGGAATGACATCGCCCGATTGCTGCATCATTTCCAAGTGCATTTCAATTGCTTCAGAAATCATTTGACGCGCCTGCTCGATAGTGGTGCCGGTGGCGATACAACCGGGAAGATCGGGGACGTCGACGCTGTATCCTGTACCCGTGCGGCGGATGATAACGACATAACGCATGATTTCTCCTATAACCCCGCCTGATTTCGGATCGATGCTTCAGTTTTCGGGTGCAATTCATCGCCTGGTTTGCCGGCGACGGTCACAGTTCCGGATTTCGTCGGATGTTGTAACTGTCGATGGCTACCACGCTGACGAACGATCTGCCACCCATCATCAAGAAGCAAACGAAGGATTTGACGCACCTTCATCAGTATACGCCCACGGTGGTGCTTTCGGCTAAGCGTCGGAAGGGTCGCACCCCGCTGATGCCGTCCCAGGGGTATTTCTCGTGCGGGGGTTCGCGTTCGCCTTCGTCGCGTTCGAGGAAACCGGGGACGAAGAATTCTTTGGTCAGCGTCGTCAGCTTCGCTCGACCCGTTTCGCCAAAGCCGACCAAGCTGTTCGTGTCGTCGAAGTCGACGACTTCGACGACCGCACGAGGCTGCGGCGCGTGATAGGTGATTTTGTAACCATTTTCTTTGGTAACCGGTTCGCTGCAAGCGAGGCCCATGAGCGTGTTGCCATAGGTGGGAGTCATATAAATGCCGCTCACCTCGGGCGGACCGCCGAAGAGTTCTTCGACACAGAACTTTGTCCACTGCGGAGTGAACTCGGTGCCACCACTGAAGATGCCGGTAATGCCTTGCTCGGCCAAGCTGGTGCCCCGTTCTTCGAGTTCGAGGCAGAGCGATTCAATGAGCTTGGGCGTACCAAACATGCATTTCACGTCGTGTCCGGCACCAAGTACCGTGATTGCCTGATCGATGCAGTGTTTCTTATACGCTTCGAGGTGCTCCATCCAGCCTTTCTTGATGAGCTTGATCACCCACCGGGGATCGAGGTCGATGCAGAAACAGATCCCGCCGCGGTGTTGGGCCAGATGCTCAACAGCCAGTCGCAAACGACGAGGGCCACTTGGACCGAGCATCAACCAGTTCGCACCCGGCGGAAAATACTTGTCGGGCAGCGTGTCGCTAAACAGCGAATAGTCGGTACGAAAGTCGTCGATGGCGATGCGGCTCTTAGGGATGCCGGTCGTGCCGCCTGTTTCGAACACATAGACGGGCTTGTCGGCGAGTCCTTTCGGAACCCAGCGGCGTACCGGTCCGCCACGCAGCCACTCGTCTTCGAACTCCGGAAACTTCTTGAGGTCGTCGTAGCAATGGACTTCGGTGAGCGGGTCGAACTTCAGTTCATTCTTTTTCTCAAGCCAAAATGGGCAGCCGGTGGACTCGTGGAAATGCCACTGTACGGTTTCGACCGTGTGGGCATCGAGCACAGCGTTGGCGTCGGCGATTGTCTTATCGCTAACAGAGGCAGTAGCGGTCATTTTTGGAAGCACCTGCGGGACTACGAATCGCACACTATTGTACGAGACGATAGCCCCAAACGCACCGGTTGGCAACCAAAGGCGACGCTACTTGCGGATGCTCGGCTCGACCGCGCCCCTCACAATGCTCCCTGGGTTGCGGGCGATCTTATCGGTGAAGACCCGAATATCGTCCATGATCGGACGCAGGTCTTGAATCTGCTGGTAAACGCGTGTCACAACAATGTTTACGTTCTTCACAACTTGATTGACGTTGTCGTACAGCTCTGGCTCGCGAACGAGTCGGGCGATGGTTCCGTCGCTGTTATTGAGTGCATAGGCGAATTTCGACAAGTCGCCGGTCAAAACGTCGATGTTTTCGATCGAGGTAATGATAAGTTCCGACAGTTGTTCGCCTCGCTGGCCCAGCGGTTCGGTGAGACCTTCGATGTTGCGCAGATTGTTCTCGGCACTGACGACCACCCGGTCGATGTTCTCAATCGAATTGCCAGCATTACCGAGCACCGTGCGGGCTTCGCCGACCGCTTGCCGTGCTTCGGCTACCAGAACGGGAATGTCGTCGATGGCCGAACGAATGTTGCCGCGCAGCTCCTGATCGCCAAGAATCTCGTCGACCCCTTTCATCACCCGCGAAAAGTCGTCGAGGGCAACGGCCAGCCGGTCCATGACCGATTGAATGCGTTGTTGGCCGATGTCTTCGCCGAGCGCGATGTTGATCTTGTCGGCGAGAATCGCCACCTTTTCGCCTGCTTCGCCCAATTGCTGCACCGCCGGACCGAGATCGGCTTGCATTTTCGTGAGCGCGTTGATGGGATCGGGCAGCGCCGTGCCGATAATCGTCGTTGCCGCCGACAACTCGACCGGTGGGCCGACGCGTTCGCCACGCGAGAACTGCACGACAGCATCGCCAAAAATCGATGACGGCTCGACCGTGCATGTATCGCTCATGTAAATCGGTACATCTTGATCGATACGAGCCGTCAGAGTAACGCCATCAGCGTCCGATTTGATCGCTGAAACGTAACCGATAGGAATGCCATCCTTCCGGACTGGCGTGTTGATGCCGACACCGGGGGCTTTATCGAGCAAAACGTAGATTTCTTTCTTACCCTTCCCAAACGGCGACGCCACCGGATTATTCAGAACGAGCAATAGCCCAAGAAAACCGAGAGTGAACAACACGACCGCACCCACGCGAGTTTCGACTTTGCGATCAGACATGGCTTTACCTTTTGGTCGTTATCTCTGAACCGCGGAGGACGCGGAGAGCACAAAGGACAAAAGTTAGATTTGTGCAATTGTGCTGTGTTTCATTTTGCATCGAAAAGTCGTTAGATATTCTTTTTCAACTTCCGCCAAAATCGCAGTCTTCCTTGTTGGATGCTACGCAAAATCGCTCCGCGTTCTTGGCGTCCTCTGCGATTAAATCAAGCACTCTCTAACCGATCGCCTGCTTCGCCTCGCAAAAACTGCGCGACGCGCGGGTCTTTGCACTGCGCTATTTCTTTCGGAGTTCCATCGAAGATGACTTGCGGCTCGCCCTCGTCGAGGCGACTTAACGGATAGAGCATGATGATGCGATCCGATACTTTGAGCGCGCTACTCATGTCGTGAGTGACGACGATGCTGGTGACCGGATGGGTATTGCGGGTGCGAATCATCAGCTCGTTGATTACGTCGGTCATGATCGGGTCGAGACCGGTCGTCGGCTCGTCGTAAAGTAGCACTTCGGGCTCCATAATCAGTGCTCTGGCCAGGCCAACACGCTTGCGCATACCGCCCGACAGCTCGGCCGGTCGTTTGACCATCACGGCCGGTGGCAGTCCCACTTCGGCCAAGCGATCGCGGACAATGCGGTAAGCCTCTTCGTCCTTGGCTCGGTTGTGTTCGAGCAGCGGAAATGCCACGTTGTCGGCAATGCTCAGACTGTCGAACAGGGCGGCGTTCTGAAACACAAAGCCGAATTTCGTGCGCACCTGGGTGATCTGCTTTTCGCTGAGCCCACGTAACAGTTGGCCCGCAAAGCTGACTTCGCCCATTGTCGGCTGTATCAATCCGATGAGCGTCTTGAGCAGCACGGTCTTGCCGCAACCACTTTCGCCGATGATGGCAAGCGTCTGACCATGCGGCACTTCGAGTGTCACATCGCGCAACACCTGCTGCCGACCAAAGCGGACCGAGAGCCCACGTGTGGCAATGTGCATTTCGCCATTGACGGATCTGTCGTTCACTAACGTGCCTCGTGCGGCCAAAGCCAGTAGTAAACGTTGTCGAGCGTAATCGACAGCAACAAATCGAATACCAAAATCACCACGAACGACTGCACAAAGGCCGCTGTCGATGCCCGGCCGACTCCCTCGGCACCGGGGGCGCAGTGGAATCCACGGTAACAACTCAGGATGGCAATCGCTGCGCCGAAAAAGAAGCTCTTGGTAATTCCGTAGAACAAATCCCCGTTGGCGCCGATGTAGCGAGCGTTCGAGAAATAATAGTACTGATCGATGTCGAGCACGAACGTGCAATAAAACCCGCCGCCAACGACTCCCATGAACACGGCCATGAGCGTGAGCGAGGGAATCATAAACAGGCAAGCGATAAACCGGGGCACGACCAGGTAGCGAATCGGGTTGGTCCCCATGCTCACGAGCGCGTCGATTTGCTCGGTAACCCGCATCGTGCCGAGTTCGGCTGCGATGCTGCTCCCCACGCGGCCGGCGAGCATCGTCGCCGCTAGCACCGGCCCCAATTCGCGGAACATGCTGCGGTTGATGACGGCGCCGAGTTGTGTTTCGAGCCCAAACGCGCGGAATTGGCTATAGGATTGCACCGCCAGCACCATGCCGATAAATGTGCCCGTGAGGGCAACGACCGGCAAACTGCGGACGCCGATTTGATAGAGCGATGCAAACAATGTCTCACGACGAGGCCACCGGGTCGCCATCCAGCTCAGTGTGCTGAGGAAAAACAGCGTCAGCTCGCCCAACCCGCGCACCGAATCGATGACGACTTCGCCCAAGTCGGCAACCGACTCTAACGTCGCGGCAAAAATGCCGGGACGCTCGACCGGGGTCGGCAGTTGGCTGCTAGCGTAAGACAAGTTCTACTCCAGGCGCACCGCCCCCCGGCGAGAATTTATATCGGTCGCGGGAACTTTAACGCTTAACGCAATCTGACAGAAGAGCAGTGCAAGCATTATGATGGTGTGACGTGACCCAATAAATGTAGCCACGCTCTCAACGAGCGTGGATGAACCTGCCTTTCACTCCCCATCTAGGTCCACCGTCTGGCGACGGTGGCTACATTATGCCCCTCTACCTTCTGACCATCCCTGGCTTGCGAACCAGCGACGTCGCACGATTGCCTCTCACCATGGCCCAACTCAAGGGGGGCTCGCTGGCGACCATTGTCCCCAGTACTACGGCGGTCACCTGCCCGGTGCAGGCGAACATGACGACCGGCGTCTTGCCGAGCGCGCATGGTGTGGTAGCCAATGGATTTTTTTGGCGAGAGAAGGGCCACGAAAAGGAAGGACAAGTGGAAATGTGGACCGCTTGGAATGACTGCATCCAAGCGCCGCAGATTTGGGACAAGCTGCACGAAAACAATCCCGGCATCAAAAGTGCCGTTTGGTTTCCGATGCACCACAAAGGCTGTGGGGCCGATTTGATTTGCACACCGGCCCCCATCCACAATCCCGATGGCAGCGAATCGCTGTGGTGCTATACCAAGCCCGAAATGATGTACGGCGACCTCCGCGATACATTCGGTCACTTTCCGCTGATGAACTTCTGGGGACCAATGACTAACGTCAAATCGGTCGCCTGGATCGCCGACAGCGCCGCTTGGATGGCTAAGCGGGACGAGCCCGATTTTGCGTACATTTATTTACCACACCTCGACTATGCCGCCCAACGAACCGGTCCCGACTCGCCAGCCGCGATGACGGCGCTCGACGAACTCGATGGGGTGCTCGAAAAGCTGATCCGCGAAGTGACTGCCGCTCACGCCGAACCCGTCGATTGGCTTCTCGCTAGCGAATACGTTATTCAACCGGTCGACCACGTCGCGTATCCGAACCGCGTACTACGCGAACTCGATTTAATTTCATTTACTGGCGACGACTCGTGCGAGCAACTCGATGTCGTGAACAGCCCGGCGTGGGCGCTGGTCGATCATCAATTCAGTCACGTATTCGTCAAAGATGCTGACGCTGCGACGATAGCCAGAGTCGTTGACCGCTTTAAACGCGAACAGGGTATCGACCGCGTACTGACGCGCGACGAACTGAGTTCGATTGGGCTCGATCACCCACGCGCGGGCGACGTCGTGTTGCTATCGAAGGCCAACAGCTGGCAAGCCTACTACTGGTGGACCGACGACGCGAAGGCGCCACCTTACGCCCGCACCGTCGACATCCACAAAAAGCCGGGCTACGACCCGGTCGAGTTGTTCATCGACATGCCCACGAAGAGCATTCCGCTCGATGCGACGCTCGTGAAAGGCTCGCATGGTGTGGCCGTGGCCGGCAACGAGAAAGCCGTGCTGCTGAGCTCGGCGGGGATAAAGCTGTCGGCCGATTCGTATGCTGATACGGATGTGGCGGAGTTGGTTCTCGCGCGGTTTGTGTAGCCACCGTCGCCAGAAGGTGGATGCTAAGGCGACCTGTGACGAGACCGGGGGCGCGAAGGGCCGGCCGATGGCGAATGCATACTCAACCTACATTCGCGATCTGAATACCGTGCTGTTGCGATGAGCCGTTTGCAGCAGATTAATTACACAATCAGCTTGCGGCCTACCTCAACCGAAACCATAATCGGAACTCCGCTTCTACCTTCTCAAAACATAGCCAGGAGTCCTTCCAATGGCCAAAGCCAAACCCGACAAAGAGAGCGCCAAACAGGTAGACAAAGTTGTCAGCGAGCACGCCAAAGTCAAGAAAAAGCTCGAAGAGGTCGTCAAGCAAGGTGCGGAAATCGAAAAGGCGCTTAAGAAAGTTAAGGATGGACAAATGGAGATGACGGAATTGCAGCAGTTGTTCCAGCAGCACCAAAAAATGCTCGATATGACGTCGAATATCATGAAGAAGCAGCACGACAACGCCATGAAAACGATCAGCAATATGAAGGGTTGAACTTCAAACTTACCTACGAATATCCATTGGAGCCGGACCATGGCCAAAAATAAATCAGAAGGTCTCGACAAAGACAAGGCGAAACTGCTCGACAAACTTGCCAAAGACCACGCCAAGCACATGCAGGAAATGCAGGCGACACTCAACCAGTACCAACAGATTCAGAAGCAAATCGAGGCGTCGGCGAAAAAGTCCGAGGAACAGAGACAACAAATCATGCAGGAGACGCAAACGAAGATTATGGAGACGCAAAGAGACATTCAGGTCAACAGGACAAAGTCCGCAGACAAGATGCAAGCGAAGGTCACGCAGCTGTTGAAGAATTAGCGGTATTCGCAAGCGCGCCACCGCGTCCCCCTCACCCCGGCTCTCTCCCCCCGAGGGGGAGAGAGGGCAAGTGGCTCTCCCCGTGCGAGAGAGCGGGCAAGAGGCTCTTCTCGTGAAGGAGCGGGGGCAAGAGGAACGAATTCATCGTCAATGCCACCTTTCATCTGTACTCCCTCTTCCCCAAGGGGGAGCGCGCCGAGACTTATCCTGCTCCCTCTCCCCTCAGAGGGAGAGGGCCGGGGTGAGGGGGTTTGAGCGAGCATGCCAAGACGTCAAGACCCACAATTGACGACCCGCGCTCGCGAGCTTCGTGAACGTCAAACCCAAGCCGAGTCGCTTCTCTGGGCCGCACTCCGCGGCCGTCGACTATCCGGCCTTAAGTTCCGCCGCCAGTTGCCGATCGAACCGTTCATCGTCGATTTTGCATGCATTGAACATCGCTTGATCATTGAAATCGACGGTGGCTATCACGACTACGTGTACGAAAACGATCGATCGCGACAGGAACGTCTGGAGGCGGATGGTTGGCGGGTGATTCGCTTTAGCAATGAAGTTGTGCTTGACGATGTGGAGGCTGTTGCGATTGCCATTGCGCAGTCGATCGGCCTGCGGGCGGAATTCAAGCGTCGAAATCGCTCGTGACGCCTGCCCCCTCACCCCGGCCCTCTCCCCCAAAACATTGACGAGCAGGCGGTACTGTGAACACCAAGCCCCTCGTCGTCAATGTTTCTGGGGAGAGGGGGCAAGAAGGACGATATTCTTTCGTCGCAACCCGCCATCCGTACTCCCTCTCCCCCAATTCGTTCGCGCGATCGATCTTGAAAACCGCACACGCGCTGCCGCGAACGATTTGGG